>CAMGEM010000256.1 GCA_946055095.1 uncultured Parabacteroides sp. | reverse complement strand
CCTTCTTCGTGGTGATCAAGATGACACCGTTGGCAGCCTGCGCACCATAGATAGCTGCAGAGGAGGCATCCTTCAACACCTGCATACTCTCAATGTCGTTCGGGTTCAAGGAGCTCAAATCCTGGTCACGAGTGGAGACTCCATCGATGACATACAACGGACCGTTATCATTGATAGAGTTGATACCACGGATACGTACCATCGTTGCGGAACCCGGTGCACCGTTCGTACCGATCTGCACACCCGCTGCTTTACCTTGCAACTGTTGCGTTGCGGAAGAACCGGAAGAGGCGAGCAACTGCTCCGTATCAACGACAGCGACAGATCCAGTGATATCCTTCTTCTGCTGCGTACCGTAACCTACGACCACAACCTCATCCAAATTCTGCGTGTCCTCTTTCAAGGCAATCTTCATGGATGTGCCCGTCACAGGAGTCTGCTGAGTTACATAACCAATGTAGGAAATTACGAGGATAGCATTCGGCTCTACCTCCAAAGAGAACTTACCATCGAGATCGGTAATCGTACCGTTAGTGGTACCTTTCACGATGACATTTACACCCAATAAGGGTTCACCCTTGGTGTCTGTAACGACACCCGTCACTGTTCGTTGCTGTTGTGAGACTGAAACTTCTGCTCTCAGCATTGAACTCTGCGGAAGCACTGCGCCTCCGGCTAACAAGCAGCATAAAGCTAAGCCTAATCTGCTCTTTGAAATCGCATTCTGTGAGTTCATGATACAAATGGGTTAAAAACGTTGTGTTAATCCGATGCGAATTTGAATAAATTTAAGGCACCCAACAATTGTTTTCAGCAGACAGCCAAAATGTATCAATGAACAGATTGATTCGCTCGATGATGGTTTTTGTTGAAGAAATTTGGAGATTGGTAGGAATAAAAGGATAGAGAAACAGAAAAGGCGACCTTTCGATCGCCTTTTCCCTAATAAATATAGAAGTTGTGATTATTCCCACTCAATTGTCGAAGGTGGTTTTGAGCTGATGTCATAGACTACGCGATTGACACCTTTCACCTTGTTAATGATCTCGTTAGAGACCTTCGCCAAGAACTCGTAAGGCAACTGTGCCCAATCGGCAGTCATCGCATCCGTAGAGGTAACAGCACGCAAAGCGACTGTATTCTCGTAGGTACGCTCATCACCCATTACTCCAACGGAACGGATAGGCAATAAGATAGCACCAGCCTGCCATACTTTATCATATAGGCCCCACTCACGCATCAACGACATGTAAATATCATCTGCGTCCTGCAGGATACGTACCTTCTCAGCAGTGATGTCACCCAAGATACGAATACCCAAACCGGGACCCGGGAAGGGATGACGCTTAATCAAGTGCGGTTGCATACCTAATTCCATACCTACTCGACGAACCTCATCCTTGAACAGCAAGCGAAGCGGCTCAACCAGCTTCAAGTTCATCTTCGCAGGCAGACCGCCCACATTGTGGTGGCTCTTGATTACCGTACCTGTAATAGACAAGGACTCAATCACATCCGGATAGATCGTACCTTGACCCAACCATTTTATATCTTTCAGCTTGTGTGCCTCCTCGTCAAACACGTCGATGAAGCCCTTACCGATAATCTTGCGTTTCTTCTCCGGATCGCTCACGCCGGCCAACTCGCCATAGAACTTTTCCTTGGCATTCACGCCGATCACGTTCAATCCTAAGTGCTCATAGTCTCTCAGCACATTCTCAAACTCGTTCTTACGCAACAAACCGTGATCCACAAAGATACAAGTCAAGTTCTTACCGATCGCCTTGTTGAGCAACACCGCCGTAACAGATGAATCCACACCACCAGATAGCGCCAGGATCACCTTGTCATCGCCCAACTTCTCTTTCAACTCTTTTACGGTTGATTCGATAAACGAAGCCGGTGTCCAATCTTTCGCACATCCGCAGATATTCAAGAAATTGTCGAGCAATTTCGTACCATCCTTCGTATGGAACACCTCCGGATGGAACTGCACACCCCATGTCTGCTCGCCCTCTACATGATAAGCAGCGGCCTGCACGTCATCGGTGCTGGCAATAATCTTGAAGTTCTCCGGAAGAGCGGTGATCGTATCGCCATGCGACATCCAAATCTGTGAACCGACAGGTATATCTTTCAATAAAGGATCCTCACCCTGGATAGTAGTCAAGTTAGCCCGACCATACTCTCGTGAGTTTGCCGGCTCCACCTTGCCACCCGATGTATAAGCCAAGAACTGCGCTCCATAGCAAATGCCTAACACCGGATATTTACCCCGGATCTGCGTTAAATCTGCCTTGAAAGCATTCTCATCATACACTGAATAAGGACTACCGGAAAGAATCACACCCTTTACGTCTGTCGCATCATGTGGGAATTTGTTATATGGAACAATCTCGCAATACATATTCAACTCTCTGACCCGACGGCCAATAAGCTGTGTTGTTTGCGAGCCGAAATCTAGAATAATAAGTCTCTCGTGCATGAAGTTATGATTAAAGGAGAGGTTCCTGGCGGATTCGAACCGCCGTAC
>CAMGEM010000255.1 GCA_946055095.1 uncultured Parabacteroides sp. | reverse complement strand
AGCACAGCCATGAGGAGGTGCTTGCTCGCTATGGCCAGGCGATGGTGATGTGCGAACGGATGCCGGAGATCTTTTCAGCGGCCATGGGTAATCAAATGTACACGGTCAAGCTGGATCGTTTCGAGGATGTGCAGGCGTTCATTGCCTTTGTGCATGCGAAACAACGTGGGTAGTATGAGCAAATTATTGCGCTAACTGGGGAAAATAGGTCCCCAGTTGGGAAAAAATAGGGGAGCAATTAAACGTAACCAGATTGTCACATGGCTGTCATTCGGAAGCAATGCGGCTGATGTTATTTCGCGAGTGCAATCAAGAAAGGAATAATATGATAAAAGCACTCGTAAGACAAGGGATTGTAGGTTTTTATTTGCTCGTCCAAGCGGCTACGGCTCTGGCTGCGGACATTAAGGGAGTGGTAATCGACAAACAAAGTGGTGAACCGTTGATCGGTGCGGCAGTCTTGGTAGATGGCCAAGGTGCCGCAACCGACATCGACGGTCGTTTCCAAATCAGCGGATTGAAAAAGGGCACCTATACCGTGACCATTCAATATGTAGCTTACAAGACCGCTACACTGCAAGCTACCGCTGCGGATGAGCCTGAAGAACTGACCATTCAGTTGGAGGCGGATCAGCAGACTTTAGGTGAGGTGAAGGTGACCGGTGTCAGACGGCACAACACACAGATGGCCATGATCGCCCAGGCGAAAGAGAGTCGTCTCGTGGTGAACAACATCTCTGCCCAAGAGATCAAGAAGACACAAGACAACAACGCGGGTGAGGTGATCAAGCGCATCCCGGGCGTCAGCCTGATCGAGGATAAGTTTGTGATGGTGCGCGGCCTCTCACAACGTTATAATAATGTATGGATCAACGGAGGTGCCGTGCCCAGCTCGGAAGCGGACTCACGCGCCTTCTCGTTCGACATCATCCCCAGCAGCCAGATCGACCACTTGGTGATCGTGAAATCGCCCAGCCCCGAATATCCGGCGGATTTCAGTGGTGGATTCATCCAAATCTATACGAAAGATATTCCGACGGAGAACCGTTGGGGAATCTCTGTTGGCGGCAACTGGAATGACGCAACCGCATTCCAAGATTTCAGCTATGCCAAGGGAGGTAGTACGGATTTCTTGGGATTCGACCGTAGTTTCCGTCCTTTTAGCGGTGGGTTCGATGCGGCTTTGAAGACCTTGAATACGCCCAGTGCGATCGACTTGCAAGGCAACGGTTTCAACAACGATTGGCGTGTGAAGCAGCGTAAGCCGTTCGGCGATTTGAAGTTGGGGGCTGACTGGAGCCACCGCTGGGACCTGGATGGCGCGCAAGTAGGATTGGTGGGTGCGCTCAACTACACCAACGAGACACGTGCCTACACCGACATGATCAATAACCTCTTTGGTGTATATGACCAGGCGAACGACCGTAGTAACTATCTGCGTCACTCCGTGGATAACCAGTATAACAACAATGTGCGACTCGGAGCCATGCTCAATTTGGCATTGCTCACCAGTGGAGGTAATGACCGGATAGAGCTGAAGAACATTGTCAACCAGCTTTCTACTGATCGCTACACCGATCGTACAGGCGTGAATGCCCAATCAGATAACGAGATCGGTGCGGAGTATTACTACCGCAGCCGTACGACCTATAACGGACAGCTGACCGGTAAGCATAGCCGTGCGAACGACGAACTGACCTGGAGCGCCAGCTACTCCTACGCCAACCGCCGGATGCCCGACCGCCGTCGCTACACCATCGACGATGCCTTGGAGCAGGGCACGATGATGCTCACCGCCGGTAACGAGATCAACCGTGAGTTCACCAAGTTGGATGAGCACATCATCTCCGCCAATGTGGGCGACCGCCACGATTTTCAGTTTGGCACATTCACACCTACGTTGCAGGTGGGTGCTTACGGCGAATACCGTTCTCGTGCCTACCGTACCCGTGAGTTTATCTACAACTGGGATGTCAGCAACAACCAGATGCCGGCAGGATTCCGACAGATGGATATGACGGAACTGCTCTCCAACCCGGATTATTTCGGTGCGGATAAGTTGCACCTCTTGGAGGTACAGGCGATGCGCAACAGTTACAGTGGTCGCAATGCGTTGGGTGCTGGTTATGTAGCTACCACCCTTCCTTTCGGGAAGCTGAGTCTCTATGCCGGTGTGCGCTACGAGTATAACCAGATGGAGCTGATCACGAATACACGAGACGATATCGAGAGTCACCAGAGCAAGTTCTATCGCTATCACGATTTCTTCCCCTCGGTCAACTCCACCTATACCTTCAACGAGCAGCACCAGTTGCGTCTCTCCTATGGTAAGTCGGTCAATCGACAGGAGTTCCGTGAGGTCTCTCCCTCGGTCTATTACGACTTCGATCTGGCTTCGCACGTACAGGGTAACGTCGATCTGAAACCCTGTTACGTCCACAACCTCGACTTGCGTTATGAGTTCTATCCCAGCCGTGGCGAGCAGATCACCTTGGCCGGTTTCTACAAGCGGTTTGATAACCCCATCGAGTGGACTT
>CAMGEM010000254.1 GCA_946055095.1 uncultured Parabacteroides sp. | reverse complement strand
GCGGGAGCGAGACGGGTGGATTGACGAGCGGGATACCACGCACCGGCAAAGGCCATGCCCCACAACAGCAAGAGGGTGATGCCCTCGCAGAGGAAGAAGCGGAAGCGGGAGATCGGCATCGCATGCACCTCGATCAACTCGGCGATGGTGATGTTGAAGGTGATGGGGAGCGTGGGCAGGAAGGCGATCAACACCAAGCCTAACGCCTCACCAATCTGGAGCCGATAGAGCGACCGACGGGAAGAGCCCATCGCCATGCGCAACCCCATCTCACCCCGCCGATAGGCCGTGCGGAACCAGAAGGTACCGATGATCCCCAAGAAGATATTGACTAACAGGAAGCCCGCCAAGGCCAACTGGGTACGCACCTGATTGCCGGTACCATTCGCCTTGAGCATCTGATCGCGCGACTCGGCGAGCGGGACGACCCGCGAGAGGTAACGGTTGCCCACACGCAACGATTCCTTCAGCTCCCGAAAGAGGCGACCCGCAAACTCCGGGCTGTCCACCTCCGGACGGACACGCACACAGAAGACCAATTCATTCAGATGCACGGCCCAATCAAACGGCATATAGATCTGCGGAAAGGGAATGTCATAGGCCGTCCTTCGGATCTCTGGCGTGACACCTACGATGCGATACCGCACGGAGTCTTTCGCACCAAGCTGATAGAGCGTCTGTCCCAACAGCTCCCCGTCGGGGATGGGCATCTCTGGGTTCGTGGTTAGGATGGCGGCATTCGGTTCCCGCAGAGCCTCGTCTAAGGAGGCGGCAGAGCAGGCGTTCGACACAATGCGGAAGAGCGAGAAGTAACCCGGTGTGACTGCCCCATAAGAACTGACAAACAAACAGGTATCGGCTCGAAAGGCCATAGACATTCCACTGAAGTTATAGGGGCAAAGATTATTGGTCATGGCAGCGGCCACCTCCACGCCAGGATAGCTACGTAGGCGGTTCAACACCTGCTCACAATAGTCTGCCCGGGCTTCCGCACCCTCTGGTACTCCCTCCTGATAGGCAGGGCTGTTCTGCGAGAGCTCCGCCATACGCACCTCATAGACATGGTCGATGTCAAATCCCATCGGACGGTAATAGACATTGCCCATCACGTAGAGCCAATCCACCAAATACCACAAGAGGATCGACACCAAAAACAACTCCGCAGCGATCCAAGCGTTCTGCCGCCGTTGGTTCCAAATGAGTGTAAAGATATGCTGTAACATAACGTATATATATAAAGGTATAGGTTCAACGATGAATGCTTAACGACTCCACGATCGGGTTATTGGCCGCACGCCAGGCGGGAATGCCCGCGCTCAGCAGGTTCAGCACCAAGCAGGCCACGAACGCCAAGAGGAAGATGAGCGGGTTGAAGAGCATATCCGCCCCCACGAACACCTGGCCTAACCCTTCGATGGTCTCCCCCGTATCCAACAGCCAGCCGGAGAGGCCGAGTACTACCACATAGGATAACCCGAAACCGATCGCTCCACCGATCAGGGTCTGCAACAGGTTCTCCAAGAGGATCTGTCGGATCAGCTGCCAACGGGTTGCCCCGAAAGCACGTCGCACACCCAGCTCCTCCATGCGCTGCCGCATCCGGCTCTGTGTCAAACCACTCATATTGATGGCCGGCACCAGCATCAGCAGCAAGACGATCAAGCCATAGCGCAACACCAACAGTCCGGTCTCCGCCTCGCCGAACGCCCCATTGTCACGAGCCAACAGATCGAGGCGGCTATCCGGCTGCCCGGAGAGCAACAACTCCCAGTCCCGTTTGCTGGCATTGAGTTTCTCCACGTTACGGGCTACCTCCGCCCGGATCGCCGGGAAGTCGGACGCAGAGGGAGCCAAGATGTAGCAAGCGAACGTACCCACCAACCCCTCCGTATTGTTGTCATACAGGGTGGAGTTGGAAGTATAGGGCACCCACACGTCGGCATGGCTGGCCTCTGCCATCACCGACACGTCGCCCACCACGGCACAGATGCGATAGGGCACATAGTTGAGCTGCATTGTCTGCCCCACCACCTCTATCGAGCCAAAGAGCTGACGGGCCAACGAGGCACTCACCACCGCCTCTTGCAGACCGCTATGCACCGCCTCCTGCGGATAGGGCTTCCCCGCCAACACCTCGAAATCGAAGAGTCGCCAGAAGCCGGCATCGGTGTAGCGCACATCCGCCCGCAACTCCTTGGTTTGATCCATCGTGCTGGCTAAACTACTCCAAGCATCGGTCGCCAAGCCCACCGCCTCCGCTGTCTGCAAGGGGTAGAACACCTGCTTCACCACCGACGAAGAGAGGCGGTAGCAATTATTAAACTCATGATTCGTCTTGCGGGAAGCCCGTCCGTCTCGCACGAACAGCATCCGCTCCCGGTGCGTCTCCGGCTTGAATCCGGCCGTCCGCACCTGCCATACGATGACGATCACCATCACGAGGCAGATCGCCAAGGCGGTACCCAAGATGGATACCATTGATAGCAGGCGGTTCTCCTTGAGTAACCGCCATGCCTGTTTGAAATAGGTTTTATTTATCATTGTTTT
>CAMGEM010000253.1 GCA_946055095.1 uncultured Parabacteroides sp. | reverse complement strand
GTTCGTCCCCGAAGGAACTGGAGTTCGTCGCCGAAAGAATTGCAGTTCGTTGCCGTAAGAACTGAAGTTCGTTGCCGGACGAACGGAAACATGTTTCCCATGGTTTCCCAAAACGATGGGCAATGATTATAATGTCAGTCGGCGATATTCGCAATTGGTGAAGAGGGGCACCTCTTTGACGCGCTCCAAGGGTAGGCCCTCGATCTGGGCAATGACGCGGCGATTGATCATGCCATGCCCGACGGCAAACAGCGTCTGTCCCTCGAAATGGCTGCGGACATAATCGACAAAGCGGGCGGCACGCTCATAGAGTTGTGCATCGCTCTCGGCATCGGCCGGACGCATCAGCAGGCTCCGCTCAGGGGTGATGTCCAAACCGGTCCAGCTGCCCCAGTCGATCTCTCGGAGCAAGGGGGTGGTGTAATGGGGAAGGTGACGGTCGCCGCAAGCGATCTCTACCGTGTCGTAGGCACGGGCGAGGTCGCTACTCAGCAGGCTGTCGAACGGAATCGCACGCAGCCGCTCTCCCAGTTCGGCGGCTTGCTGTCGGCCCAAGGCGGTCAAGTTGCCCGGCATTTGCCCTTGGAAGATGTGCGCCAGGTTTTGCTCGGTTTGTCCGTGTCGTGCCAAATAGAGGGTGATCATTGCTTTATCTACTCCTTTTTCAAAACAGGTTATAATTCGTACGCAGCACCTTGAACTCCGTCCGTCGGTTGATCTGATCGGCGATCTCCTGCTGCTCAGGGGTCAGGTTCAAGATGAACTCCTCGGTCAAGACATCCCCTTCGTTCAAGAAGTCATACTGCTTGGCCATCTTCTTGTTGATGGTCTTCGGTACGCTCTCGCCATAGCCTTTCGCCTCCAAGCGATCGGCCTTGATACCGCCTGCGATCAGGTAATCCACCACCGATTGGGCCCTTCGACCGGCCAACCGTTCGTTGTACTGATCCGTACCTTTGCGGTCGGTGTGCGCACCCAGCTCGATCGTGACGTTGGGGTTGTCGTTGAGCATCTTGATCAGCTCGTCCAATGCCTTCTTCGACTCTGGCCGCAAGGTGGCTTTGTCGAAATCATAGAAGATATTCTCGATCACCACCGGCTTGCTGATGGGGGAGAGGAAGAAATCAACGATATAGGTCTCGTTCTTCTCCTCGGGGCCGGTGTGCAGCTCGTAGTTTTGGTTGAGGTAGCCTCGGGCACTTGCCATCATCACATAGCGAATGTCTCGCTCCAACTCTACCCGATAGGAGCCATCCTTCTTGACCGGCACCTTCACGTTCAAGCCATCCTTGCCTACGATACGCACGGTGGCTCCCTCTATGGGATATTCATCCACATCGTTCACCAATCCCTCGATGGCGATGGTGATGGTGGGTAGCTCGAAGGAATAGAGATGGTCGTAGCCTCGGGCATCGTTGCGGTTGGAACTAAAGAAACCCTTCTCCGCCTGGCCGGCGAAGGTGATGCCGAAGTCATCGCCCATGGAGTTGATGGGAGCACCCATATTCTCCACTGTCCAATGGCCGGTGCTGTCTTGCGTGGCCTTGAAGAGATCCAACCCGCCCATGCCTGGATGACCGTTGGATGCGAAATAGAGGGTGACGGAGTCTCGGCAATAGGGGAACAGCTCGTCGCCCGCCGTATTGATCGCCTCACCCAGGTTCTCCATCGGTCCGAAGCTGTTATTGCCCAATACTTTGGAACGGAAAATGTCTTTTCCTCCAAAACCTCCGACCGCATCCGACACATAATAGAGGTACTTCCCATCGGGTGAGATCGAGGGGTGCCCCAGTGCAGTCACGGAGTCTTTCACGATCGTGGCTCGGGTACCTTTTCCCCACTTGGCGCTGCTTCGGTTAGAGATATAGATCTCAGCTGTGCGGGGGCCTTCTGGATCTTGGGCGCAATAGGTATAATACATGGTGTTGCCATCAGCGGAGAAGGAGGGAGTACCCTCATCGAACTCCGTGTTCACCTCATCTTCCAATTCTTGAGGGGCTAACCAAGCTCCCTTCTCATCTTGTTTCACCAAGAAAAGGTTGTTGTTGTTTTGGCCGGTGATGGCACTGATCTTGGCCTCCTTGTCTTTGGTACGGGAGGAGGCGAAATAGAGCTGGTCATACTTCTCACCCGTCAGCATCGGGCTGAACTCCGCTCGGCGGGAGTTGAACTTATCCATGCGGTGCACCTCGTAGCGAGTCGGGTTCTTCCGCCATCCGGGAGCCAGTTCGCAACCCTGTATGCCGTTGAGGGCCAACTGACTGCTCGGCTGATTCTCCGAATAGATGTCGTAGTTCTTGATCGCCTCGGTGTAGGCTCCGGCCTTGTGTTGCATCTGGGCCAAACGGAGATAGACGATGCTATCCGGGTAGTCGTAGCGGATGGCGTTCATGTAGCCACTGGTGGCCTTGCCCGTATTGTTGATCAGTCGGTTGCACTCGGCCATGCGGAAAGCGATATACCCTCGGAGATCCCGCTTCTGGGGTGAGGTCTTCGTATAAACCTTCCGATAGATAGCGGCCGCCTCATAATACTCGCCAATCCGTTGCTTCTCCTC
>CAMGEM010000252.1 GCA_946055095.1 uncultured Parabacteroides sp. | reverse complement strand
CAGAAAAGCATCAAGGAGATCGCCGACTACCTCGATTTCCCCAATATCTCCTTCTTCGGCAAGTTCGTGCGCCGTCATGTCGGCTGCTCCCCCAAGGAATACCGCCGTCGTTTGCAAGCGGAGCAGTAGGTCGCTAAAAAAAGGATGCGTTCTTCTTGGAAATCCTTCTTCTTTTGGGGCGTTCGGCCTACTCGTCATTCCAAAGCCTCTTTCCCGAAACAGAGGGGGAGGAGCGAGGAGGCAGAGGGGAAACGATAAATCGCCTCACGACCGAAGAGCCAGACGGAGATGGGGGAACCTTGTCGTTGTTCCGACTCTAACAACACTTGGCGGCAGATACCGCAGGGAGAGATCTGCTCCACCTGACCTTGCCCATTGAAAGCGACAATGGCGATGTGCCGGATGGGGGTATTCGGATGATTGGCTCCCGCATAGAAGAGCGCTGTGCGTTCGGCGCAACAGCCTGCGGGATAGGAGGCATTCTCTTGGTTGCTACCGGTGATCACCGTGCCATCATCCAGCAGGAGGGCGGCTCCCACGTGGAATTGCGAGTAGGGGGCATAGGCGTTGTGGGCCGCTTCTTGGGCCGCTTTCAGCAATTGACGGTGTTCCGCATCCAATTCCTCATAGGCATAGACCTCGACGTTCGTTGCTATCTTTATCTGTTTCATAAGAGGCTCCTTTTTTGTTTTCTCCCTGCGAATGTAAAAAGAATATCGTAAATTCGTCCCCTGATTGATCCAAATAAACTCTGGTATATGCGAACATGGACTTTATCTCCCGACCGTGACCCGATGGGTGCGGCCATCGCCGACTATCTCGCCCATGGGAAGGCGAGTAAACTACGTGTCTTTTCCTCGCAATTCGATGAGGATGAGATACCGGTTGCTCAGTTGTTTCGTACGTATGAGCAGATGCCCGACATCGAACGTGAAGCCTTGAAACGCAGCTGCGGATCTATTCTGGATGTGGGTGCCGGCAGTGGTTGCCACTCTTTAGCATTGCAGGAGATGGGACACTCGGTTACGGCGATTGACATTTCACCTCTCGCAGTGGAGGCAATGCGTAAGCGAGGGGTGAAGGAGGCCCAATGTGTGAACCTGTTTGATCCTGCTTTTACCGGCTCATTCCATACGATCTTATTGTTGATGAATGGCTCTGGCATTGTCGGGAAGTTGGCTCATTTCCCCGCTTTCTTTCGGCGGATGAGGCAGCTCTTGGCTCCAAGTGGACAAATCTTGATGGATTCAAGCGACCTGAGTTATCTCTTCGAGGATGAGGAGGGCAACTTAGATCTCGCACCGGAAGATACGTATTATGGTGAAGTTGATTTCCAGATGCAATATAAGCAAGTAAAGGGCGATCCTTTCGACTGGATCTATATCGACTTCTGCACACTCAATTTGCAAGCGGCACAAGCCGGATTTCAAGCCGAAAAGATCGCCGAGGGGGAACATTTCGACTATTTAGCGCGCCTTACGTTGAAGTAATCGTTGCGTCAGCCAACGCCGTATAGGAAGATCGTAGCAACGCAAGCAGACGTAGGCGATACAGATGTTCAACGCATAGACGGAGAGGGCGACTGGCCATGTCTCTCCGAGGGTGTATTGCTTTGTCTCGATCAGCCAAGCGTAGAAGAGGTACATCACCGGATAATGTACCATATAAAGCGGGTAGGAGAGGTCGCCTACAAACTGACAGATCTGCGTCGAGCGACGATCAGTCGTGGTGCCAGAGGCGGCTATCCAAACCAAGATTGGGAAGATCACGAAGATGCAACTCAACTCAAAGATACCGTTGAGGCAAACGGGGTCATTTCCCTCGATATAAGGCACATGAAAGAGCGCAATCAATACTACCGTACAGATCCAGAAAGCCCCCCGAATAGGAATCGGGCGGAAATGACGGGCGATCCACATGCCGGCTGTAAAGGGGAATGCCATGCGCAGCAGGCCTCCGAAGAAGTTCAATCCATCCAATGTCCATCCCACGCCCAGCATGCCATATCCTACGAGATCGAACAGGGCGAAGCTGGCCAACCCCGCACCAAGCAAAAGAGTGAGCCAACCAAGAGCCTTGTTGGAGAGCCGACGGATGAAGAGGGCATAGCAGATGTTGCCGATATACTCAAAGAAAAGTGACCAGGCAGGACCGTTGAGGGGGAACATCTCTCCATTGCCACGTACCTCGTAAGGCGCACCGGGATAGGCGGGAAGGAAACAGATTGCCATCAGTAACGCCCACATAATGGCTGAAGTGGCCACATGCGTGCCGTCCCATTGCACGCAACCTTGCAGGCAGAAGGTGACGGTGCCGATCAATGCCCCCATGATCACCATCGGATGCAAACGGATTAAGCGGCGAACAAAGAACTGCTTCATCGTGAATCCCTTTGCCCACCGATCGTCGTACGCATAGCTGATGACGAAACCGGAGAGGATGAAGAAGAAATCCACCGCCAAGTAACCGTGATTGATATGCTCAATCAAGGTGTTTCCGGCGAAGGCGAATCCCTCGAACACGTGATACCATACCACTAATAATGCGGCCACGCCGCGAAGCCC
>CAMGEM010000251.1 GCA_946055095.1 uncultured Parabacteroides sp. | reverse complement strand
TGAAGGATGCTTCACTGAAGGCCACTCCCTCATTGCGTGGTGTGGTTATCGGTTCAGCCTTGTTCTCTAAGGCCATCAAAAAGCGTAAGTCCAGAATGGCTGACAAGGCTATCCTCCCGAAGATCGATGAGGAGTATTCGGAGAAGATGGCTACCTTGAAGAACCAGTTGGTTGATAAGTTGATGACTTTGACCAATGGTAAGACTTCTCAGGGTGTGAAGGACTATATGAATACAGAGATCATTCCGAAGGGCGCGAAGTTCACTCGCAAGGCATTTGAGGATCTGGATTACAATGCGATCCAGGTAAGTAAGTGGACGGCTGATGCGCAGAAGAATGAGTTGATTAAACAGGTGATCATGAATTACCTGAAGAAATATAAGGAGCTGGATGCTGAGTTGAGACGTAAGAAGTTCGACTTGACGATTGGTGATGAGTTGCCTACCGGTATCGTACAGATGGCCAAGGTGTACATCGCTAAGAAGCGTAAGATCCAGGTAGGTGATAAGATGGCCGGTCGTCACGGTAACAAGGGTATCGTTTCTAAGATCGTTCGTCAGGAGGATATGCCTTTCTTGGCGGATGGTACGCCTGTCGATATTTGCTTGAACCCGTTGGGTGTGCCTTCTCGTATGAACTTGGGTCAGATCTTCGAGGCCGTGTTAGGTTGGGCTGGCCGTGAGTTGAATGTTAAGTTCGCTACCCCGATCTTCGACGGTGCCTCTTTGGATGATTTGAATGAGTGGACAGACAAGGCTGGTGTGCCTCGCTACGGTAAGACTTACCTGTATGATGGTGGTACCGGTGAGCGTTTTGACCAGACGGCAACTGTCGGTGTGACCTACTTCTTGAAGTTGGGCCACATGGTCGATGATAAGATGCACGCTCGTTCCATCGGTCCGTACTCTTTGATTACGCAACAGCCGTTGGGTGGTAAAGCTCAGTTTGGTGGTCAGCGTTTCGGAGAGATGGAGGTCTGGGCATTGGAGGCATTCGGTGCTGCCCATGTCTTGCAGGAGATCTTGACGATCAAGTCTGATGATGTGGTAGGACGTTCGAAGGCTTACGAGGCGATCGTGAAGGGTGATCCTATGCCACAACCGGGTATTCCTGAGTCTTTGAATGTGTTGCTGCATGAGCTGAAAGGACTCGGCTTGAGTTTCACTTTGGATTAATTTCAACAACAATACGAGGTAGAAGGGCTGTCAAAAGCCCCTCTACTTCATCAATATAGATAACTCTTTATATTATAAATAGAATATATGGCCTTTAGAAAAGAAAACAAGATAAAGAGTAACTTTTCAAAAATCACGATTGGCTTAGCTTCTCCGGAGGAGATCCTGGAGAACTCCAGTGGTGAGGTTTTGAAGCCGGAAACGATTAACTATCGTACGTACAAGCCTGAGCGCGATGGTTTGTTCTGCGAGCGCATCTTCGGTCCTGTCAAGGATTACGAGTGCCATTGCGGTAAATACAAGCGTATTCGTTACAAGGGTATTGTCTGCGACCGTTGTGGCGTTGAAGTTACGGAAAAGAAGGTACGTCGCGAGCGTATGGGACACATCCACTTGGTCGTGCCTGTTGCTCACATTTGGTATTTCCGTTCTTTGCCTAACAAAATCGGTTATTTGTTAGGTTTGCCGACCAAGAAATTGGACTCTATCATCTACTATGAGCGCTACGTGGTCATCCAGGCTGGTGCGGCTGAGACAGTGGCTGATCTGGATCTCCTGTCTGAGGAGGAGTATTTAGATGTGCTCGATAGCCTGCCCAAGGAGAACCAGATGCTGGAGGATACCGATCCCAACAAGTTCATCGCCAAGATCGGTGCTGAGGCTGTTTATGATCTGTTGGCCCGCTTGGATCTCGACTCACTTTCTTATGAGTTGCGCCACCGTGCCAATACAGATAGTTCCCAGCAACGCAAGAACGAGGCCTTGAAACGTTTGCAGGTCGTAGAGTCTTTCCGTGCTTCTCGCGGACGTAACAAGCCGGAGTGGATGATCATGAAGGTGATCCCTGTCATCCCGCCTGAGCTTCGTCCGTTGGTTCCGCTGGATGGTGGTCGTTTCGCTACTTCTGATTTGAATGATTTGTATCGTCGGGTGATTATTCGTAATAATCGTCTGAAACGATTGATTGATATTAAGGCTCCGGAGGTCATCTTGCGTAACGAGAAGCGTATGTTGCAAGAGGCCGTAGATTCTTTGTTCGACAACTCTCGTAAGTCGAGTGCGGTGAAGACGGATGCTAACCGTCCGTTGAAGTCCCTCTCTGATAGCTTGAAGGGTAAGCAGGGACGTTTCCGTCAGAACTTGTTGGGTAAGCGTGTCGATTACTCCGCACGTTCCGTTATCGTCGTTGGTCCGGAGTTGAAAATGCACGAGTGCGGTCTGCCGAAGAACATGGCGGCTGAGCTCTATAAGCCGTTCATCATCCGTAAGCTCATCGAGCGTGGTATCGTGAAGACGGTGAAATCAGCGAAGAAGATCGTTGATCGCAAGGAGCCGGTTGTATGGGATATCTTGGAATATGTGATGAAGGGTCATCCGGTGTTGTTGAACCGTGCCCCGACGTTGCACCGTT
>CAMGEM010000250.1 GCA_946055095.1 uncultured Parabacteroides sp. | reverse complement strand
GGTCAAAATAGACGATGTTGATGGAATAGACCTTCTTGACCTCATCGTAGGTATCACCTAAACCAATGTGTTCCGTGATGGTCTTCGACACCCCGTAAAGTATGCGACGGAGGTAGTAGAGCTGTCGAGTCAACTGCACCTCCACGATGATGATGTCACCACGCTCGTTTTTCGCCTTTATATCGACCCGGTTGAACTTGTCGGAGGCGTTCTCTTGATTGCCCTCGCTCTCCAGAATCTCGACAATCTTCACCTGCTCGCCCGTGAGGACAGTGATCAAACCCTCCAGTACGGCAAAGTTGGCCTTATCGCGAAGCATGCGCTTCACGGCCCAGTCAAACCGTATGTATTTTTCATTTACCTCCATACCTTACTGCACTACCTCTTCCACCTTGCCTTTGCCAATCACCCGTTGGTCAACAGCCGTGGGGCCTTGGTAACGGATGTTGCCCTTGCCTACGATTTGCGCTTTGAGGTGTTGCTTCGGGGTGATCTCTGCCAAGCCATTACCGGTCACCTTACAGTTGATTTTCGAAACCTCTAAACCATACGCATGGATATCGCCCTTGGTCACAATGCTATAATCGCCCTCGTTAGCGGTTCCCTTCTTCACGGTGATCGAGCCGTCGCCATCAATATCCAGCTCTACCTTATCCGCTGTCACGTCGTTCACGACCATATTGGCACTACCAGCCACCTTCAACGCTAACTTACCCACCTTGACCGGCTGCTTGAACTGCACCAAGCTGTTGGAGTTGGCTCTGATCGTGGTCTCGTCGCCATTCAACACACTATTGATCATCAGGTTCGCATTGCCTGTCACCTTCGCGGAAGCCAACCATTTGGAGTTGGTCGTAACAATGAACTTGGTGAAATGGTCCACCTTCGCCCCTTTGAAGCTGACCGAAAGGGTACGGTCTTTCACCTCGATATTGACATAGGGATGCAGGTTGCTATCCACGGTCACCTCGATGGTCGGTGTCGCATTCGACTGCACATAGTTGAAATCGATCACACCATCCACCTTGATCTCGTTAAAATCCTCAATCTCAATTTTCTTTGTCGTCAGCTTGCCATCGCCTTTCACACGATCGGCTGCCCAACTTCCGGCTGCCCAACCTAAGAGCATCACTATTAGCAAAAGCGCTTTTGTTCTCATTGTTTGATTTGTTTAGTTGATTTTACTTTATGCAAATGTAAACATAAAAAGCCACCCAATCTCACATCGGATGGCTTTTCTCGCTATAAAAAACGTGTCTATGTGTGTTTTAAACTATCTTTTCTTCACTTTGCCCGAGCCAAGGCAGCTACTTTCGACTTTCGGATCACCTTTGTAGTAGATATCACCACTACCAACGATGTTGCCCTTGAGCTTGCGTGTGGCATAGGCCTCCAAGTCGCCACTGCCAGCGATGTTGCCTTCCACCTCCTCTGCCTCACAAGCATCGGCCTTCACGTCACCACTGCCGGCGATATTGAATTTCGCCTCACGCACCTTGCCTTTCACGACCAGATTGCCACTTCCTGCCAGATTGCCTTCCAGCTCATCGGCTTGCAGCATCTCGACGCACATCGTGCCACTACCCGACAGATTCAATTCCAACTCTTTTGCCTTCACCAACTGATCAGCCTTGAAAGAACCGCTACCCGCAAGGCTCACCTCCTCCAATGCCTTGGAATTGGCCTTGATCGTAAAGACCGTGGGACGAAGCTCCTTGGAGCGTCCCAGCATTCCCTCAGGTTTCGGACCAATATGCAATTCCTTTCCCTTAACCTTCACCTCTAAATAGGGCAAAAGGTTCTCGTCGATCGTCACGGTCACTGAGGGAGCCGCCTCCGATTGCACATAGGTAAACTCCGCAGGACCTACAAAGTTGATCTCATCAAAGTCCGCAAATTGATACTCCTTGGTGATCACCTTCCCATTCCCTTTGAGGGTCTCCGCACGCAAGGTGCCACACCAGGCTGCCATACAGATCAGGCAAACCAAACTCCATACTGTTCGTTTCATTGTCATTCCTTTTTTAGTTCGTTTATTGTATTAGACGAGGGAAGCGGAGCAGAGGTTGCATACTTCCAGCGAAAAAATGCTACTTTTGTTGCGTCATGTAAAGAGATTCACATTATGCAAACATTAGTACATCAAGATCAAGTGTTTATCGAAGAGGTGCTGCGTGAGGCGAAGATTTGTTTTGTCGGCATGGCCGACACCGACGGCACCCCCTATGTCATTCCCATGAACTTCGGTTATCGCGATGGCTCGTTCTATCTCCATTCTGCCCAGGAGGGACGTAGCATCTCTATCCTCAGTCGTAATCCCAAGGTCTGTATCTCCGTGAGCGTGGATAACAGCTTGGTATTCCAAAATGCGGAGGTGGCTTGCAGCTACCGCATGAAAGCGAAGAGTGTCATTGCCTGGGGCAAAGTGGTTTACGAAGAGGAGGACGAGCGTAAGCGGGAAGCGCTCGACATCATCATGAAGCAGTATGTGGACAGGCCCTTCCGTTACAGCGATCCTTCCGTGCGCAACGTCAAGATCTGGCGAGTGGATGTAGAGGAGATCACCTGCAAAGAGTTTGGAGCGCCCCA
>CAMGEM010000249.1 GCA_946055095.1 uncultured Parabacteroides sp. | reverse complement strand
CTCAGCGAGGCTGAGTTGGAGCAGGTGCAGGGTGGACTCTCTTTGCATCGTCCAGCTTTAGGACCATACGACAGAGAATGTGGAAATGAGGCTCAAGGTGAGATATTATCCTGTCAAATTTGTGGAGAGAAGGTCATAGCCTACTGCATGACAGGGCATCTTAACAGAGTTCATGGTATCAAATCCAAGAACCCTTGAGCACGCGCTAGAAAGGTTAAAGAAAAGAGACGTCCCATTGCGGGACGTCTCTTTTTACTTTTATTCTCCCGTCAGCCAGCGGAGCAATCCCAGCTCGTTGAGGAAGATGATGCCGATGGCAATCGGCCAGAGGTATTTCATGAAGAAGGCGTAGGTGTTGAAGAAGTAGAAGGGGATCGTGCCCTCGTTGGTCAACTCCGCTTTCAATATCTTTTTATCTACCCGTTGTCCGACAAACAGGCAGATCAACATACCGCCCAAAGGAAGCATGATCTTGGCGGTGATGTAATCCAACAGGTCGAAGAAGTTGAGGCCGCCAATGGTGTATTCACTGAGCACACCCATCGAGAGGGAGCTGATCGAGCCAAAGAACAACACGCCTAAAGAGACATAGACAGCTGCCCGGCTGCGGGTCATCTGCCACTCCTCGTGCATGTAGGCCGTGGCTACCTCGTGGAGCGAGATGGTGGAGGTGAGGGCGGCTAACGCCAAAAGAACAAAGAAGACGAGCGACCAGAGGTTGCCGAGCGGCATCTGCTCAAAGACGTTGGGCAGGGTGATGAAGACCAACTCCGGTCCGGCCGTCGGTGCGATGCCGAAGCTGAACACCGCCGGGAAGATCATGATGCCGGCGAGCACAGCAACCAATGTGTCGAGCAGGGTCACCTGGATGGCGGTTGTTTGCAGATTGGTGTGCTTCCCGAAATAGGAGGAGTAGGTGATGAGACATCCCATACCAATACTAAGCGAGAAGAAGGCCTGTCCCATGGCGCTCAACACTACCGAGGAGCGGATCTTCGAGAAGTCTGGCTGCAAGAGGAACCGCAATCCCTCGCTGGCATCGGGCAGTGTGACGGAGCGCACGCAGAGGGCACACAAGATCAAGAAGAGGACAGGCATCATCACCTTCGAGGCTCGCTCGATACCTTTCTTCACACCCGACATGATGATGACGTGTGTCATGCCAATGAAGAGGGCGGTCCAGAGAATGGGGCGGAAGATGCCAGAGGAGAATGTTTCAAATTCGGCGGTGAACTCCGCTGCCGATTTCCCGGCAAGCGAGCCGGTACATGCCTGCAGGATGTATTCGAGTGTCCAACCCGAAACCACGGAGTAGAAGCCGAGGATGAGGAAGGCACCCAGCACACCGTTGTAGCCGATGAAGCTCCACTTGGTGCCGGGAGCCATCACCTTGAAGGCACCCGCCGCATTGCGGTGCGAGTGGCGGCCAATGAAAAATTCGGTAATCATAACCGGTATGCCTAAAAGAAGAATGCAGACAAGGTAGATGAGGATGAATGCTGCACCTCCGTTTGCCCCGACCATGTAGGGGAATCGCCAGATGTTGCCTAAGCCAACGGCGCATCCTACGGTAGCAAGGATCACGCCCAGTTTACTGCCAAAAGTGGCTCTTTTGTTTGTTGTCATTTGCTCTTTCTATTTTTATGTAAAGTTTGTGATTTTGCCATCTACGATATGGATCACCCGATCGGTGTTAGCGGCCAATTGCTCGTCATGTGTGACGATGACGAAGGTTTGCCCCAGCTTGTCGCGCAGCTCGAAGAAGAGGCTGTGCAGCTCCGCCTTGTTTTGCGTGTCGAGGCTCCCGGAGGGCTCGTCGGCCAAGATCACCGCTGGGTGATTGACCAGGGCACGGGCCACGGCGACCCGCTGTTTCTCTCCACCAGAGAGAGCGGCCGGTTTGTGCTCCATGCGGTCGGTCAGCCGAAGCAGGTCGAGCAGCTCCTTGGCCTTGCGTTCGGCTACGGTCGGTTTCTCCCGTGCGATGAGGGCGGGCAGCATGACGTTCTCCAAAGCGGTGAACTCCGGCAATAGCTGGTGAAACTGGAAGACGAAACCGATCTGACGATTGCGGAAGGCAGCCAGCTCTTTCTCTTTGAGCAGTCCGGTCTCTGTCCCGTTGATGAGGAGTCGTCCGCTGTCCGGTCGATCCAGCGTACCGATGATTTGGAGTAGGGTGGTTTTGCCGGCACCGCTGGGTCCGACAATGGCGACCACCTCGCCCTTCTGGATTGTGAGGTCGATCCCTTTGAGCACCTGCAAGGCTCCGAAACTCTTGGTGATTCCTTCCGTTTGTATCATACCATATTTTTGAGGACATGGGCAGCGAGGTAGCAGCCGAAGATGGCCGGCATGTAGGCTACGGTGCCTGCCGTGGTCCGTTTGTTTGACTCATTTTCCACCTCGATGACCGCGTTCATGTCAGCGAACTCTGTGGAGAAGACCACGGGAATTCCCTTCCGTATGCCAAGCGCATGGAGCCGCTTGCGTACAGCTCGTGCCAACGTGCAGTTGATCGACTTCGAGATGTCGGCTATGCGCACCTGCGAGGGATCGGTTTTCGCCCCGGCTCCCATGGAGGAGACGATCGGGATCTGGTG
>CAMGEM010000248.1 GCA_946055095.1 uncultured Parabacteroides sp. | reverse complement strand
GTTTGCTGATAGCGTACATGCACCTTTTGCTTATGCTTGGCAAAGAGTCGTGCGGAACGCAAAGTGCCGTTCTCCCAACGCAGATCCACGGTGATACCACCTCGGGCACATAAGCCTTTGATCTCGCCGTCTTGCCAAGAGGGAGGCAGCGCAGGCAACAAATGCAACTCCCCATGATGACTCTGTAGCAGCATCTCAGCGATGCCAGCTGTTCCTCCAAAGTTTCCATCAATCTGGAAAGGAGGATGCAGATCGAACAGATTGTCTTGCGTGTTGTTCGCCAACAGCAACTGGACATTCTTGCCCGCCTCCTCGCCATCCTGCAAACGAGCGTAGAAATTGATCATCCAGGCTCGGCTCCACCCTGTGTAGGAGCCGTTTTTCTCCACCTCGTTGTAGTAGCGCCGTCTGGCGATGGTCTTTTTAGCCGCCTCAAACAACTCCTTCCGCGAAGGATTGATGGAGGTGCCCGGATAGAGTCCGAACAGATGGGAGATGTGCCGATGCCCAGGTTCTACCTCCTCATAGTCCGCAATCCATTCCTGAATGGTGCCATAGCGTTGGCTGATACGGATCGGAGGTAGTTTCTTCAACGTGGCTTTCAACTCCCGATCGAACCCTGGATCACTGTTTTTCAAAAGCTTACTCGCCTTCAAGCAAGCATTGAACAGCTCGTCGATGATCTCAATGTCCATCGTCGCCCCATAGGTCAAACCTTGTATCTTTCCATTAGGCAGTCGATATTTATTCTCCGGCGAATTGGAGGGAGCGGTCACCAAATGCCCCTCCTTATCCTCCACCAAGAAACCGAGAATGAACTCCGCAGCCTCTTTCATGGAAGGATAGGCCTCCTCCGTCAGATAACGTTTATCTTCCGTGAACAAATAGTGTTCCCATTGATGCAAGGCCAACCAAGCCCCCGCAATGGGGAACGTGCCCCAACTGACCCCGTCAGAGATAGAGGTATGCCCAAATGGATCGGTCAAGTGATTCATTGTCCATCCCCGTGAATTGTAGGTCTTCCGTGCCGTCACCCGTCCCGGCTCCCGAAGCGCACTGACCAGCTGCGAGAAAGGAAGAAAGGTCTCCGATAGGTTACAAACCTCTGCCGGCCAATAGTTCATCTGAAGATTGATGTTTGTGTGGAAATCGGAGTTCCATGCCGCATACATATCCTGGTTCCAAATGCCCTGCAAATTAGCAGGCAATCGGCCCGGATAGCGAGAGGAGCTCATCAACAGATAGCGACCATACTGAAAATACAACGTGATCAGCGACAGATCCTCTTTCCCCTCCTTCACCTGACGCAATCGCTCGTCCGTGGGTAAGGAAGAGGGCTCGCCCATGCGAAAAGCCACCCGGTCAAACAAGGCACCATGTTCCGCGATATGCCTTTCCTTGATCTGCTCAAACGATTTTCCGGCCAAGTTCGCTTGAATATCCACACATTGCCGCACAGGATCAAAAGCCCGGTTGCAATCCAAACGGGAAAAGTCATAATCGGTGGCTGCCGTGAAATAGAAAACAACCTCGTCCGCCTGTTCCACATAGAAGGCATTGGACACGACCTGCATGCGTCCTCCCCGATGAGAACCACGGATATGACCTGCGAATCGCATGTGCAAGCCCGGCTCGCCCGCATCCTGCTCCGGCAGATCGAAAAGTTGTCCTTGGATACCCAGCTCCCGGTCATTGATGGCATAAGCCGTGGCATCCTGTTCCCGGGTGTATTGCAGCCGGAAAGTCAACGCTCCCGGCTTATTCGCAGAGAGGCGAAGGGCGATCACATCGTCTTGTGCCGAAGCGAACAGCTCTCTTTCATAACGGACTCCGTCCAGCTCATAGCTCACCGAAGCGACACCCGTAGCCAGATCCAACGCTCTTCGATAGGCTGTCGGCTGGATATCCGAACGCTTTTTCCCTACAAAGTCGATGCGCAACTCCCCAAACGATTGGTAGGAACGCACACGCAACGGCTCACTTCGCATGTATTTTTCCGAAAGTGCTGCGGCTTGCTCAAACTCCTCATTGAGCAACAGCTGCTGGATGCGAGGCAACTGTTCCGCTGCTTCCGCATCCGCCTCGTTTTTGGAGCCCGCCCAAAGGCTTTCCTCATTCAACTGGATGATCTCATGTTGGCAATCGCCATAGATCATGGCTCCCAATCGGCCATTGCCGATGGGAAGTGCCTCCTCCCAGCAGTCAGCAGGTTTCATATACCACAACACCGCATCTTGCTGTTGCGCTTGCGCAACGAGTGCCCACAAACAACATAAGAGCAATAAGGTTTTACATTTCAAGGTATTCATCGATTGATCAACTTTCTTTATGTTTGCTACTAAAAGAAGCGAAGATACCAAGTACCTGTCCGTTTGTCCTACATACAAAGACCAAGGGAGCGTTTCGTTATCACTTGAAATGCCCCCTCAATCATTGTTTCCCACTTACAATAGTGGGGCGGTTCTCAGAGGTTCTTGCCAATTATCTGAGCATCTTCCTCTGTGATGAGCCCCCGAAGAAGGGCATCTCTCAAATCGGCCATGGTGTTATACGCTACGCCCTTGTAAACAAAACCACCAACGACTGCCTCTAATTCGTTGTCGCTAATCACAGCCTCTTTCA
>CAMGEM010000247.1 GCA_946055095.1 uncultured Parabacteroides sp. | reverse complement strand
TTGATCCTTTTCCGCGAAAGTAGAAATTAATCTGCTTGTTGGCAAGTTTCTATAAAAAAGATCGCCCTAACCGATGTCAGGGCGATCTAAACACTAATCTTGTGTTTTGTAAGCTGCGAAGATTAGTAAATTAATGAAAGAATCTATCTGATTGATTAACTTATTTCATCAAGATGTCTGCTGTGTCGGATGCGATCATGAACTCCTCGTCGGTCGGTACTACAATGATCGTCACCTTGCTATCGGGTGTGCTGATCACCATCTCCTCACCACGCATACCATGGTTCTTCTCTACGTCGATCTTCATGCCCATGTACTCCATGCCTTGGCAAACGACACGACGTGTCTCCCATTGGTTTTCGCCTACGCCACCGGTCCATACCAAGATGTCGCAACCACCCATAGCTGCCGCATAAGCACCGATGTACTTCTTGATACGGTAGTTATAAACGTTCAACGCCATGATGGCACGAGGATTGCCCGCTGCTACTGCTGCCTCGATCTCACGCATGTCAGAAGAGACACCCGAAAGACCGGCTACACCGCTCTGCTTGTTGATTAAGTTAGACATACCAGCGGCATCTAAGCCCTCTTTGTCGATCAGGAATGCCAAAGCACCTGCATCCACGTCACCACAACGGGTACCCATCAACAGACCCTCTGTCGGTGTCAGACCCATAGAGGTATCCACACACTTGCCATGATCAACGGCAGCGATAGAGCCACCATTACCGACATGGGCCGTGATGATGCGTTGCTCCTCGTAAGGTACACCCAAGATCTCGCAAGCTCGACGAGACACATAGCGGTGGCTGGTTCCGTGGAAGCCATAGCGACGCACACCATACTTCGTGTAGAGTTCGTAAGGCAAGCCATACATATAGGCATAATCCGGCATGGTCTGATGGAAAGCGGTATCGAATACAGCTACCTGTGGGATGCCGGGGATCAAGGCCTCCATCGCATAGATACCTTTCAAGTTGGCAGGGTTATGCAGCGGAGCCAAATCGGAGCACTCGATCACTTTGTCGATTACCTCTTTCGTGATCAATACACTGCTGGCAAACTGCTCACCACCATGCACTACGCGGTGACCTACCGCATCAATCTCTTTGTACTCTTTGATGCAACCGTATGTTGCGTCGGTCAGTACGCTCAAGATAAACTCGATACCCTCTTGATGGCCAGGGATCTCTTTTTCCAAGATCACCTTCTTACCCTCTTTATCTGTCAATTTCAAGAAAGCGCCGGGAAGACCGATCTTCTCGATGCCACCTTGTGCCATGACATTGCCAGAGGCCATATCAAACAGTTTGTACTTAATAGAGCTACTACCGCAATTTAAAACTAAGATCTTCATGTTGTTATGTGTTTTTAGGAATTAGACGCTTACTTAGCGGCCTTTAAGCCGATAGACTGGTTGCAGGCGATGGCTACCATCTTATAGACATCATCCACTGAGCAACCGCGAGAAAGATCGTTCACCGGAGCGGCCATACCCTGAAGGATCGGACCTACGGCCTCAGCTCCACCCAGACGCTGTACCAACTTGTAGGCGATGTTACCTACCTCCAAGGTCGGGAATACCAATACGTTGGCTTTACCGGCGATCTCGCTACCAGGAGCCTTCTTAGCTGCTACGCTGGCTACCAAAGCCGCATCGGATTGCAACTCACCGTCGATCTTCACGTCAGGAGCCATCTCCTTGGCCAAACGGGTGGCCTCAACGACCTTATCCACCATCTCATGAGATGCGCTACCCTTCGTGGAGAAGCTCAACATAGCGACACGCGGCTCGATAGCAGCGATGTCACGAGCTGTCTTGGCTGTAGCCACAGCGATGCTGGCCAACTCCTCTGCGTTCGGGTTCGGCATCACGGCACAATCAGCGAAAACAAACAGGCCATCCTCGCCATACTGCGGGGTCTTTGTGAACATCAAGAAGGCACCGGAAACGCACTTCATGCCCGGAGCTGTCTTAATGATCTGTAAAGCGGGACGCAAAACATTACCCGTCGTGTTCTCCGCACCAGCGATCTCGCCATCTGCGTCACCTGCCTTGATCATCAAGCAGGCCAAGAACAGAGGATCTTCCACCAAGACTGCGGCTTTCTCCGGGGTCATGCCCTTTTTCTGACGCAGCTGGAAGAGCAAGTCGGCGTATGCGGCTTTCTTCTCGTGGTTCTTTGGATCGATGATCGTTGTTTGATCAATGTGGGTCAATCCGAACTCAGCTGCCAGTTTATGAATCTCATCGGGATTACCAATTAAAATAATATCTGCTACTCCGTCGGCCACTAAGCGGTCGGCTGCTTTCAACGTTCTCTCCTCGGTTCCCTCGGGAAGAACAATGCGCTGCTTGTTTGCTTTCGCACGCGCGATAATGTCTTGCATCAAATCCATAACGGAATATATATTTGTTTGTATTGAATAAACTTGCTCTTCAATCGTGCTGCAAAATTAGCCATAATGCTATATTGAGTTAGCAAAATCGCCCAAAGAAATAGTCGGTTTCCCGACTGTTTCAGAACATTTAACAAACTTATCCAGCTATTTGCTCACTGCCTCTTTTTGGACAGAGGCCGGTGTCCAGCCCTCTGTATAGGTCTCCGAAGCGCCCCAAGGGGTGAACT
>CAMGEM010000246.1 GCA_946055095.1 uncultured Parabacteroides sp. | reverse complement strand
GGCCTCCATTCCCGTGACACCGATCGCCTGATTCATGTGCTGCGACAACTGCAAGCTTTGGGCAACACGGTCGTGGTCGTGGAGCATGACGAGGAGATCATCCGGGCGGCCGATTACATCATTGACATAGGTCCAAAGGCGGGTCGATTGGGTGGCCAAGTGGTCTATCAAGGGGATGTCAACCACCTACGTCTGTGCAGTGACAGTTACACCGTGCGTTACCTAACGGGAGAGGAACGCATCGAGCTGCCCGCTTATCGCCGTCCATGGAACAACTTCATCGAGGTGAAAGGGGCTCGAATGAACAACCTGAAAGGGATCAACGTCAAGTTCCCCTTGAATGTGATGACCGTAGTGACGGGTGTCAGCGGTTCGGGCAAGAGTTCGTTGGTGCGAGGTATCTTCTACGAAGGGGTAAAGCGACTGTTGGATGATGCAGCAAGGCTATCCGTCGAGTGCAGCGGCATTGAGGGCGATCTGAAAATGATTACAGACGTGGAATATGTGGATCAAAACTCCATCGGGAAAAGCTCCCGCTCCAACCCCGTGACCTACATCGGTGCCTACGATGAGATCCGCAAGCTCTTCGCTGAGCAGGCACTCGCCAAACAGATGGGTTATAACGCCGCCTATTTCTCGTTCAACAAAGAGGGCGGTCGCTGCGAGGAGTGCAAGGGAGAGGGTAAGATCACGGTCGAGATGCAGTTCATGGCAGACATCACCTTGGAGTGCGAAGTCTGTCACGGCAAGCGATTCAAGCAGGAGGTGTTAGATGTGGAATACCGAGGAAAAAATATTTACGACCTGTTGGAGATGACCGTCAATCAGGCCATTGAGTTCTTCGCCGAGGGAAAGGATACGCAAGCCAAGAAGATCATCAAACGTCTGCAACCCCTGCAAGATGTCGGACTGGGCTATATCAAACTGGGACAAACCTCCTCAACGCTCTCTGGCGGTGAAAACCAGCGGGTGAAACTGGCTTACTACTTAGGGCAAGAGAAGCAACAGCCTACGCTGTTCATTTTCGATGAGCCGACCACCGGTCTGCATTTCCACGACATCAAGACGTTGTTGAAAGCCTTCAACGCCCTACTGGATAAGGGACATTCCATCGTGATCGTGGAGCATAATTTAGATGTGATTAAATGTGCGGATTATGTGATCGACTTAGGTCCGGAGGGTGGTCAAGCTGGCGGGCAGTTAGTGTGTGCTGGAACACCGGAGGAGGTCGCCGCATGCGAGACCTCCTATACCGGTCATTTCCTGAAAGAGAAACTCTGACTTATTGCTGTACAGAGAACTTATAGATACACTCGCTCTTGTAAGTCTCGCCCGGGCGAACCACTACGCTGGGGAAGCTCGGCTGATTGGGAGAGTCAGGATAGTGCTGTGTCTCCAAACAGAGTGCACCGCGCACCGGATAAACCACGCCTAACTTACCCTTGTCGCCCTCCTTGGCCATCATGTTACCCGCATAGAACTGGATACCCGGCTCGTTGGTATAGACCTCCATCACGATGCCGCTTGTCGGGGAAACTACCTTGGCTGCCACCTTCGTGATGTCGCCACCGTTGTTCAACACCCAGTTGTGGTCATAACCACCACCATAAACCAACTGCTGATAGGGGTTGTCAATATCTTTACCCACTGTCACCAACTGACGCAGATCCATCGGAGTGCCCTCCACCGGCTCCAGTACACCTGTCGGGATCAAGGTCTCATCGACCGCCGTAAAGGTATCGGCATCGATCATGATCTGGTGATCAACAATCTGCGAGCCCGGCACACCGGAAAGGTTGAAATAGCTGTGGTTCGTCAAGTTCACCACGGTCGCCTTGTCGGTCGTCGCCTCATAGCGAATGTCAACCGCATTATCGTTTGTCAATTTATAAGTCACCTTCACCGAAAGGTTACCAGGGAAGCCTGCCTCGCCGTCCGGAGAGAGATAGGTCAGCTCCAAGGTCTGGTTATCAAGCTGCTTCGCATCCCAAACCACAGCGTGATAGCCTTTCGGACCGCCATGCAAGCAGTGGCCGTTGTTGTTCTGCGGCAAGTTATACTCCGCACCATCCAACGTAAACTTCGCATTAGCAATACGGTTGCCATAACGACCGATCAAACCACCATAGTTGTTGTCCGGGTTGGCCACGTACTGATCGATGTTGTCATAGCCCAGCACCACATCCGTCAGTTTACCGTTCTTGTCCGGCACCATGACAGACACCAAGCGACCGCCCCAGTTCGTCACGCAGGCCTCAGCGCCTTGCTGATTGGTCAATACATACAAAGCGGTCGGTTTGCCATCGACCTCAGACACGAATTTCGCTTGCTCCAAACCAGAGAGCGTCTTCTGCGGGGCAGCCTCCTGTTTCTCTGCGCCACCGCACGCTGCCAAAAGACAGAGCGTCAAGGCAGCCATACAAAATTTCTTCATCGTTCTTATAGATTTATTGATTGAAATATGAGTTTATTCGGTCGCAAAGATAGAAAACTCTTATGAGAGCACCTCTAACAAAATGCGAACAAAAAACATTTGCATTTACATAAGGAATAGCCTATCTTTGCAATGCCTTCAAAGGCAGGATTATCTTGAAAAAGGGAATTGTTTAACGGCCGTTGGAAATATCTCCACCCATTGATGGAAATATCTCCACCGGCC
>CAMGEM010000245.1 GCA_946055095.1 uncultured Parabacteroides sp. | reverse complement strand
CAGAACATCAGCGAGGGCGTGGAGCGTCAGCAGATGTTGTTAGACAACGCCGATGGCGTGGAGGAGATCAGTTTCACCCGTATGCTCACGCCGGAGCAGATAGCCGATTTGAAGGACGAGCTTTCGGAGCATTGCATCCAATTGAAGGACGTGAAAGACGAGAAAAAGGCGCACAACGCCAAGTATAACGAGCGAATCAAGAAATTAGAGAAAGAGAGCGACAAGCTGACCGAAAAGATCCGTGAGGGAGCGGACAGCGTCATGGAGCAGTGCTACAAGATGATCGACCGGGAGGAGGGCATGGTAGGCTACTACGACAAGTACGGCATCCTCGTGCTCCAGCGTCCGATGAAGCGTGAGGAACGGCAGACCACCATCATGCAGTTCAACCGCACAGGCACCAATGATTGATAGTGATGGAATTTGACATCGAGTTTGACATTCAAAAATTAAGCGATATGGAGAATCAAGAAGTGATCAAGGAAGAGATCATCAAGCAAGAGACGAACAACACGCAAGGTGGCGTGAGAGAGATCATCATCCGTGAGGGGCATGCGTTACCCGCCAAGGAGCCGGAACGGGTAAATATCAGCGGGACGATCGAGGCTCCCGCACGATGGGCGGAGAACCGCAAGTCCATCATCCCGCAGCTTGGATCGCACATGACAGTCGATCGGCAGAACATGCGCATCGAGCTGGTAGAGGACGAGAGAAGCCCCTATTCCAACATTCTGGTAGGAACGATGACCCTCTCCGACAAGTTCAAGGAGTTCGGCATCAACGGCGGTAAGTACATCACGAACTTCGAGATGGCCAACCTCTTCAAGATGAACCGCAGCTTCTTCGAGACGAAGGCCGTCTGCATGGAGTTGGTATCCAAGCTGAAGAACTTGAAGGCGAACGTGAACCGACAGATCGAGGCGAGCAACAACGACCGAGGCAACCGCCGTGAGCTGGTGGATCAGGTCGTGCAGCACAACATCCCGGAGAGCTTCAAGCTGACACTGCCCATCTTCAACGGCACGGGGCCGCAGGAGATCGAGGTGGAGATCAACGTGGACGCTGACGATCTGAGCTGCACGCTCATATCTCCGCACGCCAAGGATCTGATCGAGCAGATGCGCAACGAGAAGATCGACGACGTGATCAAGCGTGTGAAGGCGGCGTGCCCGGACATCGTGGTGATCGAGGTATAATTAAAGAGTCCCGCCCAGCCTCCAGCCGAGGAGGGCGGGATCATTGAATGGTTGAATCATAAATGAAGGTATCATGGCAAGCGTAAGACGATCTTTCCTGTTTAATATCGAATGGGTCGAGGTGCTGGATGGTTATCCAAAGGAGGTCAGGCACGAGGTCTTGGACGGCGTGTTAGAGTACATGCGGTCTGGCAAGATCATCGAGATGAAACCTTTGGCTAAGATGGCATTCTCCTTTATCAAGCGGGAACTGGATTACAACAACGAGCGTTATGAGAGCATGGTCAGCAAGCGGTCTGAGGCAGGACGTAAGGGAGGACTGTCGAAGGGGAAGACCGCCGTGGCCACCGACGAGGGATCGGTGAGCGAGGACATGCCCGACGAGGACAGCGCAGAAGCAAATGCTTATTTTGCCAAGCAAACGAAGCAAAGCCAAGCAAACGAAGCAAGTGCTTTTTTTGCTAAGCAAACGGAAGCAAACGAAGCAAATGCTTTTTTTGCTAAGCATAATGATAATGATAATGAATATGAGAATAAATATGAGAATGATATAAGGGAGGGTATAGAAGCGGAAAAAACGGACGCAGGAGCGTCCTCCCCGCCAACCGCCGACACGGAAGAGGACGTGAGGAAGGAGCGAGTACCCTACGACAGGATCCGTGACCTGTGGAACGAGACCTGCAAGGGTTTCAACAACGTGCATACGCTGTCCAAGAGCCGCAAGGCGAAGATCAGCGTGCGGGTCACCGAGATGGGAGGCGTGGAGAAGGCCATGGAGACCATCGAGAAGCTGTTCCGCAAGGTGAGCGAGTCCAAGTTCCTCAACGGCGACAACGACCGATCATGGAAGGCCAGCTTCGATTGGCTGTTCGAGAACGACAAGAACTGGGTCAAGGTCATGGAGGGCAACTACGACAACCGTGAGCCGAACGGCGGCCACATGGAGCGGATGAACACGAACATGACGAACTTCAACAACGAGGAGACACGCTATGAGAGATTTTGAGGCGATTTGCGAGAGCATGAAGGCGCACGGGATGAAGTTACCGTCCGACCGTGAGATATTGCGTCTGAGCGAAGCAAAACAGGCAATGTGGGCTTCCTTGCGGTATTTCTTGGAGCAGAAGGGGACGAGAGCCGTGTGGCTACCCCAGTACGATGAGGTCTCCAGTTGGCTGCAGGACAACGAGGGCAAGGGGCTGCTCATGTGCGGCAATTGCGGGATGGGGAAGACCATCCTTGGCATGTACGTGATCCCTTCCGTCATACTCGCCTTGGGCGGGAAGGTGGTGAAGTGCTACAGCATGGACGAGATGAACCGGAACGCCGACGAGGTGAAGAGAAAGCGTTTCGTCTATCTCGACGACATAGGCACCGAGAGCCCTTACATGGAGTATGGCAACAAGCGTGCCGTCTTCGCCGAGATCATGGACAACGCCGAGAAGAACGGCAACATCGTCATAGCCTCCACCAACCTGAACAGGCAAGGGCTGACAGAGCTGTACGGAGACCGGGTGATAGACCGCATCCGATCGACCATGCGTGTCATCCCATTCAACGGTAAGAGCATGAGAAACT
>CAMGEM010000244.1 GCA_946055095.1 uncultured Parabacteroides sp. | reverse complement strand
CCAGGAATAATAACCAGTAAACTATTGCATAATGATTACGATTGAGCAATTGATAGATGTCGTGCGGGATGCGTCAAGCCTGATGATCTCCGACAGTTTTGAAATAGAACAAAAGGGAGGATGCGAGAACATTGTCACCTCCTCCGACATGGCCGTACAGAATTTCCTTTGCGACAAGCTGTCCACACTCGTGCCGGCATCCGGATTCCTCTGTGAAGAAAAAGAGATCCACGATGTGGCTCATGAATATACCTGGATTATCGATCCGATTGATGGGACAGCCAACTATAGCCGAGGGATTGACCAATGTGCCATCTGCGTCGGATTGAAACAGGCGGACGAGATGCGGATGGGAGTGGTCTATCTTCCTCGCACCAACGAGCTCTTTCATGCGGAGAAAGGCAAGGGAGCCTATCTCAATGGCAGAAGAATCCATGTGTCGGACAGACCATTCGCAAATGCGATCTTATGCACCGCTCTTCCCGTCTATCACAAGGAATATGCGGATGTATGTTCGAGGATCATCGTGGAAACCTTCCATCAATGCAACGACATCCGTCGCTTTGGAGCCTGCGCACCCGAACTGTGCTATTTGGCGATGGGACGCTGCGAATTGTATTTCGAGTATCTGCTCAGTCCCTGGGACTACGCAGCGGCCTCACTGATCGTCACTGAGGCGGGTGGAATGATCACCTCAGCCCAAGGCGACACCCTCTGCTTGACAAGACCTTCCGGAGTGATTGCCGCTAACTCGGCATACAGCCACCAACGGCTGCTGGAGATCGTGGCGAGACAAACCAACCATAAACAACAAAAATTTACTTTTGCTCCACAAGTAATATCAAACAAAAATGACTGAAGTATGGATTAGTGCCGCCGGACTCTGCGGCTCCACGATCATAGGATCTATCTTGGGATTCCTCATCAAGGAACTCCCCCACAAATGGAACGACACGGTGCTGGGCTATTGCGCAGGGATCATGTTGGCAGCTTCCACCGTAGGACTCATCCTGCCCGCTTTCGAACTAACCTCTCAATGGGGATGGGTGGTCTTGGGTGTGATGGCGGGAGCCCTTTTCCTCAACGTGCTGGATCTGGTCACCCCGCACCTGCACAGCATCACGGGCCTGGATCCCGAGGAACACAAGGCGAATGCCACCCTGAACCATGTCCTCCTCTTCGTGATGGCGATCGCCCTGCACAAGCTCCCCGAGGGCATGGCCGCAGGAGTAAGCATGTGCAACGCAGGGGATCAAACCGATTGGTCCGTCTCTTTCGGCATCGCCTTGCAAAACATCCCGGAAGGTATGGTGATCATCGCTCCCCTGCTCGTCGCGGGTGTCTCCACACTGCGCACTTTCCTGATCTCCATAGCCATCGGCGTGTTGGAGATTGTCGGAGTGCTGCTCGGCTATGGATTGGGAACTGCCTCTGAAGCGTTTCTACCCATCATGCTCGGCTTTGCCGGTGGAGCCATGCTCTATGTCACCAGCGACGAGATGATCCCCGAAACCCATGCGCACGGCTATCAGAAGCAAGCCACCTATGCGCTCCTCCTGGGTTTCATGACCCTCCTGATACTGGAGAGATCCTTTTGAATCATGCGGGAAACGCTCCCCTCTCACACAGCGACCTGGAGGAAACCGCCTGTCACCGAAAGGGAGAGGGAGGCTCACCTGTCCATTGGTAGCGATGCAGGATCGCTCCTTGCCCTTCCGGTGATTGCGTGGGTTCCACCAGGAGGAAATCGCCATCGCCGACGATCGTGGCTCCAAAGGCTCCATAGGCACTCTCCCAGCCAAAGATGCCCGTCGTCCAATCATCAAACAGTCCTCTATTCAGCAAGGTCAGCACCTGCCCCTTCTCATTTCCCGGCATACCTATCAACCGCTCCTTTCTGGGAGCGATAGCTCCATTCACCACATAGAGCGTACGATTGCGGAAAGCACTCTTCTTGCCTCGATAGACAAACAGCAGCCATTGGTCACGCCATATGTCATAGACCAGGTTCTGCACTCCCCACTCCGTGTTGCCCGTATAGACGAAATATTTGCCTTTTGGCTTCGAGGGACCCGACTGATGCAAATCCTCCTGTCGCAAAGGACGCTCATAACGTGTTCGCCACCGCGTGACATCATATTGCAGCAGCACCTGATAGTCGTTGTCCGTGCGTGTCGTGTCCCCCCGGATGCCATAGGCACAAGTCAAGTAGTGTTTCCCGTAGAACCGACCAAAAGCGGGGCCAAACGAGACACCATCAATCCCACTACACCCATAGCGTTGCGCTCGTCCATCCACCGTTGCCTCATAGTCAGCGACCACCGTTGGCAAATAGACGGCTGTCATCACCCCCTCTTCCGTATAATCCATCCCCTCACGGACGATCTTCTCTCCATCGAAGATGGCAATATACCAGGCATTGGGCACTTCCCGATCCACCCCCTCCTGTCGCAGGATGCCTTGCCCCACCTCGTCCATCTTGTATTCCAACGAGCCATAGACCCGTCCATCCTCCTCATTGAAAGTCAGGCTACCCAAATGACCGATCAACCCGGTGACCGATCCCAACACCTTCCCTGCCAGATCCGTTTTCACCAGCATCGTCGTGAAGGAAAAATAGATGTGCCCTCGTCGCTCATCCACCGCAATCCCCTGACAATGTCCGGCCTTGAAAGGCCCCACGGCGACCGTCTGCGCCGTCAGGATGCATCCGATCCACCAGAGCACCCCAAGCACGAAATACTTACGTCCACTTTTTTGATTCAAACTATCCATCGTTACTAATTT
>CAMGEM010000243.1 GCA_946055095.1 uncultured Parabacteroides sp. | reverse complement strand
ATGAACTTGCAACATCAGTTGCTCGGCTTTCTCCTCTGTATAGAAAAATACTTGCTTCAAGATCAGTACCACTATTTCCATAGAGGTGAAATCGTCGTTGTGCATGTAAACCATGTACTTGCGGGGTTCTCGCAAATCGGTGCGCTCTCTTTCCCTGATGTTGGTTTGCTCTTGTGCCATCTAATTTTTTCTTTTTGGACCCCAAAGATACTGCTTTTCTACAAAGGTTAGGTCGTTGTTGGACAAAAGGAGGGTTTCATTTCATCAACTCATCTCCTGGCAGAAGTGTATAACGGGTATGCCAAGTTTTCAACCTCTGACGAGAACGAATTGATGGAGCAAAATTATACGGGACGACCGCAAGCTCAAGGCCATGCAACTGATCGCTCAGACTGCATAAACCCTAAATCCGAAACTTGAGATAATTATATGAAGCTTGTTGAAACAAACAATCATAAAGTCACAATCAAAGAAAAACAACAGATAATTACTCTTGGATTGAATTAGCGAGATAGATGGTGCTCAATAAGCACATAAGACACTGATAATATGAATGTCACGATAGATACTAAGTGGAAACATTCACACCACATTGGATAATGAAGAAGTGGATTGGGATTTTGATACCCATTCCGAAAAGGGAATAGGAAAAATAGCCATTAAAAAGAAATGACCATGACAACAAGAATGACCATCAACGGAGTGAGTACCTGCCATACGGCAGGTACTGAGAAGTACGAAAAGTACCAGACCAGCCTATCTGGCTATTTGAGTTGTTTGCCATCTAAAAAGGCGTTTCCGACACGTTTGTCCAAGGCGATATAGCCATGATGGATGGGATCATACGTGATCAGTCTCATTTTTTCTACATCGGGCTTGCCATCCTCGGCGAGGTACTGCTCGTCCACGAGGATATTCACGATCTCGGCAACAAGGTAGTATCCCTCCGGGGTCTCGTCGATCTTTGCCTTGATCCGGCATTCCAAGGTCATCGGGAAATCCAGGAAAACCGGGGCGTTGACGTGCTCAGCCTTCTCCACGTGCCATCCGGTCTTCGCAATCTTGTTGGGCTCGTTCTTCTGAGAGACGATGCCTACAAAATCAGAGGCGACCAGAGTCTCCTGGGTGGCGAAGGCTACCGTGAAGTCTGGGTTTAGGTTCAAGTTCTCCGTGGTGGCATGTGAGCCCATGGCGATCATGATCTCCTTAGCATCCCATTGGCCGCCCCAGGCGGCGTTCATGGCATTGGGCTTGCCCTCCTTGTCGTAAGTTCCGATAATCAATACGGGTTGTGGAAGCATCCACGATTTTTGTCCAAAGCTTTTCATATGTCTCTATTTTACGTGAATCAATTGTTGTATGTTGTCTTCTCGGATGATCTTGGGCCGGGCCTTGCCTGCCAAGACCAACACCTTTTTCCCGTTGCGATAGATGTGCAACTGTCGTGTGCGCACGACGGCTGTCAACGTGCTATCTATCTGCAAGGCTTGCCAGACGGGGTAATAGCCGCCATCAGGCTCAAGCAGTTTCTTCTGTAGGTGCGAGCACATTTGGGTGGTGTCTATTGTCATGGCTGCGTAGGTGTTTCAGTGTTTAACGGTCTGATGACCTCACAGGGGTTACCGGCGGCCAGACAGTCAGACGGGATGTCGTGGGTGACCACGCTCCCCGCTCCTATCACAGTGCGATCGCCTATCGTTACGCCGGGGCAGACGGTGACATTGCCACCCAACCAACAGTCCTCACCGATGGTGATGGGATAGGCTGTCTCGAGGGTCTTGCGACGTAACCGATAGTCCATCGGATGGTTGGGCGTATAGAGCGAACAATTGGGGCCGATCAGGGTGCGGCTACCGATGGTGATATCGCCCGCGTCAAGGAACATGCCGTTGTAGTTGACAAAGACACCTTCTCCCAAGTGTAACCCATTGCCATGGTCACAATGGAAGGGCGGCAATAGGGTGACTGAGTCGGGGACATTAGGGATCAGTTCTCGCAGACGCTCCCGGTAGTCGGGGTGATCCAGGCCTGATTGGTTGAACCGCTCACAGGCGAGCCGGGAGCGTTTGAGGCTCTGGTCGATAACGGGATCGCTCCAGTCATAGAGCTGACCGGAGCGCATCTTGTTCCACTCAGTGCGATCCTCCACTTGTACTGCGGACTCTGGCTCCTGTATGGTGGCTAAAAGCTCTCTGGCTCCTCGGTGTCCTAACTCGGCCGCTCTCGTGAGCAGCTCCTTGGCTCTTTGGATATCTGGTTCGACGCAGTTCCCCCGAAGTAGTCTCCGGCCTACGGAGAACAGGGTGTCGGTGTCATTCTCCTGTTGAAATGGGTTGCAACTCATATTGTACATTATATTATAGGTCTATTTCAGTGAAACGATTGAAGGTCTTGACCTCGTTTGGTTGCCTGGGAAATGATAAACGTAGCTATAATGCCGCATGAAGAGTGGCTGTGAGCAATGCGCCACAGCTATTGCCCAGCAGCCAGTCAGGATGCTTCTGGTTAATGATTGTCCGGATCCGGGTTAACGCCTCTGTAGGATGTAGGAGCAGATCGGGGGTCAAGACACTGATTTGACCATCAAAGGCTTCTCTCAACGCATAGGCCATCGGGCGACGACCGCTCGCAAAAAATCCATGCAAGAACAGTATTTTTCTCATATGCTAACATTTATTTGTTTGCGTGGTACGCTTTTGCCAATGGCTCTATATAGAGCGGATGACTGAGCATACTGATCGCAAAGATAAGGATTGTTTGGGTTTTGGGAGATATATTTTCATTATTAGTACAAATCCGCTAATTTTGT
>CAMGEM010000242.1 GCA_946055095.1 uncultured Parabacteroides sp. | reverse complement strand
AGATGAGACGGAGGGTCAGCTTGCGCTGGCGGATCATCTCTGGGTAGTTACCCTCTTGTGCCCCGATCGAGAGCGTACGGCTACTATCCTTATATTGGAAGGGGATGCGAGCGAAGGCCCCCTGCTCATAAGCATAGGTCACGCCATTGTCTTCATACAGGGTGAAGTCACCATCGGCTCCGGCATAGACCGTAAGGGTCAAGTCTTTTTGTACCTCCTTAGTGGATTGGATCAGCTCACCTGTGGGCAAGATCGCTCCACCTTTCACATAGAGCGGGATGCGCTCGTAAGGAGCCTCAACCGTCTGCCATTTGCCTCCCTCAACGGTTTTGCCACTATAATAGTCATACCATTGTCCGGCAGGGAAATAGACGCTGCGGCTACGTGCCTGGTATTGATAAACCGGACAAGCCATGAGCGACGGGCCAAAGAGGAACTGGTCGCTGATGTTGTAGGTCTGCGGATCGTTGGTATAGTCCATCACGAGCGCACGCATCAAGGTATAGTCGTCGAAGTAGGTCTTCGCCGCCAAGCTGTAAATGTAGGGCATCAAGCGATAGCGCAACTCGGTGTAGTATTTCATAGAGGCATAAGTCGGTGTGCCCTCCGGTGCGATGTTGTAGATCTCCCGATAGGGGAACTGACCGTGGCTACGGAAGAGCGGACAGAAGGCTCCAAACTGATACCAACGGGTGTTCAGCTCTCGCCACTCGTCGAGGTCGGCGCTTCCCTCCTTGGCCGCCATGTAGCGATTCTCCACGCTGAAGCCACCGATGTCCATCGTCCAGTAAGGCACACCAGACATCGCAAAGTTCAAACCTGCACTGATCTGTGCCTTCATGTCCTCCCAACGGGTGCCAATGTCACCACTCCACGTAGCGGTGGAATAGCGTTGCTGACCCGCGAAACCGGAACGAGTCAAAAGGAAAACACGGTCATCGGGATTCACGCCACGCTGCCCATCATAGATCGCCTCAGCGTTCTCCAAGGCATAGGCGTTGAAGTATTTCGTGGAGGGGCCTAAGTAGGTCGGGCCACAAAGTGCTTTGCGATATTCGATGTCGGTGTTGTCTTGCACGTTCGGCTCAGAGGCATCCATCCACCAAGCGTCAATGCCTAACGAATAAAGGTGCTCATTCATCTGAGCCCAGAAGAGTTTGCGTGCCTCTGGATTGTAGGCATCATAGAAAGAACCGATATAACCGGGATAGATCCAGTCGCGGATGCTGTCCTTGATCGCCTGCTGATACATCGCCCCCATCGCATCCAACTCCTTGTAGTGCTCCGTGGTCAGGTAGAACTTCGGCCAGACAGAGATCATGATGCGGGCATCCTGCTGATGGATCTGGTCGATCATCCCCTTCGGATCGGGGAAACGGGCCGGGTCGAACTCATGGCTACCCCAAGCATCCACAGGCCAATAGCTCCAGTCCTGCACGATCACATCCAGCGGCACCTGCCGTTTGCGGTATTCCGCCAAGGCACCAAGCAACTCCTCTTGCGTCTTGTAACGCTCACGGCTCAACCAGAAGCCCATCGCCCACTTCGGCATAATCGGGCTCTTGCCCGTCAGCTGGCGATAACCACTGATCACTCCATCCATCGAGGCCTGCCCGTTAATGAAGTAATAGTCAATCGCATCACCCATCTCGCTCCAGAAAGCCAACTGCTCTTGCTCAGCCGGGGCGATCGGGGAGAGCACCTTCAAACCGATATAGGAGACATCGCCATCTGGCTGCCACTCGATGCGGATCGGGTAGCGTTTGCCTGCTTCCAGTTCGGCGGTCACCTTGTAGTCGTTCGGGTTCCATGCGGCCCGCCAACGCTCTGGGATGATCTCCTTGCCATCCATGAACACCTTCGTGTAGCCGGCATAATGCAGCTTGAAGCGGTAGGTACCCGTAGCCTTAGCCTCTAACTCACCCTCCCATACCGCTGAGGCATTGGGTTTTGGGAAGGCCTCCGGCAGCTGTTTGATCGTTACCAAATTCTCATAATCCACCTTCTGCTCCTCCCGCTGTACCAAAAGCGAACGGCCTGCCTTGTCGGCGTAGTAAGAGGCGGTCAGCGAGCCGGCCTTGCCTTGCTTGTCATAGAGCGTGAAAGCCTCACACAAGTCGGCATAGGGGCGTTGATCACCGAAGCGGCTCAATGAATAGTTGTGCCACAGCACACCGTAACCCTCCGTCGAGACAATGAAGGGCACACTCACTTTCGTATTGTATTGGAAAAGCTCCTCGTTCTTTCCCTTATAATTAAACTCATCGCTTTGGTGCTGTCCCAAGCCATAGAGTGCCTCGCCCTCTCGATTAGCAAAGACCTGGCGCAGGGTATAGCCCTTTGTTCCCTCCACCTCGATCGGCGAGAAAGACTTGCCACCATCGGCCTGCTCCGCAAGAAGCGTCTGCCCCTCCCGGTCTGTGAAGCGTACCTCACCGGTCGTACGGGCTAAACGGGCAACGGTAGTAGCCGTGCGAAGCAGGATCGTGTCGCCCGCAGTCTCGATGCGGAAAGCGGGAGTCGGTAGCTGTGCTCGGCTATCCTTAATCAAATTCACCTCGTTGGTAAACTGTCCATCCGGCGAAGCGATCACACGGATGATGTTGTCGGAGACCACCTCCAACTTGACGGCCTTGGCGGGACCCGAAGCTATCTCGGCCACCAAGCCATTCTCCACCTTGCGATAGGCATCATTGCCTGTGCAAGCGGTCAGCAGGACAAAGCCTGCGCATAAATAAGCGATGTGTTTCATTGAGATTGAGTAGCGGAAGTAGTTCATTTTCGTTGTTTTTGAATACGCCTCAAAGGTAACGATTTATTCTGTACAATCTTTCTCCACTCACTTCGTTTCTTCCAGCGGACTCACGGAGCCCATTGAGCAGGCTGAACATCCCTA
>CAMGEM010000241.1 GCA_946055095.1 uncultured Parabacteroides sp. | reverse complement strand
TGCCGTCTTTTCCTCAGATTGTCAAAACTGGTAGCTCATCGTGGCAACCACTCGGTGGTTGGTCACATGGTGGTCGCTGCGTACACGTCCACCATCTGCTTTATCCACTGAGCCGAACCAGGCCATGGAGGGCGTATATTCCACACCCAATCGCCAATGGGGTAGGTTGTAGGAGAGCTGCCAGTTGGTGGTGAAGACCTGATCTACATCCAACCCTGTTCCATAGGTGGCACCTATGATCGGGGCGTTTGCGCCCAGGTTCTTGAGGTAGCCAACGAAAAGCCCCGGTTTCCATTTCTTGCCATAGACCACATTGAACCAAGCTGTCGCATGGTGATAGGGCGCATAGTCTTGCTCGCCTGTGCGAGGGTCGATGGCGGTCACTCCATAGCCCCCCAACATACAGGTATGCGCTAAGTTCGTACCCCAAACCGTCTTTGCGGCGATAAACCAATCCTTGTTTTGATACTTGGCATGTAGCTCACCACTGACACCAGTCACTCGCTCACTGACCTTATAGCTCTTTTCTTCCACCACGTTTTGGGTGCGGGGCACGATCGAGAGCACATCCACACCGGCACCCACCTGCCAGCCGTTGCCCTTCCGATCCAATCCGAAATAGAACTCCGGGATGCAGCTGTTCTTGATATACTCCTCACTCTTCCCGTTAGGCCCTGTTGAGAGGTATTGCAGCTGCCACAGGGCGGTAGCTGTGAGTTGCCAACCCCTGTTTTGATACCGATAACGAACCTGCGGACTGCGGTTGAAGGGCTGGAAAGGGGCTCCGGTAGAGAGATTCAGCATCTGGGGAGTCACCTCGCCAAAGAGTGGGTGCCAGGTTTGCCCAATCAACACAGCCGACTTCCCCCAATCGAGGTTGGCATACGCATGACGGATGCGCAAAAGGGCCCAGTTACTGCCGTAACCACGGAAATCTACCTCTAATTTCAAGGAGCTCTTCGCCTGACCGATTGTCGGTCCTTGCACATCTAATCCCAAGCGACTATATAATAGGTAGAAGCTGCCTGTAGGACTGGCGTTGAGGTCATGGCCGTCCGCATCGTAGGCATGATCTTTCGGATAAAGGAAAAAGAGGCCATCGACAATCTCTTGACTGGCACGTGAATCGACGTAAAGATCACCACGTACCTGTCCATAAAAGCTATAAGAGAGATTCTTCTTCTGTGCACACAACGGGAGGACCAAGCTCAGCAGGAGACCTACTAAAAGGGATTGTTTCATGTTATGACGATCTATATAGTTACCTAAAATATGAGTTTTCTCGCGAATGTACCTATTTTTGTTGATTCAACTTGAAGAAAAGAAATATTATTTGTTCCTTTGCCGTCAAGTTGTCAAAACAGACAGTGATAGATTTATCAAAAGAAATAATATAACGATACACATGAGCACAAAGAAATTTTTATTGCAAGAGAAAGATATACCAACTGCATGGTATAACATCGTGGCCGATATGAAGAACAAGCCACGGCCTATGTTGAACCCCGCTACGAAGCAACCGCTGAAAGAGGAGGATCTCTACCCGCTCTTCTCCAAGGGTGTCTCACATCAGGAGATGAACGAGACCGATGCTTGGATCGAGATTCCGGAGGAGGTGCGTGACTTGTATAAAGTATGGCGTCCGACACCGTTGGTGCGTGCCTATGGTTTAGAGAAAGCGTTAGACACCCCAGCACACATCTATTTCAAGAATGAGAGTGTCAGCCCGGTAGGTTCGCATAAGCTGAACTCAGCCTTGGCACAGGCCTACTATTGCAAGAAAGAGGGTGTGACCAATATCACGACCGAGACAGGTGCCGGTCAGTGGGGTGCCGCTTTGTCTTATGCGGCTAAGGCTTTCGGTTTGGAGTTGGCCGTTTATATGGTGAAGGTAAGCTACCACCAGAAGCCCTATCGTCGCTCCATCATGCAGACCTTTGGTGCACAGGTGATCGCTTCACCGAGTATGAGTACGAAGGCAGGCCGTAAGATCTTGACAGATCACCCGAATTACCAAGGTAGCTTAGGTACGGCTATCTCTGAGGCAGTCGAGTTGGCGATGCAGACCCCGAATTGCAAATATACCTTAGGTAGCGTGCTGAATCACGTGATGTTACACCAGACAGTGATTGGCTTGGAGGCAGAGAAGCAGATGGAGATGGCGGGTGAGTATCCCGATGTGGTGATCGCTTGCTTCGGCGGTGGCTCTAATTTCTCCGGTCTCTCTTTCCCCTTCTTGCGTCATAAACTGACCGAAGGTAAGGATGTACGTGTCATCGCAGCTGAGCCTGCCTCTTGTCCGAAGTTGACTCGCGGTCAGTTCCAGTATGATTTTGGTGATGAGGCTGGTTATACACCGTTGATCCCGATGTTTACGTTAGGTCATAATTTTGCTCCGGCCAATATCCATGCGGGTGGCTTGCGTTACCATGGCGCAGGTTCTATCGTGAGCCAGTTGCTGAAAGACAACTTGATGACAGCAGTGGATATTCCACAGTTGGAGACCTTCAAGGCGGCTACGATCTTTGCGCAAGCAGAGGGAATCATCCCGGCACCGGAATCTTCACATGCCATCGCTACGGCGATCCGAGAGGCAGAGCAGGCGAAGTTGGAGGGTAAGCAGAAGACCATTCTCTTCAACCTCTCTGGTCATGGCTTGATTGATATGGCGGCTTACGACCAATACTTGGCAGGTGACTTGTCCAACTACGAGGTGACAGACGAGGAGGTCGCTAATAATCTGAAAGACTTAGAGAAGCTGATCTAAACCATAGAGGGCTTTTCAGGCAAAATTAAATGCCGTTTCATCGGGTGTTACACTACGTTTAACCCTGCATGAAACGGCATTTCGTTGTACATATATGGATCATTTACCATCCTGGATTCTGCGTCCATA
>CAMGEM010000240.1 GCA_946055095.1 uncultured Parabacteroides sp. | reverse complement strand
AACGAGCGGTATATGCGCCTCCTGAAAGAGCATCCGGAGATCGTGCAGCGTGCGCCGCTCTCTTGCATTGCTTCCTATTTACAAATGACGCCGGAGACGCTGAGCCGTGTGCGTGCTTCGCTTTAATCGCATGAAGTTTATGAGAATCGGACTGTTTATTCCCTGTTATATCAATGCGGTCTATCCCGAGGTTGGGGTGGCCGCCTACAAATTATTGCGCCATTTAGGGTTGGACGTGGACTATCCATTGGATCAGACCTGTTGCGGACAACCGATGGCGAATGCCGGCTATCAAGACAAAGCGACCGATTTAGCGCTTCGTATGGAGCGGCTTTTCGAGACCTACGACTATGTGGTGGGCCCGTCGGCCAGTTGTGTGGCTTTCGTGAAGGAGAACCACCCCTCTATTTTGGAGCGGGCCGGGCACGTTTGCCAGAATAGCCGTAAGATCTATGACATTTGTGAGTTCATACACGATGTGGTGAAACCCACTGCGTTGCCGGCGGTCTTCCCGCACAAGGTCAGCATTCACAACAGTTGCCACGGGGTGCGTGAGTTGGGGCTTTCCACGCCGAGCGAGCGTAACGTCCCCTATGCCTCCAAGTTGCGCGACCTGTTGGGCTTGGTGAAGGATATCGAGGTCTTTGAACCGAAACGGGTGGATGAGTGCTGCGGCTTTGGCGGTATGTTTGCCGTGGAAGAACCGGCTATCTCTGTCTGCATGGGGCATGACAAGGTGATGGATCATCTCAGCACAGGCGCTGAATACATCACGGGGGCAGACAGCTCCTGCTTGATGCACATGGAGGGAGTGATCAAACGTGAGGAGCTCCCGATCAAGACTATTCACATCGTACAAATTTTAGCTTCCGGATTATGAGTACACGACATGCGTTAGCTGCGAACGAGTTCTTGGCCAACAAGGAAAACGAGGTTTGGCACGACAATACGCTTTGGATGGTGCGTGCGAAAAGAGATAAGATGAGCCGTTCGATCCCTGAGTGGGAGCGGTTGAGGGATATGGCTGCTGCCATCAAAAACTATTCCAACAGCCATTTGGACACGTTGTTGGAGGAGTTTGAGCGGAACGCCACGGCCAATGGTGCCATCGTGCACTGGGCGAAGGATGCCGAGGAGCATAACCGCATCGTGCTCGACATCTTGAAGGAGCACAAGGTGCAGCGGTTGGTGAAGAGTAAATCCATGCTGACCGAGGAGTGCCACATGAATCCCTACTTGATGGAGCAGGGGATCGACGTGGTTGAGACCGACTTGGGTGAGCGTATCTTGCAGTTGATGAAATTGGAGCCGAGCCATATCGTGATGCCTGCCATCCATATCAAGCGGGAGGCGATCGGCCGGATGATGGAGCGAGAGATGCAGACGGAGAAGGGTAATTTTGATCCGACCTATCTGACACATGCGGCTCGTCGCAACTTGCGAGAGCTGTTCCTGCATGCGGATGCGGCCTTGACCGGCGCGAACTTTGCGGTAGCCTCTACGGGTGAGATCGTGGTTTGTACCAACGAGGGCAATGCGGACATGTGTACCTCCTTCCCGAAGGTGCATATCGCCACGTTTGGCATGGAGAAGATCGTGCCTAACTTAGAGTCGTTGGGTGTCTTTACCCGTCTGTTGGCTCGTTCGGGTACCGGGCAGCCGATTACCTCCTACACCTCCCATTATCGTCGTCCGGCGGAGGGACAAGCCTTCCATATCATCATCGTGGATAATGGAAGAAGTGAGATTCTGGCCAAACGGGATCATGTGCGCACGCTCAACTGCATCCGTTGCGGACAGTGCATGAATACCTGTCCCGTCTATCGGCGGAGTGGCGGCTATTCCTATACCTATTTCATTCCCGGGCCGATCGGTATCAACTTGGGCATGTTGCGTGATCCGCGACGCTATGCGGATAATGTCTCAGCCTGTACCCTTTGCCTCTCCTGTTCGAATGTCTGTCCGGCAAAGGTGGACTTAGGGGAGCAGATCTATCGTTGGCGGCAAGCGTTGGATCGCTACGGCGTGGCCAATCCGGAGAAGAAATGGCTCTCATGGGGCATGAAGGTCGTGATGGATCGTCCGATGCTGTTTAACACCGCCTTGAAGTTCGCGCCCATCGTGAATCACCTGCCCCGCTTCTTGGTGTATAGTTCCGTCAATGCTTGGGGGAAGGGACGTGAGTTGCCCGCTTTTGCGAAGTGCTCTTTTAATGAAATGTGGAAGAAAAACGAAGTGAAATGAGTAGTAGAGAAACGATATTAGCCAACATCCGCCGGAACACAGGTGCCCGTCAGGAGATGCCCGATCTTTCGGCTATGGAGACGATAGTTTATCCGGATAAGTTGAAGACCTTTGCCGAAGTATTGGCTGCGGCAGGAGGAAAAGCCGTTGAGTTGCAACCGGGAGAGGAGGTAAATGCCGTGATTCGCAGAGAGTTCCCCGAAGCGAAGCGGATTGCTTCCAACTTGCCGGAGATTACCTGTGCCACCTTCAATCCCGATGAGGTGGATGATCCCCGTACGTTGAATGGCACCGATTTAGCGGTTGTCAAAGGGGTATTTGGGGTGGCGGAGAATGCGGCGGTATGGATTCCCCGTGCGGTACGTCACAAAGGGCTTTACTTCATCTCCAATGCTTTAGTGATCTTGTTGGATAAAACCCAACTGGTAAACACCATGAATGAGGCGTATCGTTTGACAGCGCAAGCCGACTATAATTATGGTGTCTTCATGTCGGGTCCCTCCAAGACTGCGGACATTGAGCAGGCCTTGGTCTTTGGTGCGCATGGCCCTATTCAGGTCACGGTGTTGCTTCAATGACCGCAGGAAGCATCAATCTTTATAAAAAGCTATAAATTTTTAGGGAGGGGTGAATAGTTGTGCTATCTTTGCAACGAGTTATTAAGAC
>CAMGEM010000239.1 GCA_946055095.1 uncultured Parabacteroides sp. | reverse complement strand
GTGTTGTCCACGAAGTTCAGCTCCTTCACGTTCACCTCGTTCAAGATCAATCCCTTGACAGCCTCGATGCTCTCTTGCTGATGGGCATCCACTACCGGAATCATCAACGTGTGCAGCGGCTGACGAACCTTGATATTCACCTTTCTGCGCAATGCCAACACCATGGAAGAGACCTCCTGAGCGATCTGCATCTGCTCCTCCAACTGCTTGTTGATCTTCGACTCATCGCATACCGGGAAGTTTGCGAGGTGTACGCTCTCCACCTGCTCACGGCCAGTCACCGCGATCAAATCCAAGAAGAGCTGATCGGCATAGAAGGGTGCGATCGGTGCCATCAACTTAGCCACTGTCTCCAAGCAGGTGTACAGCGTCTGGTAAGCCGAGAGCTTATCCTCCGTCATGCCACCGCCCCAGAAACGACGACGGTTCAAGCGCACATACCAGTTACTCAAGTTGTCGTTCACGAAATCGGAGATCGCACGACCCGCACGGGTAGGCTCATAGTTCTCCAAATAGCTATCCACATCCTTGATCAAGCTGTTGAGCAAAGAGAGGATCCAGCGGTCGATCTCCGGGCGCTTCTCCCAGGCCACATCCGGCTGTGAATAGTCGAAACCATCCACATTGGCGTAAAGCGCAAAGAAAGAATAGGTATTGTATAAGGTACCGAAGAACTTCCGACGAACCTCCTCGATGCCATCGACATCAAACTTAATGTTATCCCACGGAGAGGCATTCGTGATCATGTACCAACGCAACGGGTCGGAACCATATTTCTCGATCGTAGAGAAGGGATCAACGGCATTACCCAAACGCTTAGACATCTTGTTGCCATTCTTATCCAATACCAAACCATTGGATACCACGGCCTTGTAAGCCACGCTATCGAAAATCATCGTGGCGATCGCATGGAGTGTGAAGAACCAACCACGGGTCTGATCCACACCCTCAGCGATGAAGTCCGCCGGGTAGATGCTGCGTGCGTCGAAAGCCTCCTTGTGCTCAAACGGATAGTGGATCTGCGCATAAGGCATTGAGCCGGAATCGAACCATACGTCGATCAAGTCGGTCTCCCGCTTCATCGGCTTGCCAGAATCGGAAACCAAGACCACCTCATCCACGTAGGGACGGTGCAGATCGATCTTATCGTAGTTCGCCTTCGTGTAATCGCCCGGCTGGAAGCCCTTCTCCTTGTACGGATTGCGCTCCATCAAGCCTGCCTTCACCGCCTTCTCGATCTCGGCATACAACTCCTCGACAGAGCCAATGCACTTCTCCTCCTTGCCATCCTCTGTCCGCCAGATCGGCAACGGAGTACCCCAATAGCGGCTACGGCTCAAGTTCCAGTCTTGCAAATTCTCCAACCATTTGCCGAAACGACCCGTACCGGTGCTCTGCGGCTTCCAGTTGATCGTGGTGTTCAGCTCCATCATGCGCTCACGGCAAGCGGTCGTGCGGATAAACCAGCTATCCAACGGATAGTAAAGCACCGGCTTGTCGGTACGCCAACAGTGCGGATAGTTGTGCACATGCTTCTCGATCTTGAACACTCGGTTCTGCTGCTTCAGCATCATGCAGAGCTCTACGTCTAACGTCTCATCCTTGTCGGTCTTCTCCGGGTCATACGCGTTCTTCACGAACTTACCTTGCCACGGATCGTAGTCAGCCGCGTTCATGTGCTCTTTCACGAAGTCGGGATCCAGATCCTCCAACTTGAAGAACTTACCGGTCAGATCGACCATCGGACGCATATTGCCATCCTTGTCTTTCAACATCACGCCCGGCACGCCGTTCGCTTTTGACACCCGGTTATCATCCGCACCAAAGGTAGCGGCAATGTGTACGATACCCGTACCATCCTCAGTCGTCACATAGTCGCCAGGGATCACCCGGAAAGCGCCCTCACCCGGATCTACCCAAGGAATGAGCTGCTCATAGTGCATACCGACTAACTCCGGACCTTTCCACTCGCCTACTACGCTAAACGGAATCAGCTTATCTCCCGGCTTGTAATCCGACAAAGCCAAATCGGCAGCCTTCGGGTTGAAGTAAGCGGAAAGCAGATCCTTAGCCAAGACCGCGGTCATCGGCATACCAGTATAGGGGTTGTAGGTCTGAACAGCCACATAGGTGATATTCGGGCCCACACAAAGTGCCGCATTAGAGGGCAAGGTCCACGGTGTAGTGGTCCACGCCAAGAAATAGGGATCACCAAACCCGGTCATCTCCGGCTTCGGATCAAGAATCAGGAACTGAGCCGTACAGGTCGTGTCTTTCACGTCGCGATAGCAACCCGGCTGGTTCAGCTCATGGGTACTCAAACCCGTACCCGCCGCCGGCGAATAGGGCTGGATCGTATAACCTTTATAGAGCAAGCCCTTCTTGTAGAGTTCCTTCAACAGATACCACAGTGTCTCGATGTAGCGGTTGTCGTAGGTGATGTAAGGATCATCCATATCCACCCAGTAACCCATCTTTTGCGTCAAGTCCTCCCACTCTTTCGTGAACTTCATGACATCACGACGGCAAGCGGCATTGTAGTCAGCCACAGAAATCTTCTTACCAATATCCTCCTTCGTGATACCCAGCGATTTCTCCACGCCTAACTCCACCGGCAGACCGTGTGTGTCCCAGCCGGCCTTGCGGTTCACTAAGAAGCCCTTCATGGTCTTGTAGCGGCAGAAGATATCCTTGATAGAGCGAGCGATCACATGGTGAATACCCGGCATACCATTGGCCGAAGGCGGTCCCTCATAGAACACAAAAGAGGGGTGCCCCTTTCTCGTTTCCAAACTCTTATGGAAGATGTCTCCCTGCTTCCATCTCTCCAATACCTCTTTATTGACCGCCGACAAATCGAAGGCAGCATATTCGGTAAATTTCTTGCTCATATCTTGTTCTATTAATCTTTTCTCTCTAAAAAAGTGCCGCAAAGTTAGTTATTCCATTCCAAATAGGCAACATAGCGGTATGGTTTAATCCTT
>CAMGEM010000238.1 GCA_946055095.1 uncultured Parabacteroides sp. | reverse complement strand
GCGGTCATGCTCTCCACCCAATCGCCAGAGTTCAGGTAGTGGGTCTTGCCATGACGGGCCCGCATCAGGTTATACCATTTGTTCAGCCACAACAGGAAGGTGTAGCCCATATCGCCCAGCATCGCCAACCAACGCATGTGGGTCGTGACGGTATCAAAAGAATGACAAGGGGATGACAAAGGTACTTATCTGTAGGGTGCGCTAAGAACTGACCTCATTAGAGCTCAATGTGCGCTACCTGTTGGACGGGCGCATGGAGGAAAAGGGAGGCCGCATCCGCAAACTTGGAAGCGGACTCGGTCGTAAGGAAATGGCAAGAGCCTCCTTTGGTGAGCTTGCGATCCATCTCGGGATGGCGGGAAAGGTAATCGACCAGGCTGGTGGCTACCCGCTCACCTTGGGCAAAGAGGGTGACAGACTCGGGCAGGAAGGAGCGAATCTTGGGTGCCAAGAGGGGATAGTGGGTACACCCCAAGATAAGGGTATCAATCAAGGGATCTGCCTGCAACAGGTGATCGAGGTGTTTACGCACGAAATAGTCGGCACCCGGAGAGTCGAACTCGTTGTTCTCCACCAAAGGTACCCACATCGGGCAGGCCTCACCCGTGACTTGGATATGCGGAAAGAGCTTTCCGATCTCGATGGCATAGGAGTGGGAGGTGATGGTACCGGTCGTACCGACGATACCCACATGCTTGCTCCGGCTGATGCTATCCACGCACTCCACGGTAGGACGGATCACGCCCAAGACCCGCCTATCGGGATCCCAAAGGGGCAAGTCCCGTTGCTGAATGGTGCGAAGGGCCTTGGCCGAAGCCGTGTTACAGGCTAAGATGACCAATTGACAACCGGCTTGGAACAGGTAGCTCACGGCCTGCCGGGTGAACTGATAGACCACCTCAAACGAGCGCACACCATAGGGAGCCCGAGCGTTATCGCCCAAGTAGAGGTAATCATAAGCAGGCATGTGCTGTCGGATCTTATCAAAGATGGTCAATCCGCCATAGCCTGAATCAAAAATGCCTATCGGCCCCGGAACGACTGGATACATCACTCAAAAAAAATAGAGACTGGGATGTCACGAACGAACATCTCCCAGTCTCCTACCACGCCTTAACTAAAAAAATTATAATCCTAATTTAGTACGTACAAAGGGTGTCGCATCTACCGCATTGGATCCTGTATAAAGCAATGCTGCCGGATCAATGATATACGTATAACCCTTCTCATCACCCACTGCCTTGATCGCATCCTGCAACTTCTGCTGGATCGGGATCAACAGATCCTGCTGTTGCTTCTGCACATCTTGCTGACCCATCTGCACGAAATTGTCCATACGAGTCTGGATGTCTTGAATCTCTTGCATTCTTCTCAGTTTGATGTTCTCCGTCAAGGAATCCTGCTGCTGGATGAAATCAGCATACTTCTTCTGATACTCGTCCTGCATCAGTTTCAACTCTCCCTTGTACTTCTCGTTCAGGTCGGCCAACTTCTTCTCCATCTCAGAGACTTCCGGCATAGCCATAAATACCTCTTGCGTCTTCACATAAGCAATCTTCACCTCTTGTGCGATCGCACTCAACGGGAGAATCATCAACAATAATACAATCAGCTTCTTCATTTCTTTCTTTTATTTCTGTTTACTTAGTTATTATTTCACGTTACTCGCTAACACAAAGCGCACAAAGGTAAGTATTTATTTTGAATATCCCATCTTTGCCAGCACTTCATTGCTAATATCTATCTTGGGAGAGGCGAAAATGATGCTCATGGCAGAGGCACGATCCCATACGATCTGGTATCCTTTATCCTCTGAGATCTCCTTCACGGCATTGTAGATCTCGTCTTGGATCGGCTTCATGAGGCTCTCACGCTTCTTGTAGAGCTCCCCCTCCGGTCCGAAATATTTCCGCTTGAGGTCTTGCGCCTCCTGCTCCTTTTTCACGATCTCCTCCTCACGTTTGGTCTTCATCTCGGCTGAGAGGAACACCAAGTCGCTCTGGTAGTTCTTATACATGTTTTGCGCCTCCTGCTGAAGTGCTTCCACCTCGCCTTGCCACTTCTGAGAGACTTGGGAGAGTTGCTCGTTAGTCATCTCATAAGCCGGAATATTCTTCAAGATATATTCCATATCAATCAGGGCAAACTTCTGGGCCATACCCGCAAACGCACAAAGCCACAGCAAACAACTAAAAATCATCATTCGTTTCATACGCATTCTGTTTTTAAAGTTCTACGTTCATATAGACCACATTTAGCTCAAAAGGTTTAGTCTGAATGAGTTAAAATTCCTGACCAATGATGAAGTGGAGGTTGCTACCGCTTCGTTTACCGGTTGAGCCATAGTTGGGCTCGTCGAAACCGTATGCCCAGTCAAGACCCATCAAACCGATCATCGGCAAGAAGATACGTACACCCACACCCGCCGAACGTTTCAGCTTGAAGGGGTTGAAGTCTTTCATGTCCGTCCAAGCATTACCGGCCTCCACGAAGACCAAACCATAGATCGTGGATGAAGGCTCCAAGAGGAAGGGATAACGCAACTCCATCGCCAAGCGTTGGTACGCATAACCGTAAGAGCTGTATCCACCGTTACCCGCGATACTACCGTTCTCGTAGCCACGCAAACCGATGGTCTCGGTCGCATAGGTACTGCTGTAACCACTCATACCATCACCACCCATATAGAAGGTCTCAAAGGGGGTCTTCTTATTCTTGTCGTACATGCCCAAGAAACCGAACTCGACACGGCTCATCAAGACGGGCGTACGCTTCACGGTCAAAGGTGCCAAGGGAGAGAAGATCTTCGCCTTGAACTTCCACTTGTGGTACTCGATGAAACGGTATTTATCCGGATCATCGTTGCTCATGGCCGCATAGTCCTTGTCGTTAAACAACGAATAGGGAGGGGTCAAAGCAACTGACAACGAGAACTGTGAACCACTACGGGTATAGAGCGGGTTGTCGATAGAGTTACGAGAGAGGTTCAACTCCAAGTTGA
>CAMGEM010000237.1 GCA_946055095.1 uncultured Parabacteroides sp. | reverse complement strand
TTGATCATACATCAGGTACCGCTATTCTTCTTTGTGGCGATTGCAACGGTTGGTATGAGACAGGGGCTTGTCGAGACGTACAGATTCGTCGTAACCGCTTTGTCAATGCCTTGACGAATCTGTTCCAATTTACCAATGCAGTCATCTCGATTTATCCGGAGATTCCTGATTTGGCCAATCAGCAATACTTTTTCCATTCGGGTATTGTGATCGAAGAGAATGAGTTTGAGACGTTTGATCAGCCGATTCTCTATGCGAAGTCTGTGGATGGTATTGTTTTCCGAAACAATGTTATTCGGCAAAACAACGCTTTTCTTCCTTTTCATTGGAACAACCATCGCTTTCTATTGGAAAAGGTTGTCCATGAACAAATCATGGACAACCTTTTCGACACTCCATTTGATCCGGAGAAAGATATTGTCAGGAGATAATACCTAAATCAATTTCGATTACCTCTTTCCGTGTTTCATTACGCAAAGAACAGGATCATCAGCTGAGCTGTCAAGACACGTAAGAACATGGTCAAGGGATAAACCGTCGCGTAACCTACCGCAGGTGCGTCATTACCCGCTGTGGCATTAGAGTAAGCCAATGCAGGGGGGTCAGTCGTACTACCGGCAATCAGACCCATCAAGGTGAAATAGTTGACTTTGAAGAAATAACGGGCGATGCTACCAATGATGATCAACGGTAAGAAGGTGATGATGAAACCATAACCAATCCATGCGAAACCACCGTTGTTGACAATCGTATCGACGAAGCCATCTCCTGCACCCAGACCTACGCAAGCCAAGAAGAGTGTGATACCGATCTCACGCAACATAAAGTTGGCACTCTGCGTGGTGTAGGTAATAAGTTTATACTGATAACCAAAGCGGCTCACCAAGATGGCGACAATCAGCGGACCACCTGCCAAACCTAATTTCACTGGCTGAGGAATACCCGGGAAGGTCAAAGGAATGCTACCCAAAATGATACCCAAGGCTATACCTACGAAAATCGTGATCAGGTTCGGCTCGTTCAAACGCTTCAAGGAGTTACCCAACACCTTCTCTACGTTGGCTACGGCAGCCTCTGTACCTACCACGTTCACACGGTCACCCACCTGCAAGTGCAAGCCCGGTTTCGCAACCAAGTCCAAGCCGGCACGGTTGATACGAGTGATGTTGATACCATATAACTTGCGCAACTTCAAGTCGCCCAATTTCTTGCCGTTCAGCTCCGGCTTCGTGATCAAGATACGGCGAGTGATAAACTGGCTCTCCATACGGATCCACTGCTTACGCTCCATGTCAATCTCCTCACCCACCAACGTCTTCACGGCTTCCGCATCCTGCTCGGTCGTGATCACGAAGATCTTGTCATCCTCCTGCAAAGTGGTGTTCGCAGAAGCGATCTCGATCTGCTTATTGTCGTTGCGCCAAACACGGGATACCACAAAGTCTAAGTGAGACATCAAAGCGGACAGATCGCCAATCGTCTTGCCGAACACGGCCGGATTCTTTACCACCAAAGAGATCGGCTTCGCGGCGTTGGCATGAGAAGCATCCTCGTTGTTCAACTCCTCGTTTTCCTTGTCGAAGTTGACCCGGAATATATAACGAATCAAAATGATAGCTAAGATGATACCGATTACACCAAGCGGATAAGCCACGGCGTAACCCAAGGCGATCGTGTTGTTGGCTTGGCCATACATATCCGTGAAAGCCTGCTGTGCCGCACCCAATCCCGGTGTGTTCGTAACCGCACCTGACAGGATACCCACCATGGTTGGAATAGGAATGCCGGTGATGAAATGAATGGTCAACGCGGAGATGACCCCCAAGAAAACAATGCCGCAAGCCAGCATATTCAATGTCACACCTCCCTGACGGAAAGACTCGAAGAAACCAGGACCTACCTGCATACCTACAGAGTACACAAAAAGAATCAATCCAAACTCCTTGAAGAAATGCAAGATGTTTGAATCAATCTTCAATCCAAAGTGCCCCAATAAAATACCTACGAACAAGACCAATGTGATGCCTAACGAGATGCCAAACACCTTGATCTTTCCCAACTGGATGCCGGCAGCAATTACGACTGAAAGTAGTAAAATCGAGTGGCCAATGCCGCTGCCCCAAATCAACTCATTTATCCAATCCATACCTAAACTATTAATCTTGAATCTTAAAAATCATTATTCCCTATTAATATGCCGCGAATTTAGGCATTTACTTTGTGTTGTACAACATATTTTTCTACATTTGGACCTAAAATTGTAGCATTATGAAAAAGTTCTATCTCCTATTCTTTGTTTTTCTCCTGAACTACATCGCAGGAGCCGCACAAGAGGCCGACACGATACACGTAGTGATCGAAACCAATGTGGGTACGATGAAAGCGATTCTTTATAATGATGTGCCTAATCACGTACGTACTTTCGTCAACCGGGCACGTCAAGGTGAGTATAACGGTACGCTTTTCACTCGGGTGATCCCGGAGTTCATGATCCAAGGAGGAGCACCCGATTCCAAGACAGCACCTGCGGGCGCACGTTGTGGTTTTGGTGATCCTTCGGCAGAGATCCTCCCGGAGATCAATGAGAAGTATTTCCACAAACGGGGCGCACTGGCCGCTCCTCGTCAGCCGGACGACATCAATCCGCAGAAGAAATCCGATATGTCGCAGTTCTTCATCGTGCAGGGTAAAGTGTATCGCAATGGTGAGTTAGACACCTTGGAGCGCACCGCCAACTATAACACTCGCCAAAAGGCCCTCAAGGAGTTCTATGTGCCGGTTCGAGCGGAGTTGAACATGATGAAAATGAGTAATAAGCGGGAATACAGCAAGCGGATGCGAGCCATCAATGCCAAGATCGACTCCGTAATCCGTGCCACTCCCGGCCATTTGCTTTTCACCGAAGAGCAACGTAAGGTCTATACCACGATTGGCGGCTGCCACCACTTAGACGGTGTCTATACGATCTATGGCGAGGTGACAGAGGGCTTGGAGCTGATCGACCAAATCGCTACGCAACCCAAGGATCAATATGATCG
>CAMGEM010000236.1 GCA_946055095.1 uncultured Parabacteroides sp. | reverse complement strand
GTACCATAAGGCAATACGGTCTGACCGGCCTCGTTCTTGTAGTTGCGCACCTCATCCTCGCTCTTGTAGATACCGTCGAGCACATAACCGTGGAACATACCTACGGCGTAGCCCTTCATCATGACGTTCATGTTAGAGATACGTGTACCCTCGAAGATACCTGCCTCAGAACCGATCTCCGTCAATTTGTTCTTGTAGTGAGAGAGGTTGACACCTACGGTGTAGTTGAACTCACCCACCTTGTCACGCCACTGCATGTTCAAGTCAACACCCTTGTTCTCCATGTCACCGATGTTCACCTTCGGCTTGCTGGCGTTACCTGCCAATGCCGACCAGTTCGCATCGATCAACATACCAGAGGTCTTCTTCAAGTACCAGTCGAAGTTCACTGTCAAACGCTGGTCGAGTGCGGTTGCATCGAAACCGACGTTCAACATCTTAGAGGTCTCCCACTTCGCGTCGAGGTCACCCAAAGAGGTTACACCGAAACCGGTCTTCACGTCAGAATCGTTACCGGCGATGCTATAGAGATAGGTATTACCCGTACCATACTGGAATGCCCAGTTGTAAGCACCGATGTTGGAGTTACCGGTCGTACCGTAGCCAGCACGCAACTTGAAGTCATCCAAATACTTCTTCGTCGGCTCCATGAACTTCTCGTCAGACATACGCCAACCCAAAGAGATGGAGGGGAAGGTACCCCAGCGGTTCTTCTCAGAGAACTTAGAAGAAGCGTCTCGACGAACCGTTACCGTAGCCAAATACTTGCCTTGGTAAGAGTAGTCCGCACGACCGAAGATACCGAACATGGTGGAAACACTGTGCATGTAGCCACTGTTGCCTAAGTTAGCGGATGAACCGTTACCGATGGTCCATGTGTTGGGATCATCCTCAAATGGATAATCAATACGAGAAGCACCGATACCGCGGCCTATGCCCTCGCGGATCGCCTCAGAACCTACAACTACACCGATCGTATGATCGTCGTTGATGGTCTTATTATAAGTAGCGGTGTTGGTCCACTGATAGCCCAACCAGTACATCGCTGTCTCATTGAAGGAGTTGTTGTTCGCACCCTCCTTGTTGGTCATGATCGTACGCTTGCTCATCCAGTAGTCCCAAGCACCACTTAAACGGGCACTAAACTGGGTACGGATCTTCAAACCATCGATTGGTATCAACTCTGCGTAGATCGCAGATTGCGCACGCAAGAAACGACGACGGTTGTCTTTCTCGTTGTTGACTGTCTGCACAGTCGTGTTGGCACGACCACCCTCCGGTGCTTGTGAACCGGCGTAGTCACCACCAATATTATACACAGGTACCCACGGCTGGATAGAGAAGGACTTACCGAAGGTGTTGTCATCACCCTGACGACCACGCTCACCGGAGTTCTCGATGACAGCGAAGTTGGTGTTCTGACCAATGTTGAACCACTTGTTCACGAAGAAGTTGGTGTTCGCACGGAGTGAGTAACGACGGAACCAAGACTCCTTGATCGTACCCTCACGGTTCATGTAACCCAAACCGATGGAGTAGGTAGCCTTGTCACCACCACCTGTTACGGAGATCTCGTGGCTCTGTACCTTACCGGTCTGTTTTACTTCGCCTAACCAATCTGTACCCTTGCGTGCCTCCTCCTCAGAGTAGCCATCCTCCAGCATCTGGTAGTAAGCGGAGCGAGACCATGAGTTGGAACCATTATCGCGATAAGAGGCCTCCCAAGCGTCGATTGAACCGAACTGAGAGATGACCTGCTCTTTCGACAAGCCGGCAGGCTTGATCGCATACGGCATCGTCAAATGACCCGAACCATCCGCACCGATAGAGCCGAACTGTGAGTGGCTGGTCGTCATACCACGATATTTCAACAAGTTGCGCTGACCTTCCTCTTGGAATTCCATCGCCTCCCAACCGTTCAACAGGTCGTAACCGTCGTTGGCCATCTTAGCCACACCGAAGTAACCGTTGTAAGAAACCTTCACGCGGTCATCCTTCTTACCCTGCTTAGTGGTGATGATGATAACACCATTCGCACCCTTCGCACCGTAGATCGCGGAGGCAGCGGCATCCTTCAAGATCTGCATAGACTCGATATCGTTGGGGTTCACAGCGTCGATATCCACACCAGAGACACCATCCACGATGATCAACGGGTCAGAACCGTTCACGGAGCCGACACCACGGATACGGATTGTTGTCTCACCGAGCGGACCACCACCGGCCTGTACGAACACACCGGCAGCCTTACCTTGCAATGCCTCTGAGAAGTTAGACACCGGTGTCTCTTTCAACGCGTCTGTCGCAACGACAGCCACAGAACCGGTGATATCCTTTTTAGCCTGCGTGCTATAACCTGTTACCACGACCTCGTCCAAGGCTTGAGAATCCTCAACGAGGGTAACCTTAATGTTTGTTTGGCTGTTCTTTACGGCTATCTCTTGAGAAACGTAGCCGATGTAAGAAACGATGAATACGGCATTGTTGGGCACACCCTCAATGACGGCCTTACCGTCTAAGTCAGTGATATTACCGATGGTTGTACCTTTAACAACGACGTTGGCACCTAAGATCGGGCCACCCTTGTCAACAACGGAGACAGTGACTGTACGACCGTTTTGTTGAACACTCATTAACCCTGCGCTCGGCAGATTTAAGGAGTTTGAATCTGCACCAAAGACCAATTGTGATCCGCACAGAAGGAAAGAAGCTCCCAGAAGAATGGGTTTCCATGATACCTTATTTCCCATGTAAATGTAATTTAAGGTGTTAAACATACTGTTATTAAATATTCACATCCGACAAATGATACACCTATTCTCTCCCGTTCTCGAACTTACGATCCAACTGCACTGTTTACACCTCACGGTATTGATTCACTGTGTTTCTTGTTGTGGAAATCATGTTCATCCGACACACAGAAAATAGGTAAACATTTGGTTTTTACTTACGAAAGCCTAAACTCTCGCTTTTTCAGGGCAAAGGTATAAATATATTTTTTGATAAGAATCAATTCTATTCAACAAAATTAGTATGTTTAATAAC
>CAMGEM010000235.1 GCA_946055095.1 uncultured Parabacteroides sp. | reverse complement strand
CGCTATATTTGCATCGTGTTTTTCATGGTATTAGATTTAAGGTTAACAATTGAGATTGGCTGTCCGTGATGGATGGCTTTTTTCATTTAGAGAGGAATGCTTATCTTTGCCCACAAAGCAGTGAGGATTGGTTGCGTATCGGCGCGACAAAAAAGGTAAACTATGGCAGAAGAACAGCAAATGGTGCTCCGAACGGAGGATCTGGTGAAGAAATACAAGACCCGCACGGTGGTAAATCATGTTTCGATCAATGTCAAGCAGGGGGAGATCGTGGGCTTGCTTGGACCGAATGGTGCGGGTAAGACAACTACTTTTTATATGACCGTGGGATTGGTGACTCCCAACGAGGGTAAGATTTTCTTGAATGATAAAGAGATCACGAAATATCCGGTCTATATGCGCGCTCGTAATGGCATCGGCTATTTGGCACAGGAGGCTTCCATCTTTCGCAAGATGACGGTGGAGGACAACCTGCGTGCGGTCTTGGAGATGACTGAGCATACACCTGAGGAGCAGAAAGAGCGTTTGGAGAGTCTGTTGGCGGAGTTCGGATTGAATAAGGTGCGCAAGAACTTGGGTGATCAGCTCTCAGGCGGTGAGCGACGCCGTGCGGAGATTGCCCGTTGCTTGGCGATCGACCCGAAGTTTATCATGCTGGATGAGCCTTTTGCGGGTGTCGATCCGATTGCCGTGCAGGATATTCAGACCATCGTGGCTCGCTTGAAACATAAGCATATCGGTATTCTGATTACCGACCATAACGTGTATGAGACACTGAGTATTTGCGACCGTGCCTATTTGTTGTTTGAAGGCAAGGTGCTGTTTCAAGGTACGGCCGAGGAGTTAGCGGCCAATGAGATCGTGCGTGAGAAGTACCTGGGTAAAGACTTCGTGTTGCGCAAGAAATCATTGTGACAATTGGCGACGTAGCAGGTAGTTTATCCCCAAGAATAGCCCGGTGGAGAGCAGCGCAAGGAGGCTGTAGGGCAGGAGCTCTTCGGATGGAATCTCCCCCGTCAGGTAGTAGTTGGCCTGCAGTGTGCTGTTGGAGAGGGTGATGACCGCTATGGCATTGTTGATGAAATGGGCGAAGATCGGCAGCCAGATGCTGTGGCTCCAATACAGTAAATAGCCGAAATAGGCCCCTAAGAGCATCCGTGGAAAGAAGCCGTAGAATTGCAGGTGGAAGGCACTGAAAAGGATGGCGGCTGTCCAGATCACGACATGCGCATTGGAATGGCAGCGGGATAAGATGCGCTGCAAGGAGCCTCTGAAAAAGCATTCTTCCGTGATCGCGGCAAGGATGGCGACGACCAACAGGTTGGCCAGCAGGATGTCTATCCGATCGCTGGATAGCAGCGTCTGTGTCAGTTGCTCGGCCAACTCCTCCAAGCGACGCATCGTTTGCTCCACGGGAGCCAGTGCCGCAGGCAGGTGCAGGGATTGATTCCATAGGCTGAGCAGGTTGATGAGTGGGGCGAGTAAGACCATTCCCGCTGCGGTGAGTGGCCATGCGAGGGGATTGCTTACCTTTCGTAGCGAGAGGTACTCGGTCAGGTTCTGGCTGCAACAATAGCCCATGCCGATGGCTGGCAGCAGGAAAGTGCAGAGGGCAGAGATGCCTTGGATCGTACGAAGATGTCCTGTCCCTGTTGTCCATTCGTTAGAGAAGTAGCCTCCTATCCAGTTGATTCCGGTGGTGCAGCACTCAGCGATTAATGTGCCTGCTAATAGGAAACAAAGCAATAACCAAAGCTGTTTGCCACCCGAATAGGCCTCGAAAATACCTTTTACACGCATAACAATCTGTTTTTGTATGGTCTGTTTTACGGCCGCCAAAGATACGTAGAACTTTCCTTTTGTTGGCTATTGGGAATAAAATCGGGGTAAAATTTGTTGGATTAAAAGATTAAGTCTATTTTTGCACCCTAAAAATCGAAGCGACTATTAATTAAATAAATCATTCATAATGAACGTTTCTTTTGATAAGAACAACGATGCCGTTAGCGGTATCTTGAAATTGGAAATAGTGAAGGCGGACTACGCTGAGCAGTTGGATAAGGATTTGCGTAGCATTCGCCAGAAAGCAAATGTGCCGGGTTTCCGTAAAGGTATGGTGCCCCTGGGCATGATTAAGAAAATGTTTGGTAAGCAGGCTTTGGTAGAGGTCGTGAACAAGCTGATCTCTGAGAACTTGTTTAAGTATATTCGTGAGAACGACCTGCATGTACTGGGTGAGCCGATGCCGAACGAGACGGTGCAGAAGCCGTTGGATTTCGACCACAGCGAGGATTTCGAGTTCTGTTTCGACTTGGCTTTGGCACCTGAGATCCACATCGAGTTGAGCAAGAACGACCAGCTTCCGTTCTACCAAGTGAAGGTAGATGACGAGATGATCAATACGCAGGTAGATTCTTACCGTGCGAACTTTGGCTCTTATGTCGATGGTGAGTCCGTTGAGGAGAAAGATATGGTGAAGGGTACTGTCGCTGAGTTGGAGAATGGTACTCCGAAAGAGGGCGGTATCGTGGTTGAGAACGCCGTCTTGATGCCGATGTATATCAAGAACGAGGAGGAGAAAGCGAAGTTTATCGGTGCTAACGTCAATAGCGTGGTTGTCTTCAACCCGAACAAGGCGTATGAGGGTGCTGAGGCGGAGATCGCTTCTTTCTTGCACGTAGAGAAGGAGAAGGTGGCTGAGTTGCTTGGCGATTTCAGCTTCGAGGTGAAGACAATCTCTCGTCATCAGCCGGCTGAGATGAACCAAGAGCTCTTCGACAAGGTGTTTGGTGAAGGCGTGGTTACCTCTGAGGAGGAGTTCAAGCAGAAGATCGATGAGGCTTTGAAGGAGCAGTTTACTCCGCAGAGCGACTTCAAGTTCTTGATGGACATTCGCGATCTGTTGGTTGAGCGCGCTGGCGAGTTGAAGTTTGACGATGCGCTCTTGAAGCGTTGGTTATTGGCTTCTAACTCTAAGAATACACCGGAGCAGTTGGAGAAGGATTATCCGCAGGTAGTGAAAGACCTGACTTATCAGTTGATCAAGGATGCCTTGGTTCGTCAGAACGACTTGAAGGTGACTCCGGCTGATGTGGA
>CAMGEM010000234.1 GCA_946055095.1 uncultured Parabacteroides sp. | reverse complement strand
CGAGGAGCCGATGAGGGAGGAACAGCCGGAGGAGGAACCGCTGTTTGATACTGAGGCGGAGTTGCGCAAGGCTGAAGCGCAGCAGGCTGAGGCCGAACGAAGACAGCAGGCCGCTTTTGAGGTGACGATTGCCAAGGAGCCTGATTTTGTGGAGGAGATTGCTGAAGAGGAGCCGAAGGCGAATCCGAATGCGGGCTTCACGGTAGAGGTGCCGCAGGGCGACGATGAGTATGATGCTTCGGCACAAGGCGACTACGATCCCAAGTTGGATCTCTCGACCTTCCGTAATCCAACCATTGATCTTTTGAAGAAATATGACGTGAGCGATCGCCAGGTGGATATGGATGAGCAGGAGGCTAACCAGCAACGCATCCGCCAGACCTTGGAGAGCTTTGGCATCAGCATCGCGACGATCAAAGCGACAGTCGGTCCGACCATCACGCTCTATGAGGTGGTGCCTGACACCGGCGTGCGTATCGCTAAGATCAAGAACTTGGAGGATGACATTGCCTTGAGCCTTTCGGCTTTAGGCATTCGTATCATTGCCCCGATGCCGGGTAAGGGAACGATCGGTATTGAGGTGCCTAATAAGGATCCACAGATTGTCTCTATGCAGTCGGTGGTCGCTACCCGTAAGTTCCAGGAGTCAAAGTATGATCTGCCCGTGGTGTTGGGCAAGACCATTACGAACGATATTTTCATGTTTGATCTCTGCAAGATGCCTCACCTTTTGGTGGCTGGTGCTACCGGACAGGGTAAGTCTGTCGGATTGAACGCCATTATCACCTCTTTGCTCTATCGCAAGCATCCGTCGGAATTGAAGTTTGTCTTGGTGGATCCCAAGATGGTGGAGTTTGGTATCTATGCGGAACTGGAGCGTCACTATTTGGCGAAGCTGCCCGATGCGGATAAGGCGGTGATTACCGATTGTACGAAGGTGATCATGACACTTAATTCCGTATGTAAGGAGATGGATGATCGCTATGAGTTGCTGATGAAGGCGCATGTGCGTAATATCAAGGAATACAATGCCAAGTTTATCTCTCGCCATCTGAATCCGGAGAAGGGACACAAGTTCATGCCGTTCATCGTGGTGATCATTGATGAGTTTGGCGATTTGATCATGCAGGCAGGCAAGGAGATCGAAACACCGATCGCCCGTATCGCCCAGAAGGCGCGTGCCGTGGGTATTCACATGATTATCGCTACGCAACGTCCCTCTACCAATATCATTACCGGTATCATCAAAGCGAACTTCCCGGCGCGTATGGCTTTCCGTGTGATGCAGATGGTCGATTCCCGTACCATTCTCGATGCGCCGGGTGCGAACCAGTTGATCGGTCGAGGCGATTTGCTGTTCTCGCAAGGCGGAGAGACCACCCGTGTGCAGTGTGCCTTTGTGGATACGCCTGAGGTGGAGCGCATTGTCAACTACATCAGCGAGCAAGCCGGTTATCCGACCGCCTTCCTCTTGCCCGAGTATGTGGGTGAAGGTGGCGAGGAGAAGGGCAGTGGCAATATTGATCTGTCTGATCGTGATCCGCTTTTTGAGGAGGCAGCCCGTTTGATCGTGATCCAGCAGCAAGGTTCTACCTCGTTGATCCAACGTAAGTTCGCGATTGGCTACAACCGTGCCGGACGTTTGATGGATCAATTGGAGGTGGCCGGTATTGTCGGTCCCTTCGAGGGTAGCAAGGCGCGTCAAGTCTTGATACAAGATGAGTATTCGTTGGAGCAACTGTTGAACGCATTAAAATAGAGACATGAAGCACGTTAATCAAATGGAAATGGATCGGTGGTTGACCACCGTCGGATTGATCTTGGCGCTGTTGCTCGGTTTCTCGATGGGAGCGGATGCGCAAAATGCGGCCACGTTGTTGGATAAGGCGGCTACCCAATACACCCAATCCAATGGGATCAAGGCAACCTTCACCCTGCGGACCGCAGGCGAGGGGGGTGGTGATCAGTTGGAGGGCACGATCCAGATGCGAGACGATAAGTTTCGCTTGGAGTTGCCGGGTATGATTACTTGGTTCGACGGTCAAACGCAATGGAGCTATGTGGAGCGCAATGAGGAGGTGAATGTCACGACTCCAACGGCGGAGGAGTTGCCGTTTACCAATCCGGCGCTGTTGTTGCGTACCTATAAGAAGGGTTTCACGGCGGTGTATAAAGGAGAGAGTACGGCGGCTAATGGCAAGATGGCCTATGACATTGAGCTGACGCCCAAAAAGAAGAGTGACCTGACCAAGGTGACCCTGCAAATCGAGAAGCAAAGCAGTCAACCGGTTCGCATCGTGCTTTATACCCAAAATGGCATGAGCAGCACTTTGCAAATCAAGCAACTACAAACCAATCAGAACCAACCGGATCGTTTCTTTGTTTTTAATGAGGCGGACTATCCCGATGCGGAAGTGATTGACCTGAGATGAATAAATAATAAAAAAGATATGAGCGAATCAACAAACGAAAAAGTACGTTGCCTGATCATTGGATCAGGTCCGGCCGGCTACACAGCGGCCATCTATGCCTCTCGTGCCAACCTGAATCCTGTCTTGTATGAGGGGTTGCAGCCGGGTGGACAGTTGACGACAACCACCGAGGTAGAGAATTTCCCGGGTTATCCTGAGGGTGTTTCCGGCCCTCAACTGATGGAGGATCTGAAGAAGCAAGCGGAGCGGTTCGGTGCGGATATGCGTATGGGTATCGTGACGGCGACCGATCTCTCACAAGCCCCCTATAAAGTGGTGATTGATGGCGAGAAGACCATTGAGGCAGAGACCTTGATCATTGCTACCGGCGCATCAGCGAAATATTTGGGATTGGAAGATGAGCAGAAATATGCCGGAATGGGCGTTTCGGCCTGTGCCACTTGCGACGGCTTCTTCTATCGGAAGAAGACGGTGGCCGTGGTGGGGGGTGGAGACACCGCTTGCGAGGAGGCTATCTACTTGTCTGGCTTGGCGAAGCAGGTCTATCTGATCGTGCGTAAGCCTTACCTGCGTGCCTCCAAGGTGATGCAGGAGCGGGTGTTGAATAATCCCAAGATTACCGTGCTTTTTGAGCACAACACGATCGGTTTGTTTGGAGAGAACGGTGTAGAGGGAGCCCACTT
>CAMGEM010000233.1 GCA_946055095.1 uncultured Parabacteroides sp. | reverse complement strand
GCAAGTATTTTTCTATACAGAGGAGAAAGCCGAGCAACTGATGTTGCAAGTTCATCACTCTGACAAGGCGATGGTTGGTGTCTATACCTATGATATCGCCATGTCGAAGGTTACCAAGGCCACACGGATGGCTCGTGAGCAGAACTATCCCTTGCGTCTAACCCTACAACCTGAATAGCCCATGGCCCCCATCCAGCTAACCGATCGTCTTGAGCATGTTCGCCTCAGGGCCTTTACTATCTGTGAGCAATGTAGGCATGAGTTCGTCATGCCGGAGCACCTTTTGGCCGCACTGTTGGAGGAAACGAAGTTTTTCAGGACCATAAACTCCTTCTCCAATCCCTCTACGCTCTATAATGAAATCTTTGAATTCCTCACTGAGACGGAGTCAGTGCCCATGGAGATAGATTACGAGCCCACGTTGTCCACCCAGTTCCAGAAACTATTGAGTGACACCGTCAAACAGATGAATTTCTCTGAGGTGGAAGCCATGGACATTATCCATGTCGTCAACTCTCTGTTAGATTTAGAGGACTCTTGGGCGAGCTATCTTCTGGGAAAGAGCATCCATAACGAGAAAGCGGAATTCATGTGTCAACTGATTGATGCCTACAACGATCAAGCAGCGGATCCTCAAGGCACAACCGAGAGCGAAGACACCCCAGGATGGAAAAAGCTGGTCACCTGCATGAACGACCACTACACCCGACACAACCCCTTGATCGGTCGGGATTCCGAATTGGAACGCACCATCCAGGTGCTCTGCCGAAGGGATAAGAACAACCCTTTGCACGTAGGCGAGGCCGGTGTCGGCAAGACCGCCCTCGTCTGGGGATTAGCGCGTATGATCGAGGAGCGGCGAGTCCCGCAGCGATTATCTGGCAGCCGTATCTACCAGATCGACATGGGTACCCTGGTCGCAGGCACCCAATTCCGAGGAGATTTTGAGAAAAGGATCAAGCAGGTAATGGACGGTATCGAGGAAGAGGGTGATAACAACATCGTGTACATCGATGAGATCCACACCCTCATTGGCGCCGGTGCCACCCAAGGCGATGCCTTGGATGCCAGCAACATGCTAAAGCCCTACTTAGAGTCCGGTCACATCCGGTTCATCGGCTCCACGACCTATGAGGAGTTCAACCGATACTTCGCCCGGTCTCAAGGATTGCTCCGCCGGTTCCAACAGATCGATATCCCCGAGCCCTCCATCCCCGAGGCCAAGCATATCCTCACCCAGCTCAAGCCTATCTACGAGGAATACCACGGCGTGACATACACCGATGAAGCCATCGACTTCGCTGTGGAAGCCAGCGCCAAGCATATCACCGGGCGCTTCCTGCCAGACAAGGCCATCGACCTGATTGACGAGGCCGGTGCGGCCATGGAGCTGGCTCCAAGCCATACCCCAATCGGGAAGAAAGAGATTGCGGAAGTCTTATCCAAGACCTGCAAGGTCGATACCCTATCCGTGGCCGACGAATCGGACTATCGGCGATTGGAGAACCTGCAAGAGCGCATGCTCGCCAAGATCTACGGCCAGAACGAGGCCGTTCAAAGTGTCGTGGAAGCCGTGCAGCTATCCAGTGCCGGACTCACCGACGATAACAAGCCGATGGCTTCCCTACTGTTTGTCGGACCGACCGGAGTAGGCAAGACCGAGGTCGCCAAGCAACTCGCCAAGGAGCTCAACATCGAGTTGATCCGCTTTGACATGAGCGAGTACACCGAGAAGCACGCCGTGGCGAAGCTGATCGGCTCGCCCGCTGGATATGTCGGCTATGAGGATGGCGGTCTCTTGACCGATGCCATCCGCAAGAGCCCCAACTGCGTACTGCTGCTGGATGAGATCGAGAAGGCCCACCCTGACATCTACAACATCCTGCTACAGGTCATGGACTACGCGCGACTCACCGATAACAAGGGACGAAAGGCTGACTTTAGACATGTCATCCTCATCATGACCAGCAATGCCGGTGCCGAGTACGCCTCAAAAGCCTCCGTTGGTTTCAACAGTACCGTCACCCGAGGTGAGAACATGATGAAACAGGTCAAGCGAACATTCAAGCCTGAGTTCCTGAACCGCCTCTCCGGTACGGTCGTATTCCACGATATGGATCGAAATATGGCGACCCTCATCCTCAAGAAGAAACTATGTGAGCTCGAAGAGAAGCTCCAAGGCAAACAGGTGACGATGACCCTTTCAGAAGAAGCCTTCGGACACCTGCTGGATAAGGGTTTCACGGCAGAATATGGAGCTCGTGAGATGGATCGAGTGATCGCCCAAGAGCTAAAGCCTATGTTGATGCGAGAAATCCTCTTCGGTCAACTAAAGCAAGGTGGAACCATAAACATCACATACAAAGATGGCAGTCTATCGATTGGATGACGAGCTTTGGTTCCCAGACCCGCACAATGGCGAGGCCGATGGTCTGGTAGCCGTAGGAGGCGACCTGTCTATCAACAGGCTGCTCCTGGCCTACAGCCACGGTTTCTTCCCCTGGTATCCCGTGAATCTGGAAGACGAGCCCAGGTGGTATTGTCCATTGGATCGTTTTGTGATCTTCCCAAATGAGATCCACGTGAGCCATTCCATGCGCACGATGTTGAACAAAGGCATCTATGAGATCAGCTTCAACCAAGCATTTAAGCAAGTCATCCAAGGCTGCTCAAAGGTCGACGGAAGAGACAGGAGTCTTGGTGCCTGGCTGGACGGCCCCATGATCACGGCTTATTCCCAGATGCATGAGGCAGGCTATGCCGTCAGTGTCGAGGTGTGGCAGAAATCTGGTGAGGAGCGACAGCTAATAGGCGGTCTATACGGGATATTCCTCCGTGGCGCATTTTTCGGAGAAAGCATGTTTTCCGAAGCCCCAAGCGCCTCGAAGATCGCCCTGATCGCCTTGGCTCAACGACTTTCCCAAATAGGAGGAAAATTCATAGACTGCCAATTCGAGACCCCTCACCTTAAGTCCATGGGAGGCCGTCATATTCCCTATGAGGAATACATGCGTATCTTGTGTGAAAACCCAATACCCTGAGGTAAAAGCTTACCTGAGGGAACAGTACACCTGACCATTTGCAGTTGTATGATATTAATATTATTATAGAGCTTTTGATGTAGCTCTTATCCCGCTTTCTTTCAAAGCTTTACAACAAAAAAGGAGGCTCCTCTTTCGA
>CAMGEM010000232.1 GCA_946055095.1 uncultured Parabacteroides sp. | reverse complement strand
GTCCCGGCATTCACCAATTGCTCGTGGGAAAGGGTGAAACCCTTAAGCTTGCGATCGCCTGCCTTGACCTCTTTCACATAGACTGCCTCAGGGGTGTCGTGCTTCGACTCGATCACCAACTTGCCTTTCGGATAGAAACGCTCATCGAGATGGATCGTCACCTTGTCGAAGGTCGGCGAGGTGAGCACATAGTTCACATCACCCGGACAAGCGGGATAGAAGCCCATCATTGAGAAGATAGCCCATGCGGACATCGTACCCGTATCTTCATTACCAGGGACCCCATTGGGCGCATTGTGATAGCCACTCTTCAACAACTCACGGATTAACTTCTGCGTGCGCCACTCCTCGCCCTTGAAATAGCTGAATAGGTAGGGATAGGCAATGTCTGGCTCATTGGCGGGATCATAATAGCCTTTGTCGAACACACTTTGCAAATGGTTGACAAAAGCCTTATCACCCCCCATCAACTTGGCCAAACCTTTGATGTCATGCGGCACATAGAAGGTGTAGTTCCAAGCGTTGCCCTCATGGAAACCTGGGCTCGGCTCAAAGTTCTCACCCTGCTTGGGATCAAACGGCGAGTAGAAAGAACCATCGGGCAACAGTGGACGAAGGGTCTTGAACTCTTTGCTATAATAGTGCTTGTAGCCCATTGAACGCTCGTAGAAAAGTTGTGCATCCGCTTTCTTGCCCAACGCCTGTGCGAAGTTGGACAAATTCCAGTCGGCGATATAATACTCCAACGCATGAGAGACAGAGTTGTCATACTGCTCACGAAGGGGCACATAGCCACGTGTAAAATAGTCGTTGGCATCCGGACGAAGCAAATTGAACTCACCGGGCGTAGTAGCCCCTTTTCGCATCGCCTCATACGCCAAGTTCACATCATAGTCACGCAAACCGCGCATATAGGCATCCACAATGTAGGGAATAGAGGGATCTCCCTCCATCGTGAAGGTCTCTCGCCCGTAAAGCTCCCATTTGGGCAACCAACCATTCTCCTTATACATATCAATCATCGTACGGATAATGTCTATCTGACGATCCGGATAAAGCAATGTCATCAATGTACTCACATTGCGGTAGGTATCCCACAAAGAGAAGACCGTGTAACGGTTCCCCTTCGTATGCCCCACCTGCAAACTCTCCATCTGCGGATATTCGCCATTCACGTCTTGCAAGATATTGGGATGGATCAAGAGATGATAAAGACCGGTATAGAAAATGGTACGCTCATCTTTCGAGCCGCCCTCAATCTCGACACGAGAAAGATCCTTGTTCCACATCTCACGTGCCGCCGTACGCACCTTGTCAAAATCAAAGCCCGGTTGCTCCGCTTCCATGTTCTTGCGGGCATTCTCAATGCTGACGTAAGAAATACCCACCTTCACGGAAATCGACTCATTCTCTTCCGTATCATAGTCAAACCAGACACCTATATCGTCGCCACTCATCTCACGGGTATAACTGCCGTAAATCTTATATTTACCAGCATCGGCATCCCATGCAGCCTCCGCCGTCATCGGACGCTGCTTCTTCCAGTAACCTCGTTTCGTGGGAGCTTTGCTCAGCTTCATCACAAAATAGACCGGAAAGACAGCGGTAGGATTGTAGCAGAAGGTACCCAGCAGTTTGCTTCCCTCAATCTCCGTATCATTCACGAAGCGAACAGTGGCCCCCGACTCATTGGTCAATCCCTCTCCCAGATGCAGCAAGATATGGCTCTCTCCCTTCGGGAAGGTAAAGCGGCTCAATCCCGTACGCATGGTGGCCGTCGCCTCAGCCAATATACCATACTTCGTCAAGCGTGTCGCATAATAACCGGGTGAGGCCACCTCATCCTTGTATTCACTGCCATATTCCTTGTAATCCACGTTCAACGCTCCTTGCGTTGGCATGAGCAACAAACTACCCAACTCCGGACATCCTACGCCGCTCAAGCTACCATGCGCAAAACCGGTAAAAAACTTATTATCGGCTGAATAGGGCGTTGACCACCATTGTTTATCCTTGTCGAAACGGTTCAAGTCGGATCCCATCACATTGAAAGGCACCACACTCATCATCCCCTGCGGACAAACCGCACCGGGATTGGTCGTGCCGTAATTGCTTGTCCCAATGAAAGGATTCACCTCATCCACGGGTTGCTGCGCACTCACCAACAATGAACCGCAAAGCAACAGACTCATTAATTTTCTCTTCATGGAAATCATTCTATTTTAGGTTATATTTGATACTTACCAGATAACGACCTCATCCGTGAAAATGAATCCCGGATTTCCCCGTTTCGCCTTCAAACGGACATAACGAGCTTTCCAGGCACCATAGAAGGTATATTCCTGGAAAGAGAGCTCCCGATCTGTATTGGAGACGGTTGTCGGCACAATGCCCTGTGAGGTAAAGTTCTCTCCATCCTCAGAGGTCAACAGTTCCACCTCCTTAGGTTGAAAGACACCCGGACCGATCAATTGCATGAAACGAGCCGATACCTTGTGCATATTCGTCACCTCACCCATATCGACCACACAATCCAAATTGTCCAAATAGCCTTGCCAGCGGCCGTCCAAATAGGTCAAACCGCCCCGATAACCATCTAACAACGCATTCATACCACCCGCCATATAACCGCTATACAGCTTACTATAATAATGGATAGGCTTGTTGATGCCTCGGTGATAATCCACCTTTTTCTCGGTTGGCTCACCCTGTGGCTGTCCGTCTCTGAAAATAGCCGCCACAACATGAGCCGAATCCTTCACGACTATCGGCTGCTTGTAAAGTGGAGAGGCCGTGGTAGGCAGGGTACCATCGGTCGTATAATGAATTTCCGCAGGATATTTCTCGGCATCCAAAATCACCTGAATCTCCTGCTTCACGGTATCCACCGTCATTGTCGCCTCAATCTCATCAGAGAGGGTGAAAGCATGGATTCCCTTCTGCTGCAACACCGGGATATGGGCATTCATACGAGGTTTGAAATCCAACCAAGAGCGCAGTTCCTGCGGTGTCCAAGCGATCTCTGCCACCGCTAAAGCACGTGGGAACATCATGTACTCCAAATGCTGCTCATCCTTGATATACTCCGTCCAGGTGTTCGCCTGCACACCCATGATATGCTGCTGCTCCTCAGCATTCAACGAATCCACCGGCACGGGATTATAGCTATATACATGCTTGATAGGGGTATAACCACCAATCGCATAGGGTTGCGTCTTGGGATC
>CAMGEM010000231.1 GCA_946055095.1 uncultured Parabacteroides sp. | reverse complement strand
TATCTATAAGGAGAATGTCCGTGTGATGGAGGCGATGAAAGAGGCGGGTATGACCACAGAGGCTGCGGTCGTACAGATGCGGGCGGCCCTGCATCAGGTAGAGGCCTCTCACATCGAGCTGAACCGCTCGGTACGGGAGATCGAGAACGCGCTCTCGATCCTGCTGGCTAAAGCGCCTCAGCATATCGAACGAGGCACCCTCGATCAGCAGGAGCTGCCAACGGATTTGTTGGCGGGAGTACCCTTGCAGCTGTTGGAGAACCGTCCCGACGTGAAGGTGGCGGAGATGAACTTAGCCAGTGCCTACTACCAGACCAACCAAGCCCGTGCGGCCTTTTATCCGAGCGTGACCATCACCGCCAATGCGGGTTGGCTGAATGGTTCTGCGGGCAATAAGTTGCCGAATCCCGGACAGTTTATGTGGGATGCGATTGGGCAGTTAGCACAACCGATATTCAACCGTGGCAAACTGATCGCCAACTTGAAGGTGACCAAGGCGGAGGAGCAGATCGCCAAGATGAACTACCAGCAGACCATCCTCAAGGCGGGTAAGGAGGTGAGCGACGCGCTCTATCTCTACGACGCGACGGAGCGGAAGTTGATCGAGGATCAAGGTCGTGTCGATCAACTGACCAAAGCGGTCTCTTACACGAAAGACCTGTTCCAGAGTGGCGGTGCCTCCTATTTGGAGATCCTGACGGCTCAACAGAACCTGTTGAGTGCGCAACTGTCTGAGGTGTCAGACAATGTACAGCGCATCCAGGCGGTGATCAACCTGTATAGTGCCTTAGGTGGTGGAAGAGAATAATAACCTTAAATAAATAGTCATGATTAGTCCATTAGCATACGTAGATAAAGAGGCGAAGATCGGGACGGGTGTCACCATCCATCCCTTCGCCTATGTTGATAAGAATGTCGTGATTGGTGATGATTGCGAGATCATGCCCTACGCCAGCCTCATGAGCGGGACACGCTTGGGTTGCCGCAACAAGGTCTATAACGGTGCGGTGATCGCTGCCGAACCCCAAGACTTCGCCTATAAAGGGGGAGACTCCTTGGCGATTATCGGTGATGACAATGTCATCCGCGAGCATGTGGTGATCAACCGCTCCTCCTCAGCAGAGGGGGCGACCCGCATTGGCAATGGCAACTTCATCCACGAGGGCGTGCATATCTCGCACGATACACAGATTGGCAACCACAGTGTCTTTGGCTATGGCAGTAAGATCTCCGGCAATTGCCAGATGGAGGATTACGTCATCTTCGGTGGCAATGTATTGGTGAGCCAAGGTTGTCGGGTAGGTACCTGGTCGATGATCCAGACCGGCTGTCGCTTCCGTAAGGATATTCCGCCCTACATCGTAGGAGCCAAGGAGCCGACTACCTATTATGGTGTCAACGCCATGATCATGCAGCATGAAGGCTTCGATGAGAAGGTGATCAAGCACCTCAGCCACGCCTACCGCATCATCTACCAGAGCAATTTCAGCTTGACCGATGCGCTCCTCATGGTGCGTGATCAGGTGCCCATGAGCGATGAGATCGAGCACCTCATCCAGTTCATCAGTGCCTCCCGATTAGGGATCATCCGATAAGCATACAGACCAATCCCTTGGTCGTCACAGGGTGTGTATCCAACTACACACCCTTTTTTTGTGGGTATCCTACCTATTTTTAGGTATTCTTTGCCCTGAAGATACCTATCCGAGGCGATTGCGGGAGTGAGGGAAAGGGGGTACTTTTGCGAAGAAATTGTAAAATCAAAACTCAACATTCAAAACTCCAAGCGGATTATGTTATCTTTGGCCAATCAAACCGTCAGTGCTAACAACGAACGAACGATGTATAAGAATGGACTTTATCGGGAGACCGACAAGATGAGCGACCTGATTTGCGAGAACTATCCGATGGTGCTCGTCTTGAGCCGTTTCGGGATTGCCTTGGGCTTCGGGGAGCAGAACATCGGGGAGGTCTGTCGGCAGAATGGGGTGGATGCGCCTACCTTCTTGGCGGTGGTGAACTTCCTGACCGAGGAGGTATCTGCTCCGGTAGATTGGACGGATAGCCACCTCTCGATCGGCGATTTGATTCGCTACCTGCATAACGCCCACGACTATTTCCTCCAGTTTCGGTTGCCCCATCTGAGGCGTAAGCTGGTCAATGCCATTGCCTCCTGTCCGGCTGATGTGGCCTTCGTGATCACCCGCTTCTTCGATGAGTATGCGGCCGAGGTGGATAAGCACATGGCCTATGAGGAGCATTCGGTCTTCCCCTACGTGCGAGGGCTGATCGAGGGTCGGAAGGATCCGAAGTATAACATCGCTATTTTCCGCAAACGGCACGACCAGATCGAGAGCAAGATCTCCGACCTGAAGAATATCTTGATCAAGTATTATCCGGGCGAGGGGAGTCACCTGCTGAACAGTGTGCTCTTCGACATTTTCGCCACGGAAGCTGACTTAGCTTCGCACACCCGTGTGGAGGATTACCTGTTTGTGCCCGTCGTGGCTGCCTTGGAGCAAACCTTGCGATAGAAAGGACGGTTATGAGTACGAATCTGAAAGTAGCGATAGCCGAACCGGCAGACATCATTCGCTATGGCTTGGAGATGATGCTAAAGCGTTTGCCGGGATTCCGTTTGCAGTTGGTGGAGATCGCCACGGCCAACAGCCTGCTCGATCTGTTGCAGTTGCATAAACCCGATCTGCTGATCGTAAACCCTTTGTTGCCAGGTTCGTTTGGCCTCTCGCACATCAAGGAGGAGTGTGGTTGTGAGGAGATGAAGTGTGTAGCGCTACAGACCACCCCGGTCGATCCGCAGACCTTGGAGGTGTATGATGAGCGGTTGAGCCTTTATGATTCGGCGGAGGAGATTGCCCGTAAGCTGCAACGCCTGACGCAGAAGCCTGATGCGGAAGGTGCCGAGGGCGAGGAGGGACAGCAGTTGTTGAGCCAGCGTGAAAAGGAGATCGTGGTTTGTGTGGTGAAGGGCATGACCAATCGGGAGATTGCCGACCGCCTCTTCCTCTCTACCCATACGGTCATCACACACCGGCGGAATATCGCCCGTAAGTTGCAGATCCATAGTGCCAGTGGCTTGACCATCTATGCCATCGTGAACAAATTGGTGGAATTGAGTGACATCAAGCAATAATTCCATTTTTTTCCTTACCTTTGTCCCCGCATGACAAAACAGACATTGGATATTGTATTGTAAACAGCCTGCCCCCGGTCTT
>CAMGEM010000230.1 GCA_946055095.1 uncultured Parabacteroides sp. | reverse complement strand
CGATGGTGGTGGCATCAAGGTGCTCTGGCGCAACTTGAAGTTGACGACACTCTAAGCACGATCAAAGCAAGAATCGCATAGCAGTGAGGCGACATGCCTCACTGCTTATGCTAAATTTCATCTTACATTATGAACGAAAAAACAACCTATTATAGTCAACCTCTTTCAATCAGAAACCACATCCACTTTGCGTTGTTGACCATCCTCATCCTGATGGGCGCCCTCTCATGTGGATCCCCTTCTACACCTACCTCTTCCACGGCAACATCGCAGGAGAAGCTCATCCAGCATATCCATCAGATTTGTCTGACACAACCCACGGAAGCATTGGCCCTGCTCGACTCCGCCGAGACGAATCATCTGCTGAAACCCAACGACATCGACGGGCTAAGAGCTGTCATCTACCAAAACGCTTTTGGGCAAACGAATGTAGCTTTGGCTTACAGCAAACGCATCTATGAGAGCCCCGAAGCCCAAAAAGACACCGTGATACTCACTAAGACACTCAAGCAGCTGGCCGCTTTGAACCATCGGATCGGAAACTATGGAGAGGCGCTCCAATATGCCCAGGAGGGTAGCGCCTTGGCGCATGCCACCAACGATTGGAAGGCAGAAGCCTTCTTCCTACAATATGTAGGATTTGCCCTTTCGGACATGTATCAGATTGAGGAGGCATTAACCTACATGGATCGCAGCATCACGCTCTATCAGCAGATCGATTCCAAAGCGCAAACCTGGAAAACGGCCGACGACCTGTTCTACGTCTGGATCCAGAAAGTCAACACCCTCTTCTCGGTCGGACGCTATGCGCAAGCCATCGCCCTCATCCCCCAATGCGAGGCCGCCTTGCAGCAGTTAGCTGCGTCGGAGGGAGTGACACAGGGCATAATCGACACCCGAACCGCTCAACTCTGCGGTCTTTGCATGATCTGCTTTGTCAGCAATCAAGAGCCCGACAAAGCCAAGCCCTACTACGACCGTATCCTATCGACCGCAGTTGCCACAGACCCCTCCGAGGTGCACCTATTGATCCCCTATCTGATCGCCACCCAGCAATACCAGACGGCCAACAACTATCTGCGACAAGCCAAACTCTATTTCGAGGAGCGGCAAGACACCGTCAACAACCGCTATATCGACAACATCCTCCTCCCTACGCTTCAAATCCAAGAGGCTACAGGTCAAACAACCGCAGCCTTGGCAAGTGCCCGCCAGATCATCGCACTAAAAGACAGCCTTTTCGCACGTGAGAACGAGCAGAAGGCTATTGAGATGGCCGCCATCTATGAGACTGAAGATAAAGCGCACCAGATCGAACGGCAGAACGTGAGAATACAACATGGACACACTATGCTCCTGTTCTCCGGGCTCCTGCTCGTTGTGGCTTGTGTGGTCATCGTTGTGGTCGTTCGCTACAACCTGTTGATCCGCAAGAAAAACCGAGCTGCCGTTGCCACCATCCATGAGTTGATGGCCGCCAAGAGCAAATTGGCCGAGCAGACGGATGCGCCCGTAATCAAAGCCTCCTCCGATCCCTCGTCTCAACCCTCAGACCCCATCCTGAGACTGATGAGACAGATTGAGGAGCAGCAGCTCTTCCGCGACGCGAATTTCTCGCGCAACGAGGCGCTTGCCTTGGTTCCAGGTCTCTCTTTGAAAAACTTCTCCCTACAATTCAACAAGTGTACAGGCAGCTCCTTCCCCCGCTACCTCAACAACCTGCGACTCGACTACTCGTTGGGGCTTTTACGCTCATCTGCCAACTACAGCATCGAAGGCATCGCCTTGGAATCCGGCTTCTCCTACCGACAAACCTATCATCGTCTCTTCGTGGAGCGATTCGGATTGACTCCCTCAGAATACCGAAGTACCGAGCGGGAAGAGCATCAACAACATATTCAAGATCAGCCTGAAACCTAAAATGTGACAACGCTGGGAACAAAACGAGACAGCCAACAGCACAAAACGTGACATCAGGGAGAGACCTTGCGACAAGCCTCTCCCTTGTTTGCCGTAAACTTGTATGCGAAAAGTTGAACAACAAAAATGTTACGTTATGAAAGTAAATTTATTTTTAAAAAGCTGTTGGATCCTGTTGGCCACGGTGGTACTGGGCTTGCAGGCATGTAGTGATGATGATGAAGTGAATGGCGGAGGCAGCATCGCCTTGAACAAGGTGACTTTGTCCGAGCAGACCTATTCGGTAGCCGAGGACGGCACGTTCAGCATCTCGTTCACCGTTGAACCGGCGAATGCCGAGGTAGCAACCGCTTCGATCACTCCAGAGTCACTCTCTAATGGTAATCCCTTCGAGGTCGTTTCACTCTCGAAAGGACAGAATGGCAACTGGACAGTCTCAGGCAAGACGACCGACCTCGCCCTCCTCAAAGCAGAGCAAACCCTCCAACTCTTCCTCCGGCAGAACGAGGTAGGCTCAGCTGCAGCCAGCTTCACCCTGAAAGATCCCTATACGATTGATGGGCAGTTTGAGGCGCATTCCCCACACACGGTCAGCTTCTGCGACGTAGATACGAAAAAGGCGATGGCCCTGCCCATTGTCATCACAAGCCAAACGGGCGGCGATCTCTCCAAGATCAAGGACTATAGGGTGATCGTCTCGGATGTCAGCCTGACAGATTTAGTGAAAACGAGCGATTTCGCCTTCATGACCATGAAGAACAATCTGGGCATCGCCATCCAGATCAAGCAAGAGACCGTGGATCAGATCTATGCCAAGGCGACCTACATCCCTGCCCAGTTCGATGTCTATGCGTTGACCGAGCAAGGACGTGCCGCACGATTCCATGTGAGTGCGCTCTTCGCTACTCCTTATATTTATGTAGATAACGAGGAGATGACTTTCAAACGGAGCGATCTGCTCAATAAAGACTTTGAGCAAGACATCCATATGGATTTGACCGATCAACTGAATCGGTTAGGATTTACGGATGGATCCACCCAACCCTCCGGGGATAAGGCGAACTTCATCGAGGCAGGTATTTTCACCCCGAAGGGCGATTTGGTGGATGAAGTTCCTGAGTTCATTCTCTTGATGACACAAGAAAGCGAAGGTAAGCACCTGGCTGATGTCTCTATATCAGGCGATGAGCAGATCCCGGCAAGCGGCGATTATTACCATGGCACCAAAATCCAGTGGGATTGGTCATTTGGCGACTACACCTATCCAAGACTCCGCGGTGAACTTCGCCTGAACCTGAAGATCACCGATTAACAAGGGTGTTCCTACGCACTATCTAACCCCTATTAGATACATACACTCCACAAGAA
>CAMGEM010000229.1 GCA_946055095.1 uncultured Parabacteroides sp. | reverse complement strand
ATGTAAAGTAAACCGAAATGAAATTCAAGTTTAAAATCCAACAATACCAGACGGAGGCGGTGGAGAACACCGTGAACGTCTTTGCCGGTCAGCCCTCGCATCGGATGGCTACCTATCGCCGAGATGTAGGACGCAAGCAACAGCAGCAAATTCATTATGAAGAGGAGGAGGCGGGCTATCGCAACGCCCGTATCGAGCTGGACGAGCAGACCCTGCTGCAACAAATCCGTGCAATCCAGAACCGGTGTGACATCACCCCTTCGGAGCGCTTGGTGAAAGGAGTAGGCGCGCTGAACCTCGACATCGAGATGGAGACCGGAACGGGAAAGACCTATGTCTATATCAAGACGATGTTTGAGCTGTATAAGCAATACGGCTGGGGGAAGTTCATCGTCGTGGTGCCCAGCATCGCCATCCGGGAGGGTGTGGCCAAGAGCTTCACCATGTTGGAGGATCATTTCATGGAGCACTACAACGAGAAGGTGCGTTGGTTCGTCTATAACAGCAGCAACTTGCAGCAATTGGATAGTTTCTCCTCCGAATCCAAGTTGAGCGTCATGATCATCAATACCCAGGCCTTCGCCGCCTCGATGAAGGAGGGAGGACGGAGCAAGGAGAGCCGCATCATCTATTCCAAACGGGATGAGTTTGGCAGCCGCCGTCCCATTGACGTGATCGCCGCTAACCGACCGATCATCATCATGGATGAGCCACAAAAGATGGAGGGAGATGCGACACAGGCGGGTATCAAGCGCTTCCAACCGCTGTTCGTGCTCAACTATTCCGCCACACACAAGACCAAGCACAACACCATCTATGCGCTGGATGCCTTGGATGCCTATCGGCAGCGGTTGGTGAAGCGCATCCATGTGAAGGGTTTCGAGGTGAAGAACCTGCGTGGCACGAATGGTTATCTCTATTTGGACAGCATCGTGCTCTCTCCCAAACGACCGCCCGAGGCACGCATCGAGATCGAGCTGAAGACCGCATCCGGGAACATCGTCCGAAAGACCAAGACCTTTGGTGTGGGCGATAGCCTGCGGGAGGCATCGGGCTTGGCGCAATATGAGCACTTTGTGGTGTCAGAGATCCAAGCGAGTGGCTTTGTCACCTTCCTGAATGGCGTGACCTTGCGACGGGGAGAGGTGATCGGTGATGCCAATGAACTGACCCTGCAACGGGTGCAGATCCGAGAGACGATCCTGTCTCACTTCGAGAAGGAGCGGCAACTCTACAGGCGAGGGATCAAGTGCCTGTCGCTCTTCTTTATCGACGAGGTGGCGAAATACCGAAGCTACGATGCGGAGGGGAATGAGGTGAAAGGCGTTTTCCAACGGCTCTTCGAGGAGGAGTATGCCCGCTTGGTCAATGAGGAATTGAATCTGTGGGAGGAGGACTACACCGCCTATCTGCGTCGCTTCACACCCCAAGAGGTGCATCAGGGCTATTTCTCGATCGACAAGAAGACCAATCGTCTGACGGATGGCAAGATCGACCGAAAGTCGGGTCTCTCTGACGATATGGGTGCCTACGACCTGATCTTGAAGAACAAGGAGCGACTGTTGAGCTTCGAGGAGCCGACCCGATTCATCTTCTCCCACTCGGCGCTGCGGGAGGGATGGGACAATCCCAACGTGTTCCAGATCTGCACCTTGCGCCATTCCAACTCCACGACGGCCAAGCGGCAAGAGGTGGGACGCGGCTTGCGCCTTTGCGTGGATCAACAGGGAACCCGTATGGATGCGGAGCTGTTGGGAGAGGAGGTGCATGACGTGAACAAGCTGACCGTGATCGCCAACGAGAGCTATGCCGACTTCACCAAGGCGCTGCAACGAGAGACCCAAGAGGTGTTGCGTGAGCGTGCCGCCAAGGTGACTCTGAACTATTTCATGGGCAAGCCGATCCAAGTGGGAGGGAAGGCCCATCTGCTCAGCGAGACGGAGGCCAGCCGTATCTTGATCTATCTGGAAGATAACGGTTACATCGACAGCAACCACCAGCTGACAGCGACCTATCGGGAGGCAGTAGCGAATGGCGGTGTAGTCCCCTTGCCTAAGCCTTTACAACCCCTTGCCGAGGGAGTGAGGCGATTGATCAATGCCATCTATGATCCCAAGGTGCTTGAAGAGATGGTGGTGGAGGAGAAGACCACCACCTCAGACAATCGGTTGAACGAGAATTTCAGCCGGGCGGAGTTCCAAGCCTTGTGGAGGGAGATCAACCACCAATATGTCTATACCGTCAACTATGACAGCCGGGAGTTGATCCGAAAAGCCATCCGACAGATCAATGCGGAGCTGAAGGTGAAGCGGCTGCGCTATGTGATGGTGGAAGGTACGCAAGACGCGCGGCAGGTGACCGACTTTGGCGATACCCACTCCCAGTCGAGGACACTGACCGATGTCTGCACCTCCTCCGTGAAGTATGATCTGGTGGGTGATCTGGCGAAAGGTGCCAACCTGACCCGTCGCTCAATCGTGGCGATCTTGCGGGGCATTCAAGAAAGCACGCTCTATCAGTTCAAGAACAATCCGGAAGAGTTCATCCGGCAGGCGATCCGCATCATCCGGGAGCAGAAATCAACGATGATCGTAGAGGCCATCCACTATCAGACCACCGAAGGTACCTATGACAGCAGCATCTTCACGGTGAAGAGCAAGATGGATTTCGATCGTGCCTATGCCGCCCAAAAACACATCACGGACTATGTGTTTAGCGATAGCCAAGGAGAGCGTCAGTTCGCGCATGATCTGGACGAGGCCAAAGAGGTGGTGGTCTATGCCAAACTGCCCCGTTCCTTTCAGATCCCTACTCCCGTGGGTAACTATGCGCCAGATTGGGCGATCGCTATGCAGCAAGCGGGCGTGAAGCATATCTTCTTCATCGCGGAGACCAAGGGAACGATGGATTCCATGGACATCACCCAGATCGAGCGTGCGAAGATTGATTGCGCAAGGAAACTCTTCAACTCGATCTCCACCGCACGGGTAAAGTATTACCAGGTTGCCAACTATCAAGATCTCTTGGATGCGTTAGGCGTTTTGTGACGAGAGGTTTTCTTTACCCATGGGGACTAATTAGTGAAATAGTAAAAAGTGAAATGGTGAAAAACTCCCTCGCTGTCCATCCCCACGGTATATCAGAATCAGATCTGATCGCAATCCTATGTTAACGCATCAAGCTACGAGCATTATGCAAAAAAGGCCGTGGTTGATGCTGCGTGGAGCAATATGCTCAAAGAGGAGCAATCTGCTCGTATAGTCCGTATGGAGGTGAAGAAATAATGCGT
>CAMGEM010000228.1 GCA_946055095.1 uncultured Parabacteroides sp. | reverse complement strand
CAACGTCTCTACGTCTCTACTTGCAACGCAAGGCGAAATAGAGGATATAGAGGAAGGCGCACAGCGGCACCACAAAGCCCACCGCCATGGTCGTCTCGCCGATATACCCCATCAGCATCGGGCTGAACGCACCACCGGCCACCCCCATCACGATGAACGAGGAGGCTTTCTTGGTGTTGTCAGCTCCCACTCCCTCCAAACCTAAGGCGAAGATGGTCGGGAACATGATCGACATGAAGAAGAAGCTCAGATAGAGTGCGTAGAGCGAGAGCGTACCCCAAGAGGCGATCACCAACCCCATGCAGAGGACACTCAAGAGCGAGTAGGTCGCCAACAGCCGGCGAGGAGCCAACCAACGCATCGTCACGCTACCGGTCAACCGACCGACCATGAAGAGTGCCATGCCGCCGAACGCCAAGATGCGAGAGGCTTGCAGGTTGCTGATCGAGGCATCGGCCTCCGTCACGTAGTTGATGAAGAAGCTGAAAATACCCGTCTGCGCCGCGCAGTAGCAGAACTGTGCCACCACGGATCGCACAAATTGTCCGTGACGCCATAGCGAAGTGCTCATGGCCGGGGCAGCCTGTGCGGTCGCTTCCGGCTCCGCCTCTTCGCTTTTCACCTCCGGCAAGCGAGTGAAAAAGAAGAGCAAAGCCACCACCAACACCACGCTACCCACCAAGATATAGGGTTTAGCCAATGCCAACGCATCCCCTTCCGGCGCACCGAAAATCAGCAAGCCACCCACGAAAGGACCTAAGATCCACCCCAAGCCGTTGAACGACTGCGACAGGTTCAGACGCTGAGCCGCCCCCTCAGAAGGTCCCAGCACCGTGACGTAGGGGTTTGCCGCGGTCTCTAAGATGCAAAGGCCGCAAGCGATCACGAACAAAGCGATCAGGAAAGGTGTGGAGGCCTGCAAGAAAGCCGCCGGGATGAACCCGAAGGCACCCGCCGCGAAGAGCGACAGCCCCAAGATGATCCCTCGCCGATAGCCGTAGCGACGCATGAAAGCACCCGCCGGCAATGCCATCAGGAAGTAGGCGATATAGGTCGAGAACTGCACCAAGCCACTCTCAGCCTTCGTCATCGTGAACACCCCTTGGAAATGCTTGTTCAGCACATCCAACAGACCATGTGCGAAACCCCATAAAAGGAACAGGCTCGTGATCAGCACGAAAGGAAGCAGATAGGAGCCACCCCCCGGAGCGGCCACCAACGAACGTTTACGCATTTTCTCCATCGCTTATTCCTCCTGCGCTTTCCCTTGAGGGAGCTTGAAGATCCGCTCCATCAACTGCCACTTCTCCGCCGAACTGCTGCCCGGAGCCGCCTGCTGGAATTGGCTGACAAAAGCCTCCCACTCCGCCTGCCTGTCTAATGTGGCCAAGCGAGCGAAAGCCGCCTCCCAGTCAAAGTCATCAGGCGTCTCCACAATCATGAAGAGCCTCGTCCCCAAGCGATAGATCTCCATATTCAAGATACCCACTGACCGGATCCCCTCCGGTATCTCCGGCCAGATATGCTCCGGCGAGTGCCAATGGCAATACGCCCGGATCAGCTCCTCATCCGCTTTCAAATCCAATGTCTGACAATAACGTTTCATACGATTGTTTAAGTTTGTTTTCCCGCGAAGATAGCATCTCCGCACGGTAAACGGAAACTACACGGTCGATTTTTCCGGCTGTTCGGAAAAAATCGTTACCTTTGCCGACGGCTAAATAGGTAGCTTCACAAGAAAAAAGTACATAGCGAGCAGAAAAGTCATGAATAAAGCGTTACATAGCATGGGGGAATATACGATGCTGATGATGAAAAGCATCACCGTCCCCGACCGTTGGAGCATGTTCCTCAAGCAGCTCATCAAAGAGATCTATAAACTGGGAGTCGATTCGCTCTGGATCGTGATCATCATCTCCATCTTTATCGGAACGGTTATCGCCATCCAGATCTCCTTGAACATCAGCTCTCCACTGATCCCGAAGTTCACGATTGGTTATACGACCCGTGAGATCATCCTCCTGGAGTTCTCCAGCTCCATCATGGCCCTCATCCTCGCCGGAAAGGTGGGCAGCAACATCGCCTCCGAGATCGGCACCATGCGGGTGACGGAGCAGATCGACGCCATGGAGATCATGGGTGTCAACTCCGCCAACTTCCTGATCCTCCCGAAGATGGTCGGGCTGATGATCTTCATCCCCGTCTTGGTGATATTCAGTATGTTCACCGGCATCTGTGGCGGTATCTTCGCCAGCTACAACTCCACGACTGGCATGACACCCGCCTCCTTCGAGTATGGCTTGCAATTCTATTTCACGGAGTTCTACATCTGGTACTCCATCATCAAGTCCGTTGTCTATGCCTTCATCATCTCCTCCATCGCCTCCTACTTCGGCTACAACGTGAAGGGCGGCGCCTTAGAGGTCGGTAAGGCCAGCACCAACGCCGTGGTGATGAGCAGCATCATGATCCTGCTCGCCGACGTGATTTTGACCCAATTGATGTTGACTTAAAAGCGGAAAAGAAGTATGATCGAAGTAAAGCACATTATCAAATCGTTCGACGGGCGCACCGTCTTGAAAGACATCAGCACGCTGTTTGAAGATGGCAAGACCAATCTGATTATCGGTCGAAGCGGATCGGGTAAGACCGTCATGATCAAGAACATCATCGGCTTGATCCGCCCCGATTCCGGCCAGATCCTCTACGACGGCCGTGACCTGCTGACCATGAACAAGCATGAGCTCAACATGCTGCGCCGGGAGATGGGTATGCTGTTCCAAGGCTCCGCCCTGTTCGATAGCATGACCGTGCTTGAGAATGTCATGTTCCCGCTCGATATGTTCTCGAAAGACTCCGCCAAGCAGCGGCGTGAGCGGGCTGAGTTCTGCTTAGAGCGTGTCAACCTGGCCGATGCGGGCCACCTCTACCCCTCTGAGATCAGTGGCGGTATGATGAAGCGTGCGGCCATCGCACGAGCCATCGCGCTCAACCCGAAGTACCTTTTCTGCGACGAACCCAACTCCGGCCTCGACCCGAAGACCTCCCTCTTGATCGACGACCTGATCCACGACATCACGGTGGAGTATCAGATGACCACCGTGATCAACACCCACGATATGAACTCCGTGATGAACATCGGCGACAACATCGTCTTCATCAAGGAGGGCGTGAAGGAGTGGCAAGGCACGAAAGACCAGGTCATCACCTCCAACAACCAAGCGCTCAACGACTTCATCTTCGCCTCCGACCTCTTCCGCAAGGTGAAGGAGGTAGAGATGCAGCAAGA
>CAMGEM010000227.1 GCA_946055095.1 uncultured Parabacteroides sp. | reverse complement strand
ATGCCGAACCGCAAGAAAAGGCTGAAAACCCACATTCCATAAAACGGGTAGTTTTATCCGAAATCCATATACCTTGTCCGTCATGCGCTTGCCGTAATTTTGCACCAGATTAAAAAAACAACAAAAGCAATAGCAAAATGAAAGCACTCATAGGGATGGCACTGGCACTCACGCTCAGTGCCCATGCCCAGACAACAACAAGTTCTATGGAAACAACAGGTTTGACACAGGTGTGGGACAAGACGTTCCCACAAAGCGAGAAAGTCGCTCATGAGAAGGTGACCTTCCGCAATCGGTTCGGCATCACTTTGGTGGCTGACAAGTATGTACCCAAACAGGCCACAGGCAAACTGCCGGCTATCGCTGTCGGCGGCCCGTTTGGCGCGGTCAAAGAGCAAGCCAGCGGACGCTATGCTCAGCAATTGGCGGAGGCAGGCTTCGTGACGATCGCCTTTGATCCCTCTTTCACGGGAGAGAGCGAGGGTGAACCCCGCTATTCCTCCTCCATGGACATCAATACGGAGGATTTCTGCGCAGCGGTCGATTACCTCTCCTGCTGCGAGCAGGTGGATGCTGATCGAATCGGTATATTAGGTATCTGTGGCTGGGGAGGTCTTTCGCTGAACGCGGCTGCATTGGATCCCCGCATCAAGGCGACAGTGGCTGTCACGCTGTATAACTTGACCCGGGTCACCCAAAAGGGCTATTTCGACACGATGGACGAAGAAGCTCGGTTTGCCTTGAAGCAAAAGTTGGCGGCACAACGCACGGAGGAGTTCCGCACCGGCGAGATCAAGCCGCAAGGTGGATTGCCCGCAACAACCGCGGATAACGCCCCCGACTATCTCAAGCAATATGTGGATTATTACAAGTCGGAGAAACGTGGCTACCACCCCCGCTCGCTCAATTCGAACATGGGATGGAACATCACGACTACCCTCATGCGCTTGAATCAAAATCTTTGGATCGCAGCCGACGAGATCCGTACACCAGTACTCATCGTGCACGGAGAGAAGGCACATAGCCGCTATTTTGGTGAGGAGGCCTATCAGAAAATCACGAACGGGAAATATGCCGACAACAAGCGATTGCTCATCGTGCCGGGAGCGACCCATTGCGACCTCTACGATGGTGGCGAGGGCAACTTCATCCCTTGGAACGACATCTTCACTTTCTATCAATCTAATCTCAAATAAATGAGGAATCATCACGTATGAAACAATTTATTCTTTTCATCCTACTTATCACATTCACTATGCATACTACACTTTCAGCTCAGTGGCTGTCTGAGCGTCAAAAACAATTAGCCACCGTTGCCTGCTTAGAGGCACAAGGAGATATGGATCGTCTGGAAGTCGCTATCGGCACAGCACTCGATCGAGGTATCACGGTCAATGAATTGAAAGAGGCCTTCTCGCAACTCTATGCCTATACGGGATTTCCTCGTTCGCTGAACGCGCTTAATAAGCTGAAAGCCGTGTTAGACGATCGGCAAGCCAAGGGTTTGGTCAGCGAGGAGGGCAAACCATGGACACGTCCTGCCCTCTGGGATGACGCAGCGGCCGCCTTACAAAGGGGAACGGAGGTACAAACGAAGTTGTTAGGTGGCAAGCCCTACAATTATGACTTCTGTCCGCAGGATGACCACTATCTGAAAGCCCATCTCTTCGGAGATATTTTCGCAGGTGATCAGCTTTCGGAAGCTGATCGGGAAATCGTGACCGTAGCCGCCCTGTCGGGCTTGAAAGGCGTGGAAAGTCAATTGGCATCGCATAAGTTGGGTGCTGTGCAAATGGGGAACAGCCCGGAGCTGGTGGAGGAATTGTGTCGTTACCTAAGTGAGCAAGGCCTTTCACAAACAGACCATGCGGCTGATGCCTCGGCGGGCGATTGGCCGAAAGGCAATCCCAATGATGCCTATGCGCACTACTTTAGTGGGAACAGTTACTTGGCTACCCTCCAACCGAAGAATCTTTCCGAAGGCGAGCAAACCGCACAACGCTTTTTCAACGTGACCTTCGAGCCGGGTTGCCGCAACAACTGGCATATCCATCATGGATTCCATCAAATCCTGATTTGCGTCTCCGGACGTGGTTGGTATCAAGAGTGGGGAAAACCGGCTATTGCCGTGCTACCGGGCGACATCATCGACATTCCCGAAGGAGTCAAGCATTGGCATGGTGCGCAACAAGACAGCTGGTTCCAGCACTTATATACCCATGCGGGTGATAACGGAAACTCTTCCACCGAATGGTTAGAGGCCGTTAGCGACAAGTAACTCGCTCCATATCACAAAAGCATGACAATTTCTTATACTTTTGCAGAGATTATCAAGAGCGAAGACGCAATATGGAAGAAATTCGATTAGATACCATTCAACAAGTGAACGACCATTATGGGGTGACCACGCTTCACCCCTTGGTTTCTGTGGTGCATCTCCATCAACAGCTCCGTAAGGCCGGGACAAAAGCCAAGATCTATTTTGGTGTCTATGCCATCTGGCTGAAAAAGACCAAAGGATGCACCCTCTCCTATGGGCGTACTCCCTACGACTTCGACGAGGAGACGGTCACCTCTTTTGAGCCAGGGCAGGTCGTGAATGTGGAGATCAAGGAGACGCAAGTCAGGCCTCAGAGCATCGGGCTCTTTTTCCATCCCGACCTGTTGAACCGTACCCATTTAGGAGGCATGATGCAACGCTACGAGTTCTTTTCCTACAACAGCACGGAGGCTTTGCACCTCTCCGCCTCGGAAGTAGAGCTGTTTAGGCAGGTGTTAAACCTGATTGAAACGGAGTTGCAACGTCCCATCGACAACCACTCGCGGGAACTGATCGTCTCGCACATCGAGCTGTTGCTCAACTACTGCTTGCGGTTCTACGACCGCCAGTTTATCACCCGTGAGGAGATCAACCACTCCGTGGTGCAGCAGTTCGATCGCTTGCTCAGAGACTATATCCGTACACAAGCCGCTAAGCAAGGGTTGCCCACCGTGGCCTACTTCGCCGATCGTTGCAACCTCTCGACCGCTTATTTCGGACAGGTCATCAAGAGCGAGACTAAGCTGACTGCCAAGGAATATATCAACGATCGCTTGCTGACTGCCGCCAAGGAACAGCTGCACGATGAGCGATTCACGATCACGCAAATCAGCGAGAACCTCGGCTTTGAGTATCCCCAACATTTCATCCGCTTCTTCAAGCAACGCACCGGGCAAACACCCAGTGCTTATCGAAAGATTGGGTAAACAAAAAGGGGGTGTATCCAAACAGGTTCGTGTCATTGCGGGCTTTGACCCG
>CAMGEM010000226.1 GCA_946055095.1 uncultured Parabacteroides sp. | reverse complement strand
ACCCGTATCAACCTCGACTTCTTCCGCTGGATGAAGGAGCGGTTCGGGATGCAGCTCGACATCTATGCCTTCGATGCGGGAGCGATTGATGGGGCGAAGATGTATGGCTCCACAAAGTCGGATCGTTTCCGTCGGCAGTTCCCGCAAGGGTTCGGGCCATTGAGCCGGGAGGCATCGGAGTTAGGCATCCACTTTGGCTTGTGGGGTGGACCCGATGGCTTCGGCACGACCGAGCGGGAGACGAGTGAGCGTGAGGAGATGATGGTCGGCCTGGTGCGCGACTATGGCTTCCGGCTCTTCAAGATGGACGCGGTCTGTGGCCAGCTGCGTCCGGAGAAATACGACGCGTTCGACCGGATGATGACCCGTGTGCGGGAGATCGCTCCCGACTTTATCCTGCTGAACCACCGTCTGCAGTTGGGTGAGGCGACCCGCCACTCCACCACGTTCCTGCTGGGTGGTGAGGAGACCTACATCGACGTGTTCATGACCAACCGGATGACCGCCCCGCACCATCGGGGACAGGCGATCGCCCGCAAGGCTCCTGAGGGACTGACCCGCTTGACGGAGGATCATGGTGTATGCCTCTCCTCCTGCTTGGATGGTTGGCAGGATGACCTGATCCTGCAGGCCTTCAACCGCAACCTGATCCTCGCTCCGCAGATCTATGCCAATCCCTGGCTGCTGCGGGATGATGAGTTCCCGCAGTTGGCCTATATCTACAACCTGCATCGCCGCTACCGGGACATCCTGGTGGATGGGCAGCGTTTGCCGGAGGCCAACTATGGCCCGGAGGCGATCAGCCGAGGCGATGGCAAGACCCGCTTCGTGACCCTGCGTAACCTGACGTGGGAGCCGGTGAAATACCGGGTGCAGCTGGGAGAGGAGGTAGGCCTGAAAGGGAGCAAGCGCAAGGTACAGGCGAAGAGCTACTATCCCTTCGTGGAGGATCTGGGCAGTAAGCCATTTGGTTCTACGATCGAGGTGGAGGTATTGCCTTTCCGCACGGCTTTGATTCGCTTGACCACCGAGGGGAAGGCGAGCGACGACCGGGAGATCGTACCGGAGGCATTGACTACCCGTAAACCCTATTACCATTATAAAGTGGCCGACTTGGTGGCTTGTCCTGTGCCGGAGGAGGTGGAGAGCTACTATTATGCCACCTGCTTCGCCGCCGACAACAATGCCTTGGAGGTACGCTCCCTGTTGCGTTCGGGCGAGACCGAGATCCCGCAGGTGAAGGCGGCCCGGGAGGCCTTCTTCAACCAACCCTATTTCAAGACCCGGGAGATCTGGGATCGCTACCTCTTTGACGGGGATCGGGAGAGTGCCTTCTCCATCGCCATGCGTTGGGGCGACATACGCCAGCAGGGGCAATCTGGTTTCCATCTCGATCTGGGCGAGGCGCAGCGGCTCGACCGCTTGGTGATTCACACCTTCGATGAGTACTCCTTGGCTCCCCTGAAATCGGAGGAGGGTGTGCAGGCCTACGTCTCCGCCGATCTGAAGAGCTGGAAGGAGATCACCTTCCTGGCCGGAAAGGAGATGGAGATCGACCTGCGGGAGGCGGGAGCCGTGCGCTACATCCGTTTCTCTCCCTGTCCGCTTCGGCTGAACGAGGTGGAGGGCTATCGGGATGGTCAGTTGGTGGATCGCTCGGCTTGGCGGGCGAACAACCTGTTCCGTACCTATGGCAGTGCCGATTGCTTAGCCAACGGTGCTTGGAAAGGCTCTTTCACGCTCTCTGCGGATCGGTTGGCGGAGGACTCCTACCTCTGTGTGGCCGTGAATGGCGTGCATGGTGTGGAGGGCGCTTGGGTTGGCTTCAAGGTGGATGGCCAGTTCGTGGGTTGTCCCGATCGTGCCCCCTCGTACACCTCGAACACCTGGGAATATAAGTCGGCGAACAGCGACCGCAACTATACCTATTACCTGCCGGTCACCCGGGAGATGGCGGGCAAGCCGATCGAGGTGGTCGTGATGTCGTTGGGCCGCAACACAAACTATGTCAATACCGACCGTCCCGACACGGATCAAAAGGCCGATACAGGGCAGCTCGGCGATTTACGTCCGGAGGTATGGCTGACCACCAGTCCATTGTAAACACACATAACTTATAGATTGAAACATGAAAAGAATTTTATTATTTGTAGTCGCTCTTCTTTGTGGGTGGAGCGGTTACGCTTGGGAGCGGGAAACCGTATGGCCGAAGGGAAAGATGCCCCATCGGCAAGACCATCAGATCGCGGCCATGACCGATGAGGCTGGCGATCCGAAGTTCAACGCGGATAAGCACAGGGTGGCCTATTTGGAGTGGTTCGAGCAGCCGGACGCATCGGTGCGTAATGGGGCCTGCATGATCCTCATATCGGGAGGAGCCTATGAGAGCTGTTGCGATGTCGGCTTGATCAAACTGTGGCACGAGACCCTGACCAAACAGGGTATTCAGTGTGTGAACTTCGTCTATCGCACGCCACGTCCCGTAGGCTTGCCCATCTATCAGACCGCTTGGGAGGACGCGCAGCGGGCGGTGCGCATGGTGCGTAGCCAAGCCAAGAAGCGGGGATTCGACCCGGAGAAGATCGGTACGATCTCCATGTCGGCGGGCTCCCATCTGGCGCTCCTGTTGGCGACCAGCTCACAGACTCCGGCCTACGAGCGGGTGGATGCCTTGGATACTATCCCCTGCCATATCAACTGGGCGATCGTGAACGCCCCGGCCTACGTCACCACCGACGGGGAGACTGGTACACCGGCCACTCGTCAAGGCTATGGCTTGGATGTGAAGCTCTCAGATGTGTTTAAGTTCGACGAGAAGACCTGCCCGATGTCGCTCCATCATGGCGGCAACGATATTTACTCGCCTAACGGTTCCACGCTTATTTATAGAGAATTGCGCCGTCGTCACATCCCGGCTGAGCTGCACCTCTATCCCAATGAGGGGCACGGTGCTTTTGGTTTGGAGCGGGGTATTGAGTTCATGAACCAGATGGAGTTCTACCGGAAGTTAGCCCCGAAGGAGGACATCATGGTGCGTTTTGCCAGCGATGCGGGTCGTCGGGAGAAGGTGACGGAGGATGTCTGGCCGGAAGGTAAGATGCCCGATGCGCAGGAACACCAGTGCAAGCCCTATTTGGAGTGGCATTTCCCAAAGGTGAAGAAGACGGATGCGATCCAGATCATTTATAGCGGTGGCTCCTATGAGGGGAACGATCCCGACGGCTTCGAGGTGGCCCCGACTCGTCGTTACCTGAACGATTTGGGCATGACCGTGGTGACGATGAAGTACCGCACGCCTCGCCCCAAGGGATTGGCGAAGCACACCACCGC
>CAMGEM010000225.1 GCA_946055095.1 uncultured Parabacteroides sp. | reverse complement strand
TCGCTTCATTCAATCAAGCCCAGGGATTAGGGAAAAGCATTCAACTAACCTTAGGCTTATAGTATTAATCCATTCAACGTTTTTCAGGGAAAGACAGAGAAAGCGCAACAGCGTTACAGCGTAACAGCTGTTTTTTTGCTATCCTATTGGGGAAATAAGAAAGGCGAGCACCTCGCTATGAGGCCTCGCCTTACCTTTATAGATGGTTATTCTGATTAACCCAAGAATCCTAACAGGATACCAGCTGCAACGGCTGAACCGATCACACCAGCAACGTTCGGACCCATAGCGTGCATCAACAGGTAGTTGCTCGGGTCGTACTCCAAACCTACGTTCTGAGAGATACGAGCGGCATCAGGCACTGCGGATACACCGGCGTTACCGATCAACGGGTTGATCTTGTTACCCTCTTTCAAGAAGAGGTTGAAGAACTTCACGAACAACAAACCGGCGCAAGTAGCGATCACGAATGACAACGCACCCAAACCGAAGATCTTGATGGAGTTCCAAGTCAAGAACTGTGTTGCCTGTGTAGAAGCACCTACGGTTACACCCAAGAGGATCGTGATCACGTCAATCAGCGGGCCACGTGCTGTCTCGGCCAAACGACGGGTTACGCCACTCTCCTTACAGAGGTTACCGAAGAACAACATACCCAACAGAGGCAGACCTGAGGGAACCAAGAAAGCGGTCAGCAACAGACCTACGATCGGGAAGATGATCTTCTCTGTCTGAGAAACGGCTCTCGGCGGTTTCATACGGATCAAACGCTCTTTCTGAGTGGTCAACAGACGCATGAACGGCGGCTGAATGATGGGCACCAACGCCATGTAAGAATAAGCAGACACCGCAATCGCACCCATCAAGTTAGGTGCCAATTTGGATGACAAGAAGATAGCCGTAGGACCGTCAGCACCACCGATGATACCGATCGCACCGGCTTGGCTGGGATCGAAGCCCATCTGCAAAGCGATGATGTACGCACCGAAGATACCGAACTGTGCGGCCGCACCGACCAACATCAACTTCGGGTTGGAAATCAGGGCAGAGAAGTCTGTCATGGCACCGATACCGAGGAAGATCAACGGCGGATACCAACCCTGCTTCACACCTTGATAGAGGATGTTCAACACGGAGCCCTCCTCGTAGATACCCAACTGCAAACCAGCGTCTTTGAAAGGAATATTACCGATCAAGATACCGAAGCCGATGGGGATCAACAACATAGGCTCGAACTCATAGCGAATCGCCAGGAAGATGAACAGCAAGCCGACGAGCAACATGATGATGTGCCCCGGCGTCGCGTTCGCGAATCCTGTGTAGGAGAGGAAGATCTGAATGTTCTGCATCAAGAACTCCGTGAAACTCTCTCCTGCCGCTTGTAATAAAATGGATGTCAGCATACTTTTAACCAATTATAACGAGGTCTGCACCTTCGAGGACAGAGTCGCCTTTGTTTACTTTCACTTCTACAATCTTTCCGTCGCGATCGGCCGGGATGGTGTTCTCCATCTTCATAGCCTCCAATACCAAGAGTTTCTGGCCTCTCTTCACTGTATCGCCAACCTTGCAATCTACGCTCAGGATGACACCGGGCAGCGGAGAGCGAACAGCGCCTGCTGCGCCACCTGCGGGACGAGACACAACGGGCTCACCACTTGCTGTTGTCGGAGCTTGTGCCGGACGCTTCAAGGCAACCATTTGCTTCTTAGCGGGCTTCTCCATTTTCACGCTGTAGGGAGTACCGTTCACCTCAACCTCGGCGATATCTTCCTCTACGGAATTGATATGTACTTTATATACGTTACCGTTGATGGTATATTTAAAACTTTTCATGCTTTTCAGTTATTTGTTCTTTTAGATGTGATTACTTCTTGATAATGGGATTTTGACGCAATGAAAGCACCTTAGAGTTCCAAGGTGAGTAGTTGCGCTGCGCTTTCTTGATCGTCAAGATAGAGCTCTCGAAATCGTGGTGCTCGTCGTTCAACTCATAGAGTGCCATTGCGATAGCCGCGAAGATCTCGCCTGACTCTGCGCCTGCGTTCTCGCTTACCTTCTGGCCGTCAGCAGCGGCTGCCTTCTGTGCGTTACGCTTGCTTGCGTTCATAGCGGCATTACCGATCTGCTTGAATACCAAGTACAGTACCAACAAACCAAGGAACACAACCATCATGGCGGTGATTGTCATACCGATACCGAAAGAGTCGTTCTTCTGGAAGTTCTCGATCTTCTCGTTGGTGTCCAAAGTCACGTTGTTGGTGCTCGGAGTGACCTTGTCAAGGATTTTCCAGTTTCCTGTTCCATCCACATCCAAACCATAACTTACGTCAGCTTTCTGACCTGCGGGGATGGTGATCTCGTCGATCAACGTCGTACCATCAGAGTCGTAGAGTGCCAAATAGTTCTCGCCGTTCGGATTGAACGCGAAGTTCACGTGGAAGGTTCCTCTTGTCGGCTCGTTGTCCGCCCAGAAAAGGATATGCTGACGAGGAGCGACTTTGGTCAATACGTCACCCTTCGGGATCATATATTTCTTGGGGTTGTTCTTGTCGTTCGTGAGGAAGCAACCGCGCAAATCAACCGTACCGGCTGAGTTGTTGTACAACTCAATCCAAGCATGGCGTTTGCCATAGTCATCCATGAAGTTGTCTTCATTGATGACCAAAATCTCATTTAATCTAACGGAGGTAGTTAACTGCGCCTTGGCACCGAAACTGAACAGCACCATGAGCAACAGCAATACCCCGAATTTTTTATTTGTCATACTCATTCCTTTTTTTAAGGGATTACAAAGGCAGGTTGTCATGTTTCTTAGCCGGATTGCAGAGCTTCTTCGTTGCTGTCTGCTGCAATGCGCGGATGATACGGAAACGAGTGTTACGCGGCTCGATCACATCGTCGATGTAGCCATATTGAGCGGCGTTGTACGGGTTCGCAAATGCCTTTGAGTATTCAGCCTCCTTCTCAGCCTTGCAAGCCTTCGGATCCTCAGCGGCCTTCACATCCTTCGCGAAGATGATCTCAACGGCACCGCTGGCACCCATCACGGCGATCTCAGCTGTCGGCCATGCGTAGTTCATATCACCACGCAAGTGCTTAGAACTCATCACGCAGTATGCGCCACCGTAAGACTTACGCAAGGTAACGGTGATCTTGGGAACAGTAGCCTCGCCGTAAGCGTAGAGCAACTTCGCACCGTGCAGGATCACACCGTTGTACTCCTGACCTGTACCCGGCAAGAAGCCCGGCACATCCACCAAAGTTACCAAAGGAATGTTGAACGCGTCGCAGAAACGAACGAAACGACCTGCCTTACGAGAAGCGTTGCTATCCAAGCAAC
>CAMGEM010000224.1 GCA_946055095.1 uncultured Parabacteroides sp. | reverse complement strand
TCGGGCTCAATTAGCCATCTATGATTATTTGAAGAAGAAGAACGGATAGCTCTTTCCCAGTGACGATGAAAGCGTAGTCAGAGGAATAATCAACCCCATAGTTCGCGTGCGTGAACCGTGGGGTTGGTAGGCATGAACCGTGGGGTTGGTGCGTATGAACCATGGGGTATAAAAATCCCCAGTTAGGCAAAAATTTTGCGCTAACTGGGGAAAATTTTTTTCTCAACGAAGGAGTAGAAACCGGCTTAGTCGATCTCCTCGTCAGCCTCGTAGCCACCCATCTCGCGGAGGGCGTTCTTCAGCATCACATACTGTTGGAAGAGGTGGTTGATAGGTACCTCACCCTGTGTATAGTCGTGCATCGGGCTCTTCAAGAAGAAGCTCAAGAAACGCTGTGTGCCCCAACGACCCGCACGTGCGGCCAAGTCACTCAGCAACACCAAGTCGAGCACTAACGGAGCGGCCAAGATGGAGTCGCGGCAGAGGAAGTTGATCTTGATCTGCATCGGATAGCCCATCCAGCCGAAGATGTCGATATTGTCCCAACCCTCCTTGTTGTCGTTACGAGGCGGATAGTAGTTGATGCGTACCTTGTGGTAGTAATCCGTGTACAGATCCGGTTGATCCTCCGGCACAAGGATAGACTCCAACGTAGAGAGCTTACTAACCTCTTTCGTGTGGAAGTTTGCCGGCTCATCGAGTACTAAACCATCACGGTTGCCCAGGATGTTGGTAGAGAACCAGCCAGAGAGACCTAAGCAACGTGTGCCGATGATCGGGGCGAAACCTGATTTCACCAATGTCTGGCCAGTCTTGAAGTCTTTACCTGCGATCGGCATCTTCGTCTCTTCTGCCAACTCCCACATAGCGGGAATATCAACGGTCGTGTTCGGTGCGCCCATGATGAACGGTGCGCCCTCTTTCAATGCGGCATACGCATAACACATAGAGGGGGCGATGTGCGCTTTGTCGTCTGCTTTCATCGCGTTCTCCAAAGCAGCCAACGAACCGTGTATCTGCTCATCTACGGGTACATAGATCTCCGTGGAGGCTGCCCAGATCACTACGATACGTGCGCAGCCGTTCTCCTCCTTGAAACGACGGATGTCCGCACGGAGTTGTTCCGTCATGTCCCAACGATCACGGCACTCCTTCACGTTGTCGCCGTCCAAACGTTTCGCGTAATTATGATCAAAAGCCGCCTTCATCGGTACGATGCGCTCCAGCTCATCCTTCACGGGATTGATGTCTTTCTCTTTCAATACCTCACAGTTGATTGCTGATTCGTAGGCATTGGCACCATAGACATCCCATGCGCCGAATACCAAATCATTGAGATCAGCCAACGGAACGATTTCGCCATAGTGCTTATACTGTTTGTCCTTTCCCCTGCCCACACGAATCTTGTCGTATTGGGTCATTGATCCAACAGGCTTAGCTAAACCCTTACGAGCCATGAGTACACCCGTAATGAATGTTGTTGCTACGGCACCTAATCCTACACAAAGCACACCCAATTTACCGTCAGCCGGCTTTACATTTGCTTTTTCCATGTTCTAACTCTTTTAATCTTTAAATATGTAATCCATGTCTTTTGTTCTCTTTCGCTTGACGCGGCGAAGTAAATGAAAATATTTGAGTTGCCTTCCACTAAACTTGTGAAAGGTTTGTAATAATTGCGGATAAACTGTTCCAAATCGCTGTTTTTGACGATTCGATGACAAATGATTCGCAATCGTACGATTGTTTGACAGAAATCCTTACCTTTGTCCGCATCATTTGAATTACAACAATAATTAATAAAGAAAAGGAATAAAACCAGGATTATTTGTATTGGCAGACGGGTTAAGCAACCGAAATAGCGGTCTGATACAGTTGGATGGTCTGGGACCCAATGGCGAGACCATCATGGATTACTCTATCTTCGATGCGATTCGTGGAGGATTCGGTAAGTTGGTCTTTGTGATCCGTAAGTCGTTCGAGCAAGATTTCCGGGAGAAGATCCTTTCTAAATATGAGCATCATATCCCTGTGGAATTGGTTTTCCAGGATTTGAATGACCTGCCGGAAGGCTTTACCTGTCCGGAGGGGCGTCAGAAGCCGTGGGGTACGAACCATGCGGTCTTGATGGGCAAGGATGTGATTCGTGAGCCTTTTGCGGTGATCAATGCCGATGATTTCTATGGTAGAGACAGTTTTGCCGTGATCGGCAAGTGGCTCTCTGAGTTGGATAACACGCAGAACCAATATTGCATGGTGGGCTATCGTGTGGGCAATACGTTGAGTGAGAGTGGCTCAGTGGCACGTGGCGTTTGTGAGACCTCCGCTGAGGGGTATCTGACGGGTGTCGTAGAGCGTACGGCTATCGAGCGTATTGATGGCGACATCCAGTTCATCGACGAGAACGGTCAAAAGGTAGTCTTGGAGGAGAACACCCCTGTCTCTATGAACATGTGGGGATTCACACCCGACTATTTCACCCATTCAGAGGAGTACTTCAAGGAGTTCTTGCGGGCAAACGTGGGTAACTTGAAGGCTGAGTATTTCATCCCGTTGATGGTCAATAAGCTGATCACAGAGGGTACCGCTACGGTGAAAGTGCTCGACACTACCGCTAAATGGTTTGGTGTGACCTATGCGGCCGATCGTCAGGGCGTTGTGGATAAGATCCAAGCCTTGGTAGATGCAGGTGAGTATCCCAACAAGTTGTTCTAATAGCTTTTTGGATAAAGAGGGCATGGAAATTTTCTGTTTCCATGCCTTTTTTGGTGTAAGGACGAATCGCTATTTTTCCTACCTTTGCACCGTGCGTGTTCAACAGATGACAAGGTGGTTGCGGCAATGGGTGTTGCTCTTGGCGAGCGTGCTCTCATTGCTTTCCGTGGTGATTCCCCATCATCATCACCGGGATGGTATGCCCTGTTACGCCTCCTTGACGATGGAGCAGGAGGAGGGCGACCATTCGACGGATACACACGACTGTGGGTGCCACGGTCATCATTTAGGCTACTTGGTTTCGCTCCTCAATGCCTATGGAGGTGCTGCGGATGCGCATGTTTTACAGATCGTTTCCCCTTTAACATTCCATTTAGAGGCTCCCTGCCACAACCGTTTATGGGGTGCGGGTGAGGCCTTTTACTTTGAAGCGTCATACGATCCTTGGATGGCGCGTGCGATGGGGTTGCGAGCCCCTCCTGTGTCCCTCTCTTCACATTTTTGAGATTTACGTTTTTATCGGACACTATTTATCAGTTTAATTGGATTATACAATGAAAAAAATATATGGGATAGGTGTGCTTTGCGCCTATCTATTGGCTGGCTGTGCGGGTCATTCCGCAGAAGCGGGACACGATCATGACCACGATCATGAGCATGAAGAGGCTGCGGTGCATGACCACGATC
>CAMGEM010000223.1 GCA_946055095.1 uncultured Parabacteroides sp. | reverse complement strand
CACCTGAATCGTTCAAACCGATTACCGGAGCACCCATCTTCATGGCCTGATCCATTACCTTACAGATCTTCATGGCCAAAGCCTCAGACAGCGCACCACCGAATACGGTGAAATCTTGCGCATATATATAGACTAAGCGACCATCGATTGTTCCGCAACCTGTTACGATACCGTCACCCAAGAACTTTGTCTTCTCGATGCCGAAATTCGAACAGCGGTGTTTTACGAACATGTCGAACTCTTCGAAACTGCCCTCGTCGAGCAACATGGCGATACGCTCACGAGCGGTGTATTTACCACTCTCGTGTTGCTTAGCGATTCTTTTCTCTCCTCCACCCAAACGAGCTTGTTCACGCAGCGCGATGAGCTCTTTTACTTTTTCAAGTTGGTTACTCATTGTTATTTGATTTGTTGTTAGAAATGTCTGCTTATTATGATTTATTGATTATTCCTTGCAACCACAACCCGGCATACAGAGCTCGGTCAAAACGCTGCAAGTTGATTTCGGGTGCAAGAAAGCGATGTCCAAGCCCTCAGCGCCACCACGCGGAGCCTTGTCGATCAAACGTACGCCCTTCTCCTCAGCTTCTGTCAAAGCTGCCTGAACATCAGGTACGGCGAATGCGATGTGATGAATACCCTCACCCTTCTTCTCGATGAATTTAGCGATTGTGCTATCCTCACTGGTCGGCTCCAGCAACTCGATCTTTGTCTGACCTACTTTGAAGAACGCTGTCTTCACCTTCTGATCAGCTACTTCCTCGATGTTGTAGCACTTCAATCCTAATACGCCCTCATAATACGGTAAGCATGCCTCGATGCTTTTTACTGCAATTCCTAAGTGTTCAATGTGTGTAAGTTCCATATGAATATGATTTTAAAAGGTTTGTAAATGATATTATACACCTGTGCAAAAGTACATACTTTTTATGAATGGAGAAAGATTTCGTCCATTTTTCGCTCGTCGCCTCAAAAATCAATAATCAGCCGGGCATTGAGCTGCCTGCCGGTCAGATAATTGGGCACGGCATATTGCACGTTGTAAACGTCGGTAATCCAATAGTAGGAGCTGACGTTGCGAATGCCGAATAGGTTGAAGACATCCGCACCAATCCAGATGTTTTTCAGGTTACGGAAAAAGCCACGATCCATGATGGCATCGTTGCCACCAGCCAACTGATAGCTCAAGCCAATATCCACCCGTTTATAAGCGGGCGTACGGAAATAGCCAGCCTCATAGCCTTGCCCCGGAATGGTTTGAGGCAATCCTCCGGCAAGCACGCCCTTCAGGTTGAGTTTCACCCGCTTGAAGCCGGGAAAATAGTCCTGGAAATAGAGCGAGATGTTGTAGCTGGGGCTATTGGGTAGGGGAGCCTTGGTCGTCTCTCGGATGGTTTGCTCCGACTTCATCAATGAGAAACTGATCCAAGAGTCGGTGCCTGGCACGAACTCTCCGAAGAATTTTACATCCAATCCCATGGCATAGCCTTTTGCGCAGTTGTCGCCATAGTAACGGATCTTCACGTTATCCACGGTGTAGGGGTTCAGATGGTCTAATTTCTTGTAATAGAGCTCTGCCGTAAGTTTGAAATTGCGATCCACCGCTCGGAAGGTGTAGTCGCCACCTACGATGAAATGGAGGGCTCGCTGCGATTTTAAATCTTTGTTCAGTAGGGTGATATGGTTGCCTTGCTCATCCAAGCCCTGCTGACGCAACTCCTTGTAGAAAGGCGATTGGTAGTAAAGTCCGGTTGCGAAACGCATCGTGAGGTTCTGGTCGAAGTTGGGGATGAAACCGAGTGAGGCACGTGGGCTTAAAATGAATTCTTTGTTGAAGCTCCAATAGCTGCCTCGTAAACCGGCGATGAGCGTGAATAATCCCTGCTTGGTGCGGAACTTGAAGGCATCTTGCAGGTAGGCGGAGAGGCGGGTGCTCTCGATAGCGTTGTCGGAGAAAAGATTGGAATAGACGCTGACCTGTTGTTCCACCTGCGGCAATGAATAGCCAGAAGAATCACGTTTCTCCCACTCGCTGATTTGGTCGTTGATCCGTTCGAATTGTACGGTGGCTCCCCAGCTCAGCGTGTTGTTATGAAGGGTAGCTTTGCCATAATGCCCTACATTGACCACGCTGGAATTGAGTCGGTTGCGGGCATGTTCGTGGTAACGACCTACCGACATGGCCGCCGTGGCATCACTATCGGGATTGGAGGCACCATCCGCGCTCAACCAATACTCTCCGGCAATATCATAGCCCTCCTCCTCTTGGCTGCGAAAAGCGGATGCCTGCAATCCCAACTCCGTGTTTTCACGAGGGTTATGCTTCAAGGTCATCGCTCCGAAAAGCGTTTGGAAACGATCTCGTTCCCGACCGTCGAAATAGACTTTGAAATGCTTCGGGTCTTTGCTGGTGCCAAAAGTGGTCTCACGACTGTAAGGGGTGAATTTATAACGGTTGTTTGCCCAGTTGCCCAGGAAGTTGATCTCCCATTTGGGGGCAAATTGATAAGTCATGTAGGTCTGTAAGTCGATGAACTTAGGGTCATACTCCGCATCGGTTTCCATCGATCCTAACAAGGAACGGCTGCTCTTGAAGCGTAACCCGGTCACTTGCGTAAATTTACCCGTGGAGCTACCCACATAGGCATTGGCTCCCAAAAGGCTGGCGGAGACGGATCCCTCTAAACTTTTGGGTTTCTTGTAGGTAATGTCGAGCACGGAGCTCATCTTATCCCCATAACGTGCCTCGAAACCGCCCGCTGAGAAGTTGACCTGCTCTGTCAAGTCGGGGTTGACAAAACTCAAACCCTCCTGTTGCCCGGAGCGAATCAGGAGAGGACGGAATACCTCCAAGCCATTCACATACACCATGTTCTCGTCGTAGCTACCGCCTCTCACCGAGTATTGGGAACTCAACTCATTGTTGGAGGAGACACCCGCGAAGGTCACCACCAAGCTCTCGATGCTTCCACCAGCCGGATCGGGGAGTAATTTGATACGATCGGCATCAATATGCTCCATGGTGCTTGTCTGCTTGCGAATGGCGGTCACGGAGACCTCGCCCAACTCTAACGAGGTGTAGTTCATTTGCACATTCAGTCGCATATCGGCATAAGCCGCGGGGATGATACGCTCTGCCTTATTGAATCCAAGGCAAGAATAGATAATGGAGAGGGAGTCACCCGGAGCTACCGAGAAGGCATAGTAGCCCTTCTCATTCGTCATGGAACCGACGAGGGTGTTTTTCACTCGCACATTGACCAGTTCCAGCGGGTTGCCATCGGCATCCCGCACATAGCCGGAGATCTTGATCCGATCCGCCGCAAAGGCCTGAATGGATAAACCGATCAATAAAAGTAGGAGAGACATCGCTCTTCCTTTTCCTATCGTAGTGATGCGCATC
>CAMGEM010000222.1 GCA_946055095.1 uncultured Parabacteroides sp. | reverse complement strand
ATACTCTCCCCCGTCCAAACGTGCTGTATAAGACCACAGCTGCCGCCGGTGCATTGGCTTTTCCCACATAAGGTGCAACATTTGCAATCGTGAATTTTGGGATATCCAAATCCATATAGGCGGCATATAGGTCTTCCATCGCAAAACTGAAATCCTTCTTTCTATTCACATCACGCACAACAATCGTCTCCTTGTCGCAACGCACGATGCGCCACTCTTTATGCATAGAGCTATACAGCTTTTTCTTTTTTCGCAACATATAGACAAATACTTCAAACACTTGCTTATGGCCGACTGGATCATCCAAATCGATGGCGGGCAGATTTGCGCTCACCTGCACCGCCTTGTCCGTCGGAATATCCCTGCGATAACAGCGAGCCACAAACTCCATGTTTTCTTGCAGCAACTTATGTCCATAGGCATACCCCCGAGTATCATTAAGATAAAGATCCGGCAACAATCCATTCTCAATCAGATAGAGCAACAAACCCGGTGAAATAGACCGATCCAAAGCCAGCAAATTAAGGCCACAATCCTCCGCATATTCCTGATCGTAGAAGGGATTATCAGGGTGCTTCACGCATTGCGCTTCAGCACTGATCGTTAGCTGACCATCATGCTCGAAAAAAAGCATGAGTGGCACGTCGTCCCTGATAGGCATATCCGGAAATCGATCCATACCTTTCAACCCTAACTCGCCGTTTACCCAAGCACTCGCAGCATCAAAATCGGCAAAGAAGAAGAGCCGTTTACCGCCAAATTGGTCGATGAACTCATCAAATCCCCCCTTATGCTCTTCAGACCTGAAAAGCTGTTCACGATAGCTATTATACTCATCCTCCGGTATATCTAAGAAAGTAGCTATACCATTGCTATGCCAAACGCCTTGGAAAGAAAAGAATGAACCCAGTATGTAAGTTTGTTTATGCAGATAACCCTGTTTGATGGGAGTAGAGAAGCTGTTGGTATCCACTGGCCGTTCCTGTCCATCATAATCACGGATCCAAAGCCTCTCCTTTTCCAACCGAAGCACGCGGTAGATACCAAACTCCATGGATTGAATCTGTTCAATAGCAGCGGCAAATTCATCCTCAGGATCCTCCATCTCGATCCGTATCATCTCCGCATACAGCCGTTGGGTAGGCAGCGAAAGTGGCCATGCCCGATGATTAAAAGCGGAATAGCACTCTGTGGCATAGCGAAGCTGATCCTTCGTCGCATTTTTATAGTAATGCCCAAATCTATATTCATCCTCTTTGCCCCATTTGTTTCGATAGCCGAAACCCAAGAAACTCTTGCCCTCTAACCATACCAAGATATTCTTGATTTCCATGGGATCCGTCTGTGTCTCTTCCGCAAAAAGATAGTCGGCTAACTCCGTGTTAGGCTCGATCCGCTTCTTTATAATCTCCCAGTTATCCAGCAACCGTTCTGCTACATCCTCTATGCCTATGTTACAGGGATTCAATATCATTTCCTGCTGCTCACCATTCATGATCAGCCATAGCACCAACCGCAGGTTGTTCACCTTAGCCGTCTCGCTCTGCTCATCTGTCGTGTCAAAAAAAGGAAGGTAACGACCAAACATTTTCTTATAAAGTGACAAGAACGTTTCCCATTGATGGGTTCCGGAATGAATATCCTCAAAATAGAGCGCAAGGCTCACACAAATCTCTTGAGCCTCCTGCGGATCTCTATCACTTAATGGCACTGCCAAATACGCACAAAGTTCTTCCGCTAACAGGGCATACTGCCGATCGGTCTGGCATACTAAATGTCGAGGATGACGTTTAGTAATCTCATTGACCGCAATTCGTTTATTTCGCATACTGATTATATTTTGTGCAAAAATAAGTTTTTCTGCTGTCAATGGCGTACCTCTACGCTATAAAAACGTACTTTTGCGTTCGGTTTCTATAATAATATAAGGTATAAGAATGAAACAACAGCTTCGTCCCATTATGTTTGTCGGCACCTGTTCCGACGCTGGCAAGAGCGTGATCAACGCTGCCTTCTGCCGTATCTTCAAGCAAGATGGTTATCAACCCGCTCCGTTCAAGGCACAGAACATGTCGCTTAACTCCTACTCGACACCTGAGGGGGGCGAGATGGGACGGGCACAGGTGGTGCAGGCCGAAGCGTGCGGCATCGCTCCGCATACCGACATGAACCCCGTATTGCTGAAACCGACTGGCGACCAAACCTCGCAAGTGGTGCTCTGTGGCAAACCGATCGGCAACCTTTCCGCCAAGGATTACTTCGGGCGGCACCAACAGAAAGAACGACTCTTCGACGCCGCGACAGCTGCTTTCCAACGATTGGCCGATCGCTACAACCCGATCGTGTTGGAGGGAGCTGGCAGCATCTCGGAGCTGAACCTGCGGGATCGCGACATCACCAACATGCGTATGGCCCTCCGTGCGGGAGCCGCTACCTACTTGGTGGCAGACATCGACCGAGGCGGTGTGTTTGGATCGGTCTATGGCACGATCGCCCTGTTGCGTCCGGAGGAAAAAGCGCTCATGAAAGGAATTATCATCAATAAGTTCCGGGGAGATGCCTCCTTGTTCGACGAGGGACGTAAGCTGCTGCACGAGCTGACCGGTGTACCCGTGGTCGGTGTGATCCCTTGGTTCAAGGATATTCAAATCGAGCAGGAGGATTCCGTGGTGCTCGACCGGAAACAGGGTGGTTTCCGAGAGGGAAAGATCAACGTGGCCATCATCCAAGTGGCACGCATGTCCAACTTCACTGATTTCGACGTGTTAGAGATGGATCCCCGCTTCAATCCCTACTATACCAACAATGTGAAAGAGATCGAACGGGCAGACATCATCCTCTTACCCGGTTCGAAGAACACCTTGGGTGATCTCCTTCAGCTGCATAACAACGGCATCGCCGAGGCGATCGTGCGGGCATACAAAGCCGGCAAGAAGGTGATCGGTATCTGTGGTGGTTACCAGATGATGGGCGCACGCATCGAGGATCCCACGGGCATCGAGGGAAGCATCCCTGCTCTCCCTGGCTTAGGCTTGCTGCCCCAACGCACCATCTTGGAAGCGGAGAAGGTAACTCGCCAGAGTCGTTTCGCCTTCCTGCCCACCGCTGAAGAGACGCCCTGCGAGGGCTACGAGATTCACATGGGGCGCACCGAACCGTTAGCGGAGGCGAACTACTCCCCCGTCGCCCGCTTAGAAGATGGCCGATTGGATGGTTGTTACCTCAATGAGCATTGCTGGGGAAGCTACCTGCATGGCATCCTCGACAACCCCACCGTGCTCGATCACTTAGCCGCAGGTTTCGACACCGAGGCCACCTCCTCCCCCTTCGACTACAAAGCCTTCAAGGAGACGCAATACGACAAACTCGCCGCCCTCGTCCGCCAGCATGTCGATATGGACTATATCTATC
>CAMGEM010000221.1 GCA_946055095.1 uncultured Parabacteroides sp. | reverse complement strand
TTAGTGAATCAAATTCTTACCGGTCATCTCCTTCGGCTGCTCCAAGCCCATGATGTGCAGCACAGAGGGAGCCACGTCCGCCAAGATACCATTCTCCACCTTCGCCTCCTTGTTCTCGCTGATATAGACAAACGGAACGGGATTCAAGGAGTGAGCGGTGTTCGGTGTGCCATCGGCGTTCATCGCATGGTCGGCATTACCGTGGTCAGCGATGATGATGGTCTCATACCCGTTGGCCTTCGCTGCCTCCACCGTGTCGTGCAAGCAAGCGTCGATCGTAACCACAGCCTTCTCGATAGCGGCATATACACCCGTATGGCCGACCATATCACCATTCGCATAGTTGACTACGATAAAGTCATACTTCTGCTCGTTGATCGCAGCCACCAATTTATCCTTCACCTCGTAAGCACTCATCTCCGGCTTCAAGTCGTAGGTAGCCACCTTCGGAGAGGGAACCAAGATACGATCCTCCGCCGCATACGGTGTCTCACGACCTCCATTGAAGAAGAAGGTGACGTGCGCGTATTTCTCTGTCTCGGCGATGTGCAACTGGTTCTTGCCCTGTGCGGAGAGGTACTCACCCAACGTGTTCTCCACGTTCTCCTTGTCGAACAGGATGTGCACGCCCTTGAAGCTGGCGTCATACGGCGTCATGCAGAAATATTGCAAACCGGGGATGGTGTGCATACCTGCCTCCGGCATATCTTGTTGTGTCAAAACGATTGTCAGCTCCTTCGCACGGTCGTTGCGGTAGTTGAAGAAGATCACCACGTCGCCCTCTTCGATGACAGCTACCGGCTTGCCATTCTCCACATGGACGATCGGCTTGATGAACTCGTCTGTCACGCCCTCTGCGTAAGACTCCTCCATGGCCTTCACCATGCACTCGGCTGCCTTGCCCTTGCCCTCAACCAACAGGTCGTAAGCCTCTTTCACACGCTCCCAACGTTTGTCGCGATCCATGGCGTAGTAACGACCAATGATCGAAGCGATCTTACCGCCGGTTGTCTGCAAGTGGTTGGCCAATGTCTCGATAAAGCCCTTTCCGCTCTTCGGATCCGTGTCACGACCATCCATGAAGCAATGTACGAAGCACTTCTCCACGCCATACTCCTTGGCGATGTCGGTCAGCTTCAACAGATGCTCCAAAGAGCTGTGCACGCCACCGTCAGACACCAAGCCCATCAAGTGGATCTGCTTGCCGTTCTCCTTTGCGTAGCTATACGCCCGTTTGATCTCCGGATTCTCCAAGATCGTGTTCTGGCGACAAGCGATGTTGATCTTCACCAAGTCTTGGTAAACGATACGACCTGCGCCGATATTCAAGTGACCTACCTCAGAGTTACCCATCTGGCCATCAGGCAAACCTACGTTCTCGCCCGAAGCCTGCAACTGAGAGTTCGGATAGGTTTTCAACAAAGAATCCCAATAGGGAGTCGGCGTGCAAGAGATTACATCATCCTTGGCCTTGTCGCCAATACCCCAACCATCACAGATAATTAAAAGCGCTTTTTTGCTCATGATTGTATTTCTTAATTGATTATGTTTACTATTTTTACCGCCGCAAAGATAATGATTTCCCTTGATTTCCGCTTTGCGCTTACGATAGAATTAAGAAATGACAGAGGAATATCAAATCAACGATCCCGCACTGGGTCCTATCACGATCCGGCGCTCCCCTCGCTTGAAGCACTATAAACTGATTGTGAAACAGGGAAGGATCATGGCCAACCTGCCCGCCATGGGTAGTGAGAAGGAGCTTTTACGGTTCATCGAGGCAAACAGGCAAAAGTTGCTGTCGGCCATCCAGCGTTCGCCCGCCCCTGCGATCTGGGATGAGCGCACCCAACTGTCATGCACCACCTTCCGGATGCGGATCATCCGCCATCAACAGCCACACTTCCAGCTGAGCTTGCGGGAGGGTGAGTTGCTGATCAGCTGCCCGTGGGAGACACGCTTCGAGGAGGAACAAACCCAGCAACACCTGCGCCAGCTGCTCAAAGCCGCCCTGCGGCATGAGGCGAAACGCTACCTACCCATCCGCTTGACGGCACTCGCCCGTCAGCATGGGTTCCACTACAACGGTGTCACCATCAAGGACACGAGTAGTCGCTGGGGCAGTTGCAGCAACCGGAAGCATATCAACCTCTCCCTCCTGCTGATGACCCTCCCCTGGCACCTCATCGACTACGTCTTGCTGCATGAGCTTTGCCACACCGTCGAGCTGAACCACAGCGACCGCTTCTGGGCGTTGATGAATCGGGTCACAAACGGCAAAGCCCTCCAACTCCGACAGGAATTGAAGGGCCGTAATGCGCTGATTAACTAATCGTAGCTATGCTATCCTTGCCATTCAAACGGCTGGGTAGTCACCCCATCTTTCAAGCGAATCCAAGTGCGGAAAGCACGAGTGCCCTCCTTCAGCTCAATCACACGAGCACCATTGCCTCCGGGCACATCGTGATAAACCGTCTTGCCTCCGGTGAAGCGGCCATAACCTAACAACAAGCCTTTCCAAGTGGCCACATAATCGTTGACATGATCGTGCCCGACAAAGGTAGCCATCACATCACCCGCTTCCAACATCGCCGTGAAGAGGCCGGAATTGACCACAGGCGCACAAGCTTTCTCCTTGCGGATGCCGATCAACAGGGCACGCTCGTCGGCGGCCGCCTCGTTATACTCGGGCAACGGAATATGGAAGAAGGCCAACGCTGGCAACGGTGTTCCCCCATTCTGCTCGGTCAAGGCCGCACTGCATTTCCTGTACCAATCAATCTGATCCCACTTGATCCAGTCATACCCCTTGGTGGCCTCCCTACTGGAATAAGCCAAGCTGTCCAATCCATACAGCAGGAAGGCGGGCTTATCTCCCTGTGCGCTTCGTATCGGCAGGATGAAGTTGGTGACACCGCTCAACCCCTCCACCGTGCCTGTCAAGTTGCCTGGCATCTCTTTCAGGAGCGCATAGATCTCCGGTCGGGTCAAGTCAAACTCATCGTCGTGGTTGCCCAACGTCACCGCAAAGGGAAGTTGTCGGGATAAGACCGGTTCGAGTGCCCTTTGGTAGGCCTTCGTGGCGGGCTTAGCGAACACGACATCTCCCGTATAAATCACGAAATCGGGTCGTTCGGCATCCAACACCTCGTTCATGCGCTCGGCCGCCTCCTCGGAAGCGGGGTTATCGGGCACCCAATGGACATCGGTAAACTGCACGATCTTGAAGGTGCCATCTGCCTTAAACCGCAACTTGTCCGCATGCGCCTTGTAGGAGGCACTGTTCAGGTAAGGCACACCCGCATCAGCCGATTCTACCACTGCCTTCTCGCCAATTCTATTGGGGGAGATACCCCAAAGCGAAGCCGGGATCAAAAGTCCCGACGCTCGCAAAAATGTTTTTCTATCCATAGTATC
>CAMGEM010000220.1 GCA_946055095.1 uncultured Parabacteroides sp. | reverse complement strand
TATCTTATCCGATCAACCACATCAACAACATCCAGCCGGGTTCTTCTGCACCTGCAGCAAAGAACGTGATCTTCTTGTCTGCTGATGCATTCGGCGTATTGCCTCCGGTATCTATCTTGACTCCGGAGCAGACTCAGTACTACTTCCTCTCTGGCTTCACCGCTAAGTTGGCAGGTACAGAGCGTGGTATCACGGAGCCGACTCCGACATTCTCTGCTTGCTTCGGTCAGGCATTCTTGGAGTTGCACCCGACGAAGTACGCTGAGGAGTTGGTTAAGAAGATGCAGAAGAGCGGCGCTAAGGCATACTTGGTGAACACAGGTTGGAACGGTACAGGCAAGCGTATCTCTATTCCCGATACTCGTGGTATCATCGACGCTATCCTCGACGGTTCTATCTTGAAGGCTGAGACGAAGAAGATCCCGATGTTCGACTTCGAGGTTCCGACTTCATTGCCTAACGTGAACCCGGCTATCTTGGATCCGCGTGACACTTACGCTGATGCAAGCATCTGGGAGGAGAAGGCTAAGGATTTGGCAGGCCGCTTCATCAAGAACTTCGCTAAATACACCGGCAACGAGGCTGGTAAGGCTTTGGTTGCAGCTGGTCCGAAGTTGTAATCAACGATTGCAAAATCATCATAAAAGGGCGTCAGATGGTTCATCTGACGCTTTTTTTGTGTATTGACCCTTAATATTTCGATTAAATATTAAATATGTAAAAAATTATGCCTACCTTTAGCCCGAATCTGTGAGATGGAGTAGATTATGTATAAAAATTGGATATATATAGTTGGTTGGATGCTTTGTTTGGCGGCTTGCGGCAAAGATTACACCTATCGGATTGAGGGGAAACTGACCCACTTGACCGAGCCGACGGTATATGCCGTTTTTGAGAATGAACAGGAGAAGAAGGTCGATACCATTCTTTGTGCGGACAATGGTACGTTTGAGCTGAAAGAGCAAATGGAGGGATTCCATGCGGTGACGCTCTTCTTTGAGGGTCGTTCTCGTTGGGTGACGGCCTATCTGGAGCCAGGCAAGACGGTTTCTATCGAAGGCGATGTGCAAGCTCCCCTTTTGTTACAGGTGAAAGGAGGGAAGATCAACGACCGATTGGCTGCGTTCAAGAAGAAACAAGCGGATTTGTTTCAGGAGATGAATAGCCTTACCCAGCAACTGGGTGAGCAGGCAAACACGGTGGAGCAGACAGAGGTGACCGCTCGATTGGCCGATGTGAATTTGCGCCTCTCAGAAGCGGCTGCGGCTTATGTGAAAGCGCATCCTGACGAGGAGGCCTCGGTTGTATTGATTCAATCCTATTTTGCGGATCCGGATGATACGCGTAAGATTGATGAATTGCTGGCGTTGCTCGATCCCCGTTTGAAGGATTATTATTTGGTTAGGGAATTAGAGCAATTCAGTGTCCGTGCTCAACGTATCGCGCTGGAGGCTGAGGCTCCTGATTTTACGGTGAAGAATATCTATGGGAAGCCGATGAGTTTGGACTCGTTTGCCAATCGGTATTTGTTGTTGGCATTCACGGCTCCTTGGTGTGATATGTGCCAGACGGAGGATCTCTCCTTGAATGAGGTGTCTATGCGTTATCCTGAAGACAAATTGGCTATTTTGATTGTCAGCTTAGATGATCAACCAGCCAGTGTGCGGGAAAGTGTGGCGAAGGATAGCATCGCATGGAATGTCGTGACGGATTCAGCGGGTCAAGCGATGCAACTGATAGACCTGTATAATGTCAGCGCATTGCCGCGTTGCTTCTTGATTGATGAGGAGAAGCGGATCATTATGAAAACCGATAATGAGGTAGAGATCCGTCAGACCTTAGAGAAATTGATTGAAGAATAGGGCGGTGCCTGATGGAGGTTGGTAAAGCGACCTTCCGATCACTGCCCCAATAATTACTTAAAATACTTAACTATGTTAGTCAAAGTGTATGCTGCTGCTGTGCAAGGAGTCTCAGCGATGATCGTAACCATTGAGGTTAATTGTTCAAAAGGTATCCAATTCTTTTTGGTGGGATTGCCAGATGTGGCTGTGCGTGAGAGCCATGAACGTATTATTTCGGCATTAGAGGTCTGTGGCATCAAGTTCCCTCGTACCCGTATTGTGATCAATATGTCTCCGGCGGACATACGGAAAGAGGGTACCGCTTATGATTTGCCTTTGGCGATAGGTATCTTGGCTGGATCGGGCACTTTAGCTACCGACCGCTTAGCGGATTACATGCTGATGGGTGAATTGTCGTTGGATGGTTCGTTGTTGCCTATCCGAGGAGCCTTGCCGATTGCGATCAAAGCGAGGGAGGCCGGCTTTAAAGGATTAATAGTGCCGAAAGCCAATGTGATGGAGGCGGCCGTGGTCAATAACTTGGAGGTATATGGGGCCTCATGTATGCAAGAGGTCATTGCGTTCATGAAAGGAGAAGATGCGTTGCAACCTACGGTGATAGATACCCGAAAAGAGTTTTATGATCGCCAGCAGTTTTTTGATTGCGATTTCAGTGATGTGCGTGGACAAGAGAATGTGAAACGGGCCTTGGAGGTAGCGGCAGCGGGCGGACATAATTTGATCATGGTAGGTCCACCGGGCAGTGGTAAATCGATGTTGGCGAAACGCTTGCCTACGATCTTGCCACCTTTCACCCTGCAAGAATCCTTAGAAACCACGAAGATCCATTCGGTAGCTGGAAAGTTGGGGGATGGTACCTCGTTGATGGTGCAACGCCCCTTCCGCTCACCCCATCATACCATTTCCAATGTGGCCATTGTCGGTGGAGGAACCTATCCCATGCCTGGCGAGATCAGCTTGGCGCACAACGGCGTTTTGTTTCTCGACGAGCTCCCGGAGTTTAATCGGAGTGTCTTGGAGGTCATGCGTCAGCCGTTAGAGGATCGGATGATCCATATCTCCCGTGCCCGTTCCTCGGTGGATTATCCCGCCAGCTTCATGTTGGTTGCCTCTATGAATCCCTGTCCTTGTGGCTATTACAATCATCCGACCCGTCCCTGTCTTTGTATGCCGGGAGCCGTTCAGCGTTATATGAATCGCATATCAGGTCCGTTGCTGGATCGCATAGATATTCAAGTGGAAATCGTACCCGTGCCCTTTGAGAAGATCTCAGATGCTACCCCTTCCGAATCGAGTTTGGTAATCAGAGAGCGAGTAGTCAAGGCCAGAGCCATTCAAGAGAAACGGTTTGCGGCGTATGAAGGGATTCATTGCAACGCGCAAATGACCTCCAAAATGCTCCATCAGTATGCGATACCCGATGCCGCCGGCCTACAGATCTTGAAGCGGGCCATGGACAAACTCAGCCTATCCGGTCGTGCCTACGATCGCATCTTGAAGGTTGCCCGAACCATTGCGGACTTAGCTGATTCTGAGCAAGTAGAGGTTCCCCACTTAGCCGAAGCCATCCAATATCGCAGCCTCGACCGAGAGAATTGGGGGATGTGA
>CAMGEM010000219.1 GCA_946055095.1 uncultured Parabacteroides sp. | reverse complement strand
AGCGACAGATCAACTGGCAAGGTAGCTTCAACCTGCTCTCGCTCTACAACAAGAACAAGTATCTGAAGAAGATCAACCAGAAGTTCCAGTCCAATAGCCGAACGAACCAGCGGAACCAACGCAACCAACAGCAGAAGAAGGAGAAGAAAGAGGTGAAGGTGGAGAAGGAGATTCAGCTGAGCCCTGACAGTGCCGTCACGGTGAAGCATGATATGTTCACGAAGAAGCTGCATATCGTGGCTCGTGGGGCGGATGGCAAGCTCTATGCCGTCAAGTTCAAGCCAGTCAACTATGCGGAGATCCAGATCCTCAATCGGGATACGGCACACCTGAAGCTGACCATCTATCCGGGTCCCGCCAAGATGGAGAGCGCATTGATCAACATGGCCGAGTATGGTAGCCGCTTCTTGATGATGTTGCGCCGTGTGAACGTGCAATACTCCGTGGTGGACGGTATGATGCTCCCCGGTTATTCACCCGGTGTAGGCGATATGTTTGGTCAGAAGCAGTTGGGCTCTTTGGCACCGGGCTTGGGCTTTGCCTTCGGTGCGGTGCGTCGCTCCTTCATCGACGAGGCGGATGAGCAGGGGTGGCTGATCCATAGCGACAACATGACCACGCCCGCCATGATGAGCAGTGCTAAGAATCTGAATATTCGAGCCTCCTTGGAGCCGATCACGGGGTTGAAGATTGAGTTGAATGCGGATCGGGTCGATACCCGTAGCACCGACATCTATTTTATGCAAGCCGGTTCTCCGCAGCAGATAGGGGGCAGTTTCACCATGACCACTGTCGCCTTGGGAAGCGCCTTTAAGAGTAGTGGCAACGCCAAGAATGGCTATGCCTCCAAGACCTTTGATAAGTTCCTCGAATACCGCACGACCATCGCCAACCGCTTGGAGGCGGCCTATATCGGTGTGCCCTATCCCGCTACCGGCTTCTTGGCTGGGCATGTGCTTTCGGGCGAGAGCTATCAGGGTGGGGAGATTAGTCCCAACTCCAGCGATGTGCTGATCCCGGCTTTCTTGGCGGCCTATACCGGCAAGAACCCGAACAAGGTCAGCCTCTCTGCCTTCCCCTCTGTGCGCAGTCTCCTGCCCAACTGGCGTGTCACCTACGACGGGTTGATCAAGATTCCGGCGATCAAGAAATATTTCAAGAGCATGACCCTCAGCCACCAGTATCGTTGCTCCTACAGCGTGGGTTCCTTCTCCTCCTTCCTCGATTGGGTGGATGCGGGACAAGATGGTTTGGGGTATATCCGCAACATCTTGACGGGCAATCCTACCCCCTCCTCGCCCTACGACATCTCGGCGGTCAGCATCACGGAGGGATTCAGTCCGCTCTTCGGTGTGGATGCGACCATGCTCAACAATATCACGGGTAAAGTGGAGTTGCGTAAGACCCGCAACCTCAACCTGAACATCTCCTCCTATCAGTTGGTGGAGTCTAATTCGAATGAGTTTGTGATCGGTTTGGGATATAAGATGACGGAGTTCAACAAGGTGTTGAAAATGAAGAAAGCCCGTGATTTCAGCAACGACCTGACCGTACGCCTCGACTTCTCCTACCGCAAGATGATGTCGCTCATCCGCAAGATCGAGGATCAGCTGACGCAGGCTACCAGCGGTAACATCGCCAAGACCATCCAGTTCTCGGCCGATTATGGCATCAGTCGCTCGCTCACCTTCCGGGCCTTCTACGACCTGCAAATCAGCGAGCCGATCGTCTCTACCTCTGCCTATCCCACCTCCAACTCCAGCTATGGCGTTAGCCTTCGCTTCTCGTTGGCGCAATAGCAGCCCGTAACGCATAAAAAAAGCACTTGGTGTTGCCGGGTCAAAACCCGCAAGGACACAAGTGCTTGTTGATAGAACCTCCTAATAGGAAAAGGTCGGGATGCTTAGAGGGATTTCGCCTTGCTGATCAAGGCATAATCGAGCAAGGTCATCGCTGCCATCGACTCCACGATGGGGACGGCCCGAGGAACGACACAGGGGTCGTGACGGCCACGCGCCTTGAGGATCGTTTCCTCGCCCTGCTTATTCACCGTGGGTTGCTCCATGAGGATGGTAGCCACGGACTTGAACGCTACCCGGAAGTAGATGTCCTGCCCATTGGAGATGCCACCTTGGATGCCGCCCGAATGGTTCGTGCGGGTGCTGATCTGTCCGTTGTCATTGAAGAAAATATCGTTGCGATTGGAACCGTTATAGCGAGGTGCCTCGAAACCGTCGCCATACTCAAAGCCTTTCACGGCGTTGATGGTCAGCATGGCATGGCCTAACGCCGCATGTAGCTTGCCGAAGACCGGCTCTCCCCAGCCTACGGGTACGCCCTTCACGACGCAGGTGATGACACCGCCCACCGTGTCGCCCTTCGCCTTCACCGAAGCGATCAGCTCCTCCATCTGTGCGGCCATCGCAGGATCGGGACAACGCACGGCGTTGCTCTCCGCCAACGAGAGGTCGTAATCTGCATAACTACCCGGCAGGATCAGGTCGCCCACCTGGCTGGTATAGGCATGGATCTCCACCCCATAGTTCCGCAACGCCAACTTGGCGATGGCGCCACCGACCACCCGAGCGATCGTCTCGCGTGCCGACGAGCGTCCGCCCCCACGGGGATCGCGGATGCCATACTTCATCTGGTAGGTGTAATCGGCATGGGAGGGACGATAGACCTCCTTCATGTTGTCATAGTCCGCCGAGTGTTGGTTTTTGTTCCAAATGATGAAACCGATCGGGGTGCCGGTGGTCTTCCCCTCGTAGATGCCGGAGAGGAATTGCACCTCGTCATCCTCCTTGCGGGGAGTCACGATGCGCGACTGCCCCGGTTTGCGGCGGTTCAGCTCCTGCTGGATGAAGGCGGTGTCCAGCTCGATGCCGGCCGGACAACCGTCGATCACGCCACCTACGCCGGGGCCATGCGACTCGCCGAACGAGGTCAATGTGTAGATCTTTCCAAATGTATTGCTCATGATCTGTTTGCTTGATTAATGGCAACCACCGCCACAGCCGCCGCAGCCACTTCCGCAGCCACCATCGCCGCAATCGCAGTCGCAACCACAACCGCCGTCAGCCAGGGCTGTGCACTGTGCGATCTCCTCCGCGCTGGCCTCACGCACCTCGATCACCTCGCCGCTGAAATGCAAGGTCTCGCCTGCCAACGGGTGGTTGAAGTCCATCACGACCACATCCTTCTTCACCTCCAATACGGAGCCGTTCATGCGATGCCCCTCGGAGTCCATCATCGGGACGGTGTTGCCCTCCTTGATCATCTCTGCATCAAACTTGCCATCCACCTCGAAGATGCTCTTCGGCAGATCCAGCACGTTCTCCTCTTTATACTCGCCATACGCATCGGCTGGAGCCAAAGAGAAGTTAAACTTGTCACCCACGGCCAAGTCTTGCAAGGCAGCCTCGAAAGCGGGGAGCATCATGCCCATGCCATAGATAAACTGGAGCGGTCGCTCGACCGTTGCCTTCTCCATCAACTCACGTTCGTCACCTTCACCCACGTTGAGGTCGTAAGTGACCGCCACGTATTTGTTCGCTGTAATATTCATGTCT
>CAMGEM010000218.1 GCA_946055095.1 uncultured Parabacteroides sp. | reverse complement strand
GCTCCTACTCCTCCACCCGTAACCAACAGCCTTGCCCTCGGTTGAAGGCTTTGCGGAGGCGGTCGTTCAAGCGGGAGAAGGTGGACTTCGGATGCAGCAGGAAGCCATGCAACGGATGCCCGTTGACCTCGGCACATTGCCCCACCAAGATCGTACCATCCCGACGATGATACGCCCCATTCCCCGGCCGAAATTGGGGACAGTGGTTAGGCAAACGGACATTCAAACCATCCCTTGCGCACTTGGGACAATGGGCACAGGGCAACCGCCTACCCGTTCGGATCAACGGGACGAGACGCCGCTGCGAGGCACAATACACCCGCTCGATGGGATAGACACCCGGTGAAAGCGCCGTAGAGGCCTCCTCCAACGTGTTGCACACGAGCTCCCCCTCGCTGAGGAGGATGCCCCCTATGACATCCCCCTTCTTGACTATTCTTCTCAAGATAATCTCCATACACTCAATTTGTTTCAAGGTTATCTGGCTCAAACTTACGCAAGTAGTCAACCGTCTTGACATACTCGCCACTCTGCTCGTCGAGCGTCACGTAACCACGGTTCGTCCAGGTGTGGATCAGCTGCTTGGGATCGCCCGTACGCCCTTGTGCGTGATAAACCGCCAAGAAATGGGCATACTCGAAACGGGTGGGCAACGAACGCAACAGGTTACGAGGTCCCCGGCAACGCTGGCAAGCCTGCTGCTTGCTGTTCTGCGCGTGCATCTCGCTGCCGAAGAAATGCAGCTTGCACCACAGGTCATACTGCATCGACCAGCGACAGAAGAGCTCGATCTCCGTGGTCCAACGACACCCTTGCGAGATATAGAGCAACATCGCCCGGTCGTACGCCATCCGTACCGAACGGTAGGAGAGCACCTGAAACTCCTCGTCGCTCGACAACTCATAGAGTGTCTCGTTCTCCTCCAGCATCTGCTTGGCCATCTCCACCGCCTGCCGACACTCGATCAACCCTTTCGCCTCATCCAAGGCCCGCAGGAAGGGCTTCAACAGCCGCTTATAGCGCTCGTCGTAATTGCCGAAGTTAGGGATGCCACGCATCTCCACCGGCTTGATGATGGTGCTGATCGAGAGGCGGGAAAGGGTGCCGTTCACCAACTCCGGCTTGAGGTAGCTCATCCCCGCCGCCTCGGTCGTGCTGGCCGTGATGTTCAGCCGAAGGGGTGGCGTGCCACTCACGCTGTCATGCCCCACACGCTCCTGCCCATAGAGGGCACGGTCGAACGAGAGACGGATCAACTCGCTGGGCTTGGCACCGCCTGTGGCACGGATCTGGCTCAGCTGCTCAATCTCATCCAACTTCAAGAAGAGACACCTGCCGCCCGCCGAATCGGCGTCGATCAATCGCTGCACCAAGGCCGCATTGGTCATGTTAGACATCAGGTACTGCACGCAAAGCCCCTCCGGACGCTTGGGCTTCTTCTCGTTGCTCTTCGCCCGTTTGCACTCCTCCTTCCAGGCACGCTCCTGCATACGGTTGGCCGCGTCACGCTCCCGTATATCCTCCATGATCAGCTCGATAGGCTGGTTCACGCTGCCTTTGCCAATGGATTGACGGGCCATCAAGATACCCATGAAACCACCCAACTCATGACGGGTATTATCCACATAGCGCACCTCCACCCCATTGAGATGGATGCCCAAAGCCGGGAATACCTGCATCGAGACAGCCGGTTTGTACATCTCATGCACGTTGCTCACCAACAGCCGGATCAGCCGAGGTGGACGAGCGGGAAACGCCGGGGGATTGGGTGTGTTAAACGGGTTCTCCTCGCCCTTCACGACCTGCTCCACACTGCTCCTGCCCTGCGCCACCGCAATGGCTCTGCGCACCAAAGTGGGCATAGTGGTGGGTTGAGCCCGGTTGCAAGCGGATTGGATCGTGCCCCACACCCGTCCCGGCTCCTCGCCATAGGTGGGCAACACCTGACGAATCCAATGGGGATTGTCTTGGCAGAGATAACGCAGGTGGCAAGCCATCGAGAAGATGAAGTTGTTTCTCGACCCATGCGCAGGCACACCCCCTAACTGCTCACAGAGCGCATCCACTACATAGGTAAATGCCACCCCCTCATAGGTGGCGGGAAAATCACCCACCTGATCCACCGATGCGGCCACAGTCGTTGCCTCCACCGCCGAAGGACGCTCCTGCTGTTTCCACGTCTCCGGGTCGATCACATTAGGGGCATAGAACAGGGGCGACTCATAGCGCACGAACGACTCGGGCACTAAGTAGATGCAACCAGCCACATTCTTCACCGAGAGATCCACGGGCAGCTGCACCAACGCCGCGAACTGCTGTTGGGCCTCCGCAGGCGACATCCCCTCCGGCTTCTGCACCCGCACATGTGTGCCGTGACGCACCGACTCCTCCACCAAGTCCACCAAGAAGGGACCGATGTACTTTTCGTTATTGTAATCTGTAAGAACTGTAAGGATATGCTCCGTCTGCCCCTTCACGTCGATGTCGAACATCAACCGATCCAACGGACAGACAGCGTCCACCTCCGCCCGATGATGCTCCCTGAACGCCCCGCAACGAGGGGTCCATACCGGCAGCTGGCTCTTCAACTCCCGTTGCCGATTCGGGTCATCCGTCGCATTGATCCGTGCGCAGAGATCAGCCAATTTCGGGTCTCTTCTGGCCGCCAACCACTCCTCTCGGCTGACGGGCAGGCAAGGAGCGTTGTGCCCCCTACCCAATGTCGTGAAACTCGCCTCCATATCAATGAATCTGCTTAAAAGCGGTTACCAACTCATCATACACCTGAAAGGCCAACTGTTGCGCCTCCTCCTGATCGACAGGCAGGATCGTCCGCATGTGCACCTGATAGCGTCCGTTCTGCCGATGCACCAAGCTGATGTGACGTCCCTCGTACAGCTTCGGGTTACGCATCTCGCAACGAGTGGTCACCACCGCCTCCTCAAAGAGGTAGCGAGCCTCTCCCACCTTCGAGAAAACGCCTCGATAGCATCTTCCCTCCACCAAGCACGCCGTCTCCTGCATACTTGTCGTTAACTCTACATTACTAATCCTTTTTCTCTCCATAATAAATCATTTTTATTTGTCAATAAACGCATTTAAAAATCCCATCTAAGATCCCAATAAATCCATTATCATAAGCAACCCGTCTCATCGATCATACGCCAAGCGATGCAACGCCTCATGCCAATGAGAAACCACTAACGGGCGAATCTTAGCCGTGTCACGCTTGCCCTCAGAAGGTTGCTTCCCATCCGTCAAGTAGCGAAAGGCCATACGCAACAGGTAATCCTCCGGCTCCTCCTCCACGCCAAACTCCATGTAATCAATCAACGCCGCACACAGCTTCTCTTGCGCCTGTGGCTTCAACACCCTGAGGATCGGTCGCACCGCCTGCTGCTGCTCCTCCGTCAGATAGTCGAACAGAAACACCTGCATCGACACGGCTCGTCTCACCTCTTTCTGCTTATTCACCAAAATCAATTGCATAAAAAATCTCCTCCATTTTTAAAATTAAAACCTCATTTTGTCTTCCGACATCGCAAAGATAAAGGGAGGGAATAGATTGAGAATGGCATTA
>CAMGEM010000217.1 GCA_946055095.1 uncultured Parabacteroides sp. | reverse complement strand
TTGATGCGGAAGATGAAACAGCTTATATCTCTTCTTCATCGGCTATGCTTGATCTCTTGCGCAAGGGAGATCAAGAGATCGAGGAGGGCAAGGGTACACCTATGAAAGTTGAGGACTTATGGAATTAATCCTTTTGGAGTCAGCAATAGCAGATCGTGATTATTGGAAGCTATGTCTATGTGTTCTCGATGCGTTTTCATTATGCAAAGTGATTTCTTGAAAAAACTTCATCTGTTTCTTGGTTTATAAAATAAACTGCTCTATATTCGCGGTATGCAAAGGAGATATGCGCAGCTCCTTTGCTTTTTTAATCAGTTTATAGTTTATAAAATAAACCATTTTCTGATTTAGTATAAACAGTCAAACAGGAGATTAAAGATGAAACGATTGGTTTTGGTGGTGTGTTTGTTAGTGGGTGTCTTGCTGCCGGGCATGGCTAATGAGGAGATCGGGAAAAGGCTGCAAGGCCGTGTGAGAGATGCGCAAGGTGAGCCGGTAGAGTTTGCGACAGCTATTTTGTTGCGGGCTGGTGAGCAGGTGAGTGGTGCGGTGACAGATAGCTTGGGCTGTTTTACTTTGGAGGCTGCTCCGGGGCAGTATGAGCTGCATGTGCAATATGTAGGTTATGAGCCGATTCAGCAAGCGGTGGAGATGCCGCAAGAGGGGGTCTTGGAGCTGCGTTTTGCGACGAGCCAGGTGGCTTTAGGAGAGGTGGTCGTGCGGGCCACGCAGATCGAGCGGAAGGGAGATCGCTTTGTGCTCTCCGTATTGCCGCAGACGGGTAAGGATGGCTCGGAGCTGCTGCGAGAGGCTCCGGGGGTATGGCTCTCCAACAATGGCCTTTCGATCAATGGTGCTTCTGGCACGAAAGTATTCGTGGATGAACGGGAGGTGCGTTTGGAGGGAGAGGCGTTAGTGCGCTACCTCAACTCGCTGCGTGCGGACGACATCCGAAGCATTGAGGTGATCCCGATCGCTGGGGCGGAATATGAGGCCTCCACTCGTGGTGGTGTGATCCGTATCTCCTTGCGCCATAGGCAACAAAACGGTGTTCAGGGCTATGTGACGATGGGCACCTCCCTCTCCCCGGACGTGAATGCCTATACCCCTTCGGCATCCATACAGGCACGGGTTGGCCGATGGAACTTGGAGGCTTCGGGAAATGGCGATTTTATCCCCAAAGACAAAGGTGTGTCTGACGAGTTGCGCCTTTACCAGCAGGCCGATCGGCAATTCAAAGCCCATCAGACGAGCGAGGAGCAACGTCGGGGTGGAACGGGGCGTTTGGCCGCTATGTTGGAGATTGACTCCATGAACACGGTCGGTGCGGAACTGGAGTATGTACGTCAGCATAGTGAGCAGGATTCGGAAAACGATTCTTGGTTGGAAAAAGGCACGGAGGGAATCCGCAGTTTGGGGCAATATGCGCAAGGGCAGGATTACCACACGCTGTCAGCTACCGCCAACTATGTGCACAAACTGGATCAGCAGGGGTCGGTGGTGAAGGTGATCGGTAACTACCTGCGTAAATCCTCCTCTGGGGATAACCTGCAGCGGGTGCGTTACGAGCAGGCCACCGCTACCCAAGACACGGCCTATCGCAGTCGGGTGGATGCGGACTATGATTTGGCAACGGCCGATTTCTCCTTCCGGAAACAGCTTTCTCGCCAAATCGGCTATCAGTTGGGTGCGAAATACACCTATACGTTGATGGATGACCAATCGGTCTATGAGGGCTTGAACAAACAGCAACAATGGGAGACGATCGCTCGCTATGGGGCGGTGTTGCGCTATCATGAGCACATCGCAGGTGCCTACGGGAGTTTCTCAGGCGATTGGGGTGCTTGGGCGCTGCAAGCCGGGTTGCGTTTGGAGTATGCCAATACGGCCGACCAAGCGGGTGAGCTGCAACGAGATTACTTCGATCTCTTCCCCAATGTCAGCGTGACACGGGCTTTCGATCCCTATAAGCGGTATATGTTGATTGGCCAGTATGCCCGCAACATCGAGCGACCGGCCTTCTCGGCTTTGAACCCGAACCGTATCCAGCGCAATGAGTATAGCTACGTGGTGGGTAATCCGCTGTTGGATCCAACCTATATCAATCGCTTTAGCCTCACGTTTGTCTATGCCTATCGCTACACCTTGTCAGTAGGTGGTACGTTGCACCATAACCTGGTGCGTGAAAATGCCTTGGTGGATAGCGAGAACCCCGATGCTTCCTACATTACCTATTTGAATCAAGACCGGGAGAACCATTGGTTCGTGGCGTTGAGCCTACCGTTCGAGCCATTCCCGTGGCTGAAGCTGAATGCCAACTTGACGGGTGTGAAGCAGGACATCCGGGCGAAAGCGGGAGATCCGTTCGTGGCGCACTATTTAGGTTTCGCCAACGTGACGGCCACGGCCACTTTGCCCTTGGACTTTACCTTCGAGGCTCGCTACTCCGGGCAGAGCCGTTTGCATTCGGGCACGGCTGAGATCGATCCTTTCCATACGTTGGGATTGGTTGTGCGTAAGAAGTTGGCGAAAGATCGCCTGTTGGTGACCGCTCAGGTGGATAACCTCTTCGATCAGCAATATAGCTACGTGAGCCATTTGCCCGGCTATGATATCCTTACCGATACCCGTCTGGGGTCGGTGGGCCGACAGTTCAAGTTCTCGCTTACTTGGAACTTCCAGAGTGGCAAGCGAGTGGATAAGCGGAAACTGGACAGTGCGAACGAGGCTGAGCGCAATCGCTTAAAATAAGTGAAGGACATACGAAAATGAATCTTTAGCACGTTATTATCAATTATGGAACAGAAGAAGCTCTCCGAAAAAGAAAGTTTGGAACTCATCACTCAGATGATTCAGGAATCTCGTGAGCATATTGCTCGTCATGCCGCTTATCCCCTGTTGATCTGGGGCTATATGACGTTGCTGCTCTCGTTGGTGATGTGGTATGTGATTGAACGCTATGCATATTGGACCATCCAGTTTATTTGGTTCTTGTTGCCAGTGATTTGCTATCCAGCTACGCTCTATTTCTCTCGGAAGGATCGTTCGGAGGGTGGAACACGCAATTACATGGAGCGCATAACCGGGCAGCTATGGACCGTGTTCGGCGTGGTGGCCCTGTTGCTTTCCCTCTTCTCCTACTATCCGGCACTTCAAGGAAAGATCAACATCTATTTCTATATCCCCCTCTTGATGGGCATGGGCTGTACCTTGACGGGGTTAGTCAATAAGCATAAGGCGAGTACGTGGTGTGGGGCGATTGGCACATTACTCTCCTTCGGTATCTTGCTGATAGGCTCTCATCATGGCCTGTTGCTCTTCGGGGCAATCTTCGCGGAGATGATGATTATCCCCGGCCATTTGTTAAATCGTGAATTGAAGGCAAAATGTTCAAAGAGTTAGATCCGCTGTTGCATTCCCAGCTTCGTCTGGCCGTGATGTCGCTCCTATTGGGCACGGAAGAGGCCGATTTTGTCTATATCCGGGAGAAGGCAGGAGCTACGGCGGGCAACCTCAGCGTGCAGCTTGATAAGCTGAGCGAGGCTGGCTACATCGACGTAGAGAAGAGCTTCGTGGGAAAGAAACCGCGCACCACCTGTCGGAT
>CAMGEM010000216.1 GCA_946055095.1 uncultured Parabacteroides sp. | reverse complement strand
CGGCCAGCAAGGCACGCTTATCCGCTACCTCATGGATCAACGCATCGGTGTAGGTCTGACGAATCAGCCAACGTAAGCCCACCTGCGTGATGAACTGATTATCCGCTATCAGGAATGTGTGTTCGGTCGTCATACGCCTACTACTTATAAAGGATATTCCTCAAACGCATACAAAACGGTGGAGAGGTAACGCTCGCCCGTGTCAGGCAACAGGGCGACAATGGTCTTACCCTTGTTCTCCTCCTTCTTCGCCAACTGGATGGCCGCATGGATGGCCGCACCCGCAGAGATACCCACCAGCAATCCCTCATGTTTCGCCAACAGACGAGAAGCACGGATCGCCTCATTATCCTGCACGGGGATCACCTGATCGACCACTGACGCATCAAAGTTCTTAGGCACGAATCCAGCACCTATACCTTGAATCTTGTGCGGACCCGGGGTTCCTCCAGAAAGCACCGGGGAGCCGGCTGGTTCCACACCAATCGCTTTCAGCAACGGATTATGCTTTTTCAAACCTTTTGCCGTGCCGCTCAGCGTACCGCCTGTGCCCACACCTGCCACAAAATAATCGACCACACCATCCGTATCTTGCCAGATCTCCTCGGCGGTGGTCCGCTCATGGATAGCCGGGTTAGCGGGGTTCTCAAACTGCTGCGGGATGATCGCACCCGGGTGCTGCTCTTTCAGCTCGTTCGCCTTGCGGATAGCCCCTTTCATACCCTCTGCTCCGGGGGTCAAGACCAACGTAGCCCCCAAGGCTTTCAGCAGGTTCTGTCGCTCTACGCTCATTGTCTCAGGCATGGTCAGAATCAATTTATAGCCCTTCACAGAGGCTACCCACGCCAATCCGATACCTGTATTACCACTGGTGGGCTCAATAATCACAGCACCCGGTTTCAATAAACCTTTCTCCTCCGCATCCTCAATCATCGCCAAGGCAATGCGATCTTTCACGCTGCCACCCGGGTTAAAATACTCCACCTTCGCAATCAATCTTGCCTGTAACTGCTCAACTTTCTCTATTTGTTTCAACTCCACCAAGGGCGTATGGCCAATCAAGGCGGTCAAGTTCTCATAAATCTTTGCCATAGTTCTATTCTATTTTAGTTCTACCTTTCTGATTGCAAAAATAGTTGGTTTGCAGGCGGTGCGCAATACCATAAACGAGGTATTTAGGCGGAAAAATGGTGTATCATGACGCACAGATAGAAATAGTTCGTATCTTCGCCGTTGGAATTTCTTTATATAGAAATTGTTATATGAACCATCTAATAAGTAAAAGAAACATGCAGGTTCTTCGGCACATCATACGTCCCCTCATCCTTCTGTTGGCTTTGCTTTGCGCGACAGTGGGACAGGCACAAGTGGCTACCCAAAGCCAATCCACTTATGAGGAGGCGGAGAAAGAATTTCAGATTGGCCATATAGATCAGGCCATCCAACTCCTGGATCAGCACCTCCAGAGTTATAAAGGGACCTTGTTGGTCAGTGCCTATCGGCTGTTAGCTCTCTGCCACTTAGCGCAAGACAATCAGCAAGAGGCCACTCGGTATGTAAGCCTGTTGCTGAAAGAGAATCCCTATTACAGTGTCTCACTCAACGATTCAGAGCGTTTTGCCGATATGGTACGCAATCAGCAGAGCGGCAAGGTCACCTTGGTGACTGCCTCCCAACAGGCGGAGACCTTGGAGGAGGCCCCTGTGCCCGTCACGATCATTACTGAGGAGATGATCAGGGCCATTCACGCACGTGACCTGCGGGATGTGCTCTGCGCCTACGTGCCAGGTATGACCCCGGTGGAAGGAGAGGAGGCCAACCTCAGTATGCGAGGTATCAATGCCTACTCCCAAGAGAATATCCTGATCCTGCTCAACGGACACCGTCTGAACAGCCGTTGTACCAACAGCGAGTCGCCCGACTATCGCATCAATTTAGAGAAGCTAAAACAGATAGAGGTGTTGCGTGGCCCTGCCTCCTCCTTGTATGGTAATGTGGCCTTGACCGCCGTGGTCAACCTGATCACCAAGGAGGGACGCGACGTGGATGGATTGGAATTTGGCGCTGGATATGGATCAGGCGATGCCTTCAAAAGCTATGTGTTATTTGGAAAAAGACTGGTGGAAAGCGACCTATTCATTTGGACAGGGCTTTACTCGGCTAACGGTTATAAGCACACGATCGGTAAGGATAGCCCTTACGCCTACGGCTTAGTTCCCCGAGACGGCTATCTCTATGTGGATGGTTACAACCGTAAACCCGCCTACGATTTTGGATTTACCTATCAGTGGAACAAGTGGAAATTCATGTTCAACCAGCAACACAGCAAGCGTACCTTTGCCTATACGAATATGTATTTTGTCTCCACCTACGACTATCACAAGTATGACGACATCAATGGCCAGCTACCAGGACGCAGCACCGAGACTACCCGAGGTGATTTGCAATTCAACTCCCACATTGGCAAGGTGGAGGTGCAGGCCTCCGCTTTCGTGGATTTTGAGCGAACGAATATCTATAGTATGATGGGCGATTCTATCCCCACCGATTTCGCGGAGATTGAATTTCCGTTGTTGGAGGATGAGACCGTCACCTCGCCTATCCTTGCGACCAACGGCGTTTTCCTGCACCAGAGTTGGCAAGACATCACCATGGGGGCAACCGCCAAGTTCTTCTACGACTATCAGTCAGACCGTATGCACGGCAATCTGTTGTGGGGCGCACAATATGAGCATTTCGACCTGTTTTACAACGACCTGACCTTTGGCGATCAGTTTGGCCGTACACGCTTGAACCTACGCAACGACCGTAACCTGCTCTTCAAGAACGGTATTGAGCAAAGTTTCTCGCTCTTCACGCAATGGAAACATGCGCCATCACCCAAATGGATCTGGAATATTGGCTTGCGCTATGATTTCAAGAGCCGCTACGACAGTCACAAGATCAATGTGCTCTCGCCGCGTCTTTCACTGATCTATCTGCCCAATAGCCGTTGGAACGCTAAGCTCTCTTATGCACGCGCTTTCGTGGACGCACCCTATTTCTATCGAGTCTCCACAACCAGCTACCCTGGGGCAGAGAACCTGAATCCGCAATATTTCAACAGTGTGCAGCTCTCTTCCTCTATTGATTTCATCCCCAAGAAACTATCCTATGAGGCTAATCTCTTCTATAATGTGGCCACTGATGTCATCACATTGACTGCGGTAGGCTATGACAATGCGGGAACAGTCAAGACATTAGGTTTGGAGCAGGTCTTGCGCTATCAACAGCAGGATTTCAATCTGTATGCCAGCGCAACCTATCAACCAACCCTCAGTGTGGAATATATGTATAGCTCGCAAAAAAACGATAAAGTACACAACACACCAGAGTTTATCTTCCAACTGATCACCGAGAAAGAACTGAACTTCGCAAAGGGTTTGTGGCTCAATCTTCATTTGAACTATCGCTCTAACCAACCTGCCCCGTATGGGAATCTAATGGTCATCAAAGATGATGAACCTTATCTGGACGAGGATTTCGTAATTAAAGGGTATCTATTGGCGAACCTCGGCTTGCGTTACACATTCAAGCAGTTTAGCGCAGAGGTCTCTTGCTATAATCTATTGAATCAT
>CAMGEM010000215.1 GCA_946055095.1 uncultured Parabacteroides sp. | reverse complement strand
TACGCATCTGGGCGCAGCAAACCTGGACAGCCAAGGATTCGCTTTGGTTGCAACGGGTCTTAGCCGGGCAAGACACCGTGAGGCTGGATCCTGAGGTCAAACGAGCGATTGAGCGGGGTGAGTTGATCAACGCAGAGCCGGTCGGTACACCCCAAATGGCTCCTCATGCGGATCCTCCGATCACCAAGGATTTCTCCGAATACATCGGAACCGATCAAAACCCGCATCGAAAGGTGCCTCTCAATAAACTGCCACCCCAGGTCTTTTGGCACCATAATCCCCGTTTCAAGGGATTGCCTCCTGTCTATGAATCGATCCAAGAGGAGTTGAAACGCAATCCGCCTACGGGACCTGCCTCCATAGCTACGTTTGACGCGGCGGAGGCGACCAGCAAGAAGGCTCGTATCCACAAGAAGAACGCCAAACGCTCCTCCACCTGGCGCAACTACAACAACCTACCGACCCCTGATGTGATCTCGAAGCGGAAGATGTTCGAGCGGCAGCAGGCGGAGCAGGCGCGTGACACCACTGCTGTCCAGAAGTAGGTTCTTCGTCCCTTTAGGGCAGTGTGCCCACATCCGTTCGTGTCATTGCGGACTTTGATCCGCAATCGCATACTATCCCGTAGATTTTTCCTACATTCGCGAACAGAAAAATGATTCCAATAAAGATATAGTTATGCAACAAGATTTCAAGCCGGAAACCCTATGTGTGCAGGGAGGATGGCAACCCAAGAAAGGAGAGCCGCGCGTGCTTCCGATCTATCAGAGTACCACATTCAAGTATGAGACGAGTGAGCAGATGGCCAAGCTGTTCGATTTAGAGGAGAGTGGTTATTTCTATACCCGTTTGCAGAACCCGACGAATGATGCCGTAGCTGCTAAGATCGCTGCTTTGGAAGGAGGCGTGGGCGCTATCTTGACCGCTTCGGGTCAGGCTGCCAGTTTCTTTGCCTTCTTCAATATCTGCGAGGCGGGCGATCACATCGTCAGTGCGACCAGCATTTATGGAGGCACCTACAACCTGTTGGCGGTGACCTTGAAGAAGTTGGGCATTGAATGTACCTTCGTCGATCAAGATGCCAGCGAAGAGGAGATCAGCAAGGCCTTCCGCCCCAACACGAAATTGCTGTTTGGTGAGACCATCTCTAATCCGGGTGTGATGGTGCTTGACATCGAGAAGTTTGCCCGCATCGCACATAGCCACGGCGTACCCTTGATCGTGGACAACACCTTCGCTACACCGATCAACTGTCGCCCGTTTGAGTGGGGCGCTGACATCGTGACGCATTCCACTACGAAATACATGGATGGCCATGCGACCAGCGTGGGAGGTTGCATCGTAGATAGTGGCAACTTCGATTGGGAGGCACATGCCGATAAGTTCCCCGGTCTTTGCCAGCCGGATCCCTCTTATCACGGCTTGACCTATACGAAAGCCTTTGGCAAGATGGCCTACATCACCAAAGCGACCAGTCAGTTGATGCGCGACCTGGGCTCTATCCAATCGCCGCAGAATGCCTTCCTGCTTAACTTAGGGTTAGAGACGCTACACCTCCGTATGCCGCAACATTGCCAGAATGCCTTGAAGGTGGCTCGCTGGCTGAGCCAATGCGACAAGGTGGCTTGGGTGCACTATCCCGATCTGGAGGAGAATCCCTACCATGCGTTGCAACAGAAATACCTGCCGAAAGGCTCGTGCGGTGTGCTCTCGTTTGGCTTGAAGGGGGGTCGTGACGTGGCGATCCGATTCATGGATAGCCTGAAGTTGGCCGCTATCGTGACGCATGTGGCAGATGCCCGTACCTGTGTGTTGCATCCCGCCAGCCATACCCATCGTCAGTTGACGGATGAGCAGTTGAGAGAGGCGGGTGTGGCACCTGACTTGATCCGTTTCTCTGTCGGTATCGAGAACGCTGAGGATATTATCGCGGATATTGAACAGGCTTTGAAGGCGTAAAAGAGGAAACAGGTGATGGAAAAGAAGATAGTCATAGCGATAGATGGTCATTCGTCGAGCGGGAAAAGCACGATGGCGAAAGACTTGGCGAAAGCGATTGGTTATACCTATATTGATACCGGGGCGATGTATCGGGCCGTGACCCTGTATGCCCTTCGTCATCAGCTCTTCGACGGCGATCAGATCGACGAGGCCGCTTTGCAAGCGGCTTTGCCCTCGTTGGAAATCGCTTTCCGGATGAACAGCGAGACCGGTCGTGCGGACACCTATCTCAATGGAGAGAATGTGGAACAGGAGATCCGTGGCATGGCCGTGGCGAATCATGTCAGCCCGGTGGCGGCCTTGGGCTTTGTGCGTCGTGCCTTGGTGGCGAAGCAACAGGCCATGGGCAAGGAGAAGGGCATCGTGATGGATGGTCGAGACATCGGCACGGTGGTCTTCCCGGATGCGGAGTTGAAACTCTTTGTGACCGCCTCGCCTGAGGTGCGTGCCCAACGGCGGGTGGATGAGTTGAAGGCCAAGGGTATGCCCGCTTCGTATGAGGAGGTGTTGGCCAATGTCAAGAAACGGGACTACATCGACTCCACCCGTGCGGAGAGTCCGCTGCGGCAGGCACCTGATGCCGTGGTGTTGGACAACTCCCACATGAGCTTGGCGGAGCAGAAGGAATGGATCATGGCGCAGTATCAACGGGTGATCGCTGCCCAAGCATAACCTATATTATATATGGTAGAGGTTGAGATTGATAAGGATTCAGGGTTTTGCTTCGGGGTGGTGAATGCCATCGAGAGTGCGGAACGGGAGTTGAACGACACCCATACGCTCTATTGCTTGGGTGACATCGTGCACAATGGATTGGAGGTGGAACGTCTGGAACGCAAAGGCTTGCAAACGATTGACCATGCCGCTTTCGCCACGTTGAAAGGGGCGAAGGTGCTGTTGCGTGCCCATGGTGAGCCTCCCTCTACCTATGCGTTGGCGCGACAGAACCAGATCACCATCGTGGATGCGACCTGCCCCGTCGTCTTGCGTTTGCAGCGCAAGATCCACAAATGCTACCAAGAGAGCCGTGCGGAAGGAACCCAGTTGGTCATTTATGGCAAGCAGGGTCATGCGGAGGTGAATGGGTTAGTGGGGCAAACGGAAGGTACCGCTATCGTCATTGAGAAGGTAGCGGACTTGGATCGGTTGGATTTCCATCGGGCCATTTGTCTCTTCTCGCAAACGACCAAATCGTTGGATGGTTTCAAGGCGATCGTGGAGGCCATTCAGCAACGGATGGCGGAGGGTGTCTCGTTCAGTTACTTCGATACCATTTGTCGGCAAGTGGCCAATCGGTTGCCCAGTATCAAGCGATTCGCCGCGGAGCACGATTGGGTCTATTTTGTGGCCGGTCGGAAGAGCTCGAATGGCAAGGTGCTGTTTGAAGAGTGCCGCAAAGCCAATCCCAATGCCTGCTTTATCTCTGCGGTGGAGGAGATCAGCGAGCCTCTCCCCAAAGGCATTCAGCGAGTGGGTGTCTGTGGGGCTACCTCCACGCCCAAGTGGTTGATGGAGGATGTGGCCGCTCGCATTCGAGACTTGAATAACTAAACCGGAAAAATCCGTTATCTTTCCATCCGACTGAAAGGAGATAACCAAATAATTATTATTTTTGCGACTGAACTCATATAATT
>CAMGEM010000214.1 GCA_946055095.1 uncultured Parabacteroides sp. | reverse complement strand
ATCGACATTGACAACGACAAGGAGATTATCTTCGGCGATGAATTAACCATTGATGCGATTGTTTGGATGGGCACACAACCTACGCTGAAAGAGAAGAGCGAGGCAGCCGGTATCAACGAGGTGCGCCCCCTGAAAGAGATCGAAAGCTATTTGAAAGCCGCACAAGCGAAGGGACAACCGATCCACTACCTGCCTACCTATCGTGCAGAGCATCAGATCAAGCTGTTGCAATGGTTAGGCGTGGTTCCGGGAGCGGAGAAACCCTCCGTACCTTTCATTATGGGTGTCGTGAACCAGCGTATCTATAAGAGCGACGAGGAGATCGCCGAGATCGAGAAGGCTTGTAACGTGACAGCCGACATGCACATCGCCGCTATGCAGCTGATTCGTCCGGGCTTGCGCGAGTCTGACGTGGCCGCAGCCGTAGCGGAGGCCGCTTTCAAGCACAACTACGAGCTCTCCTTCCCCATCATCGCTACGGTCAATGGACAGACGTTGCACAACCACGATCATAGCCATGTGATCAAGTCGGGTGATATGTTGCTGTTAGATGCCGGTGCGGAGACAGAGATGGGTTATGCCGGTGATATGTCGAGCACGATGCCAGCCGATAAGAAGTTCACCACTCGTCAGAAAGAGATCTATGATATTCAAGTCGCTTCTCACGAAGCAGCCGTGGCCGCATTGCGTCCGGGTGTTCCCTTCGTAGATGTGTATGAGCTCTCTTGCAAGGTGATCATGGAGGGTTTGAAGGAGTTAGGTTTCGTCAAGGGCGATCCGATGGAGGCAGTCAAGGCGGGTGCGCATGCCATGTTCATGCCCTGTGGCTTGGGTCACATGATGGGTCTCGACGTACATGACATGGAGAACCTGGGCGAGGTTTACGTAGGTTACAACGGACAGCCGAAGAGCACGCAGTTTGGCCGTAAGTCCTTGCGCTTGGGTCGTAAGCTGGAGCCGGGCTTTGTGTTGACCATCGAGCCGGGTATCTATTTCATCCCTGAATTGATGGATTTGTGGTACAAAGAGCAGAAGTTCACGGAGTTCATCAACTACGACAAGCTGTTCACCTACAAAGATTTCTCAGGCATCCGTAACGAGGAGGATTATTTAATCACAGCAGATGGCGCTCGCCGCTTAGGCAAACGTATTCCGTTGCATACCGATGAGGTAGAGGCTATGCACTGCTAATTGGTCATGCCCGTACAGGATCCGATCTTATACACACAAGTTTTTCCCTCGCCAGCCGGCGATTTACTTTTAGGCGAGTGCGAGGGAACAATTTGTTTGTGCGACTGGTTGAGCAACCCCTCCCGGAGGGAAGCGATGGCTCGCCGGATGCAAAAGGGATTGCACGCCGTTTTTCTACCGTGCGATACCCCTTTGCTGCGAGAAGCCCGCATGCAACTGCAAGCCTATTTCGAGGGTGAGCGACAGACGTTCACCCTTCCTTTACGACTCGTAGGTACCGCTTTCCAACAGGAGATCTGGGAGGTTTTACGAAAGATCCCATACGGCCAGACCTGTTCCTATGCAGCGATTGCCCAACAGATAGGCCGCCCGAGAGCGGTGCGTGCCGTAGCCAACGCCATTGGCGCCAATCCCCTCTCCCTGTTGATCCCTTGCCATCGAGTGATTGGTAGCTCAGGCAAACTAACAGGTTACGCAGGAGGATTGGAGGCAAAACGCCTCTTGTTGGTAAAGGAAGGCGCGCTTCCCCTACCCGATTCATTCCAATAGTATTTCCTAAACGCATTCCACATGATCTGTTTTCCAAACGCAAAAATCAACTTGGGGCTAAACGTTGTCAGTAAACGCCCCGACGGCTACCATAATATAGAAACCATCTTTTATCCCATCCCGGTGAAGGAGGCCTTGGAGATCGTCCCCGCAGAAACCGATCGTTTTCACGCCACTGGCATCGCCGTCGATGCACCACCTGAGAAGAATTTGGTGATCCGTGCGCTCCATGCCTTGCGAAAGGTGCGAGAGGTTCCTCCCTTGGAGATCCATCTGTTGAAAGCCATCCCTTTTGGTGCCGGCTTGGGAGGAGGCTCCGCAGACGCGGCTTTTATGTTGCGATTAGTCAACGACTGCTGTCGGTTAGGACTCACACCTGAGGAGTTAGAGGCCATTGCCGCACCCATTGGAGCCGATTGTCCCTTCTTCATCCGTAACCAACCGGTTTTCGCTACGGGGACAGGTAATTGTTTCGAGTCAATCAACCTCTCCCTAAAGGGCTACCACCTCTGTTTGGTGAAGCCGGAGGTGGCTGTCTCCACGGCGGAAGCCTATGCCCAAGTGACTCCGTGCGCGCCGGCTCGCTCCCTGAAAGAGATTATTCAGCTGCCTGTTGATCAATGGAAAGAGGCGATGGTCAACGATTTCGAAGCGAGTGTCTTTCCCCGTCATCCGCTGATCGGGCAGATCAAAGAGAAGCTTTATGCGGAAGGGGCACTCTATGCGGCCATGTCTGGCTCCGGATCTTCCGTGTTCGGTCTTTTCGCAGAGCCGACTCATTTAAAGAAGGAGCCTCTTTTCAAGGATTGCTTCGTGTGGGAAGGCCCCTTGGATTGATGGCATCCTGAATAATCCATTTATTATCTAACACTATACACACTATATATTATATGTATAAATCCTTCTTATTCCTATCGGCTTTATGCCTCTCTGCCTTCTCGCTCCAAGCACAGACAGAGGTAACGGTGAAACAGGCCCTACTGGCAGGACCTTACCCCGTGCAAAGCCCCATCTTAGCCGACAGCACCGATGTCAATGGCCAAGCCTTCGACGTGAAGAACCTATTGAAAGCCAATCTCTCCACAGAAAGAGCCTTAGCTAATGCGCACACGGTTGATCTCACTGACAGCCTCGCTGAAAAAACAGACCGTTACACGTTGAATCTCCTCTCCTTCTACCTGCGCAGCGATCGCTACGTTAAAGGCACGCTCAGCGTGAGCGGTATGGACCACATGGAGGTCTTCGTGGAGGGAAAAAACGTGGGTACCTCCTCCGAATTGATCATGGAGCCGAAACGCTATCAGGTAGTCGTGAAATACCTGACTACCCCGCAAGATAGCGTGGCCCCGAAACTGCAAGCGACCTTCAAGAGTGAGCAAACCGCAGAGGTGGTCGCTACGACTGACCCGGAGCGTTACTACCATCCCAAACTGATGCTCGACGGCAAGAACTACCAAGCCGCACAGCTCTCGCCCAGCGGGAAGTATCTCTTGGTGCGTCTCTATGACCGCCAATCGGCCGATAAAACCGACTATTTCGCTCGCTTGGTAGAGACCGCTACCGGGCGTGTCTTGTTAGAGGAGAACGGCTTTTTGAACCAGGCGGAATGGATGCCCCAAAGCGACCTGCTCTATTACACGCAAAAGACCGCATCAGGCAGAGAGCTCATCACGGTCGATCCAGCCACCTTCGCCCAGAACTCCTTAGCCAAGCAACTTCCTGAAGGCTACTTTGTCTTCACGCCTGACGAACAGACCTTGCTTTTCACCTGCGAGGAGGAGGGACCGAAAGAGAATCCCGATTTCATCCGTGTCTTGGTGCCCGATGATCGTATCGAAGGGTATCGCAACCGCTCCTTCTTGTGGCGGTATGACTTGGCGAGCGGCCTCTTTCAGCA
>CAMGEM010000213.1 GCA_946055095.1 uncultured Parabacteroides sp. | reverse complement strand
GCATCCCTTGACGATGCTCTCCCTCTTCTCGGGCTGTGGCGGGATGGATCTGGGCTTTGAGGGAGGATTTATCTGTCACCAGCAATCGGTGGGCGCACATTCCCCGTGGATCGAACGCCCCATCAATGCCCAATGGGTCTTGCTCAAGCGAAACCGCTTCCGCACGGTCTTCGCCAATGATATCCTGAAAGAGGCCTTTGTTGCTTGGCGCAACTACATGGCTCGCTTTCATTATGCCCCCTCCATCTACCATCAAGCGAGCATTGTCGATTTGGTGAAGGCGCATCAACAAGGGACGAAGGTCTTTCCGGAGGAGGTGGATCTTGTCACTGGCGGCTTTCCCTGCCAAGACTTCAGCGTGGCGGGGAAACGCATGGGCTTCAAGTCAGACAAAGCGCATGATGGGAAGAAACGCGACGAGGAGATTCCTACCGAGGAGAGCCGTGGCAAGCTCTACTACTGGATGAAGCAGGTGATCGACATCACGAAGCCCAAGATCTTCATCGCAGAGAACGTGAAGGGCTTGGTCAGCTTGGGGGATGCGCATCACATCATCCAACAAGATTTTGCGCAAGCGGCGGATGATGGCTACATCGTATTGCCGCCGCAAGTGCTTCATGCGGGTAACTATGGGGTGCCAGAAACCCGTGAGCGTGTGATCTTCATCGGGATTCGCCGCAATGCGTTGACCGCGGAGGCAAGGGCCAACTTGGAGCAAGCGCACATCCCTGCTGCGTATAACCCCTACCCGGCTCCTACCCATCACTATACACCGGAAACGGACAAGGGACTGCTACCGCCTGTCCCCTGCCGAGCCATCTTCGAGGGGCTGAAAGAGCCGGAAGAGAGCCTCGACCTTTCCCAACGTCGCTATTCCAAGGCCCGCTACTTAGGTGCCCATTGGCAGGGACAGATAGAGATTCACTTAGATGGTCTGGCCCCCACGATTCGCTCCGAGCATCACGGCAACATCGAATACCGCCGCCTATCGAAGGAGCATGGCGGCATCCTGGAGGAGGAGCTCCGCAGAGGATGGACTGAGCGACGGCTTACCCCGCGGGAATGTGCCCTGATCCAAACCTTCCCACCCGACTATCCTTTCGTGGCCTACAAAGCAGATAGCAAACGCTTTCAGCTCAACCCCTCGGGGGCTTATCGGGTGATTGGCAACGCCGTTCCTCCCCTCTTGGCCTACAATATGGCGAGAAGAATCCAAGAATTATGGCCTATATATTTTGAAGATTAAGTATCTTTGCTGCAAAAACAGCGAAGATAGGCGGCACCTCAGCAAAACATTCGAGCAAAAGCTCGATGATTTTGCATTCGGTTTGCACTATCTTTGCCCAAAAATCATATAACAAGGAAAAATATGAAACGGATTCTCTTTATTTTCATGGCCATCCTGTTAGCTACCGGATTGGCCTCCGCACAGAAAAAAGCGGTGATCTCCGCTGAGGAAACCAGCTACAACTTTGGTGTCATCAAAGAAACAGACGGGAAAGTATCACATACCTTTACCATCTCCAATGCGGGTGATATGCCCTTAGTCATCACCCGTGTGATCGCCTCCTGTGGCTGCACCACACCGGAATGGCCCAAAGAGCCGGTCGCCCCGGGCAAGAGCGCGGAGATCAAAGTGACGTTCGATCCCTCCAACCGACCGGGAACGTTCAACAAAACAATCTCCATTTATAGCAACGGTAAGACCGGTAGTTTCATCATGAATATCCGTGGGGAGGTGCAGTAAGCCTTCCCCCTGGATGCAAACAGCAAAACGAAAGCCATGTTAAACAGCCACAAAATCATCCTGTTGATCGTGACGTTATGTTGCGTGACCGCGGTTTGGGCCGACAAAGGAGCCCGGATCGTGGCGAAAGAGTTGACCTACAACTTCGGCACGATAGCCGAAGCGGATGGGTTGGCCAGCCACGTCTTCACGATTCAAAACACGGGCGATGCTCCCTTGGTAATCACTCGTGTCACCGCTTCTTGTGGCTGCACACGCCCCGAATGGAGCAAAGCACCGATCGCACCGGGACAGACTGGCGAGATCAAGGTCTCGTATGACCCGAAAGGACGTCCCGGCCCCTTCTACAAGACTGTCTCTATCTATAGCAACGGGAAAAAGGGCAGCTACAACTTAGCGATCAAGGGATCGGTAACGCCCAAACCGGTGAAGCCGGTCTTTGTCTATCCCTACGCCATAGGTCCGTTAAAGCTCCACACGAAACAGGTGCTGTTCAGCAGCATCCGTCAGGATGAGACCTTGGGCGAGAAGATCCATGTCAAGAACGAGAGTGATAGCCCTGTGCGCATCCAGTTAGGGAAGGTGCCCAACTACCTGCTGGCACAGGTCTCCCCGGAGTCCTTGGCCGCTGGCGAGGAGGGAGCGATCACACTCCTTTTTGATGCCAAGGCGGTGAAACGGAAAGGGCGTGCGACTACGGAGATCCCCGTCACGCTCACGCTCCCCGGTAAGAAAGAGGAGGTAGAGGGCAAGATCCATGTGGCCGCTAACGTGATTGATAATTTCAGTAAGCTCTCATCCTCAGAGAAGGCACAGGCTCCTGTGGCACAACTCTCAGGCACCCTGCTGGAGTTTGGACAGCTGCCGGATAAACAACGGGGCATCCCATTGATTGGCGGCAAGGTAATCGGCACCTTCGAGATCACCAATACAGGCAAGACACCGCTGTCGATTTATAGCGTGACCTGCGACGATGAGCGCATCGACATCTCGGGCGGCAAGAAGGAGCTGAAGCCTGGGGCTACCACCCTCTACAAGGTGGCTATCCACCCGAAAACGGTCAAGACCAAATTAGAAACCCTCATAAACGTTGTGTGCAACGACCCGAACGGACCTATTCGTCTGATCAAGGTCACTGCCTATAAATAAGCGATCAGTATGGAACATCCAGAGAATGACGATCTGTATAAAGGATTGAAAGTGAACAAGGGTATCGCCGATGTCCCAACGGTGAATCCCTACATGAAGAAGCGTGTGCAACGCAAGAGTTATACCCCCGCTGAATACGTGGAGGGCATCTTGAAAGGGAACATCACCGTGCTCAGCCAAGCCGTCACGTTGGTGGAGAGCGCCAAGCATGAGCATCAACAGGTAGCGCAAGAGATCATCGAGAAATGCCTTCCCTTCGCAGGCAAGTCTATGCGTATCGGCATCACAGGTGTGCCGGGTGCCGGAAAGAGTACCTCGATTGATGTGTTCGGTATGCACCTCTTGGAGAAGGGACATAAGTTAGCGGTCTTGGCCATCGACCCCAGTAGCGAGCGCTCCAAGGGCAGTATCTTGGGAGACAAGACCCGTATGGAGGCACTCTCTCGTGAGAAGAACGCCTTTATCCGCCCCTCACCCTCGGCCGGCTCGTTAGGAGGTGTGGCCCGAAAGACCCGTGAGACCATCGTGCTGTGTGAGGCGGCGGGATTCGACACGGTCTTTGTGGAGACCGTAGGTGTAGGCCAAAGCGAGACGGCCGTACACTCCATGGTCGATTTCTTCTTGCTGATTCAATTGGCCGGTACTGGGGATGAGCTGCAAGGCATCAAGCGTGGCATCATGGAGATGGCGGATGGCATCATCATCAACAAGGCGGATGGCGACAATATCGAAAAGGCGAAGTTAGCCGCTGCCCAGTTCCGTAACGCCCTGCACCTCTTCCC
>CAMGEM010000212.1 GCA_946055095.1 uncultured Parabacteroides sp. | reverse complement strand
CGTACGTCGGTGTTGGGGATGCCTAACAGATGCGGGTACTCATCACGCAAGGTGAAGGCGCAGGTGGAAGAGGTGGCCAATACCGTGCGATCCTCCTCCTCGATAGAGCGCCGGATGGAGGCGATGTTCTTCGTCCCCTGCCGACGAGCCTTGTCGATCAATCCATTGGAGATCAAGGCGACACCACAGCAATGCTCATCATCCAAGAGGTGTACGCCATAGCCGATGGCATTGAGTATCTTCACCAAGTCTTTGCCTAACTGCGGGTAGTTGTAGTTGACGTAGCAACCGTGGAAATAGCTGACGTGGCGAGGGAACGCCTCTTGGCTGGCCGCGGTCAGCTCCTCTTTATACCAGCGCTCAAAGGTGCGTGTGGCATAGGAGGGGAAGGAGCGCCGATAGTCGATTGCCAAGACACCATCCAACGCCAACTTGACCGGCTGGAGCGCCAAGGTCAGGTTGACTAACGGAGCCACACGGGTAGCGATGTTCCCCATGAAATCGGTGTTGGCCAAGATACGGTCACGCAGTTTCGGACGCTCATGATTATATTTGATACGAGCTGCCTGGATGATGTCGCCGATGCGCACACCACTCGGACAGGCCACCTCGCAACGCTTGCAGTTGAGGCAATACTTCAAGGAGGGATCGAAATAGTCGGAAGCCTTCAGGCGAAAACGCTCCCCATCTGGACCCGCCTGCTTCGGACCGGGATATTTGGGGTTTACCGGGATGACCGGGCAATAGACGGTACACACCGTACACTTGATGCACTGCTCAAAGTTGTTCTCGCTGAGGTTATATTGTTGTAAATTCATGACTCATACCTATTTTGAAGAGAGAATCTTATCGGAAACATCAAAAGCCGTGAGGATAGCGACGCCACTGCCGCACCCCTCTTCCAGCGGATTATAGCCGGAGAGGATAGAACCAGCCGCATAGCAGTTGCTGATCGGTTTCTTCTCCTTGAGGGGATGCAAGGCTTCGTCAGTCAGGATGCCATAGCGCATGTAGGGCTGCGGGTTGAACACGCTCTTGTCGAACCACGATTCGCGGGAGGCATCGTAATAGACATCCGCTCCCAATACTGGCTCATAGACGAGGTTGGGACGGGCGACAATGCCGTTGCTGAAGAAGCTACCCGTAGCCAACACATAGTGATCCGCATGGAACAGGATGTCGCCATGGTTGTGGGTACGCAAACCGGTGATGCGGTTCTCCTCGAAGATAGCGTTCTCCACTCGGTCGCCCAAGAAGAAGTCGCCGCCCAACGCCATGAAGCGGTCTTGCAGCCGCTGCTGTGTGCGGATGCCGGAGACCGAGGGCGGCACAGGTTGCACGAAATGAACCGGTTTACGGCATTTCGCACGCAGGAACTCGATCGGCTCCATCGAGGTCAAACCAAAGGTAGCAGGTAGCAGCACCGCCTCCTCGTCCGTAATGGAGCGGTTGATCTCCTCCACGAGCTTGGTCAATTGACGTTCCGACTCGAACACCCGGGCAATGTTGGTCGCACGCATCTCGGTCGGGTTGATGCGCAGCTTCTCCACCGCAGGAAGGTTGATCAGCTTCACGCAACAGCGTCCACCGCTCTGTATAAAGGTGTCGGCAATGAATTTGGGATAGAAATCCAAGAAGCCCTCGAAGTTGACCAGCAACACCTTGCCTCGGGGAGCGGCCTCCCGGTCGTAGATGGGGGTGAACTCGTCGAACGACATCCAAGCTGGCTTGACAATTCCGATGGGTGAGAGACGGTAATGGTTGCGGTTGACCTCGCCTTGCAGGTGCACACCGACCGACTGGCGAAACCATTCCGGAACCTCGGCGGCGAACTGCTTCACCCGTTTCTCGCCGATCAACCGATAGGGATGCCCTGCGGGAAGGGCACCCACTGCCTCCAACGGCTCCGTCACCTCTTGCCCGTTGGGCAACCGGTTCAGGAGGTCGAACGAGCCGGAAGAGAAGTGCAGCGCACTCTGTCCGGCTGAGAGGATCGCGCACCGTTGCCCCGCCTCTTGCAGGCGAATGCCACAGACCAAACCAGCCAATCCACCACCAATGATGAGTGTATCGTATTTCATTTGTTTGTCTCCTTTCTTCGATTATAGATTCCTAATCCACAGACACTGTTGTAGAGCCATGCGGAGAGCTGGCTCTCACGCAGACACTCACCCCAAGCGATCGGATACATTCCTTTCCAACGTTCGTTGAGGAAGGAGGCCAGCTCGGCTTTCGCCTGCTCGGAGCAGTCGCGGGCTTTGCTCAGCAATCCAGCGGCACGGCAGGAGCAGAGCTCCCCTTGGCAGGTACCCATGCCGATGCGGGTACGTCGGCGAAGGGCGGTCAGCGTGTCGGCGGCCAACTCATTGAACGCATACTCTACCTCGCCCACGGTCACGTTCTCGCACTCACAGACCAGGCTATGGTCGAACGGGTTCTTACGAGCGATACGAGCCGCCAACTCACCATGGCGATCTACCTCCGAGCGGAGGATATTGGCTGGTACCTCCTCCATACCCTCGCTGTCTTTCTTCTTCCGTTCACGAGAGCCGGGTAGGGGCGTGGTCGCTGTGTTGCACCGTTTATGGATGTTCAGTTTCTTGCAGACCAAGTCGGTCGCCCATTCCGCCATGAGGCGATAGGTCATGAGCTTACCACCCGTGATGGTGATGAATCCCTCCAACCCATCCCGTGAGGCGTGATCCAGCAACACGATACCACGGCTGATGTTTCGTCCGGAGGGATCATTATCGGCGGCCACCAATGGGCGGACTCCACAATAGGCACGCAGGATGCGGGTCGTCGCTAAGGAGGGGGCCAATTTCTCGCCCTCCCTGAGGAGCAACTCTACCTCGGCTGCGGTGACATACATGCGGTCGATCTCGTCGTAAGGCACGCGGCTGGAGGTTGTGCCGATCACGCAGATCATGTCTCCCGGCACCAAGATGTCCGCATCCGCCGGTTTACGGCAACGGTTCAAGACGACTTGGTTCACCCGATGCCCGAAGATCAGCAAGGCACCTTTGGCCGGGAACATATTGACACGTACACCCGCCAACTCGGCGATATGATGTCCCCAGATACCCCCGGCGTTCACGATCACCTCCGCATAGAAGTGGCGCTCCTCTTTCGTCTTGTGATTATAGGTCTTGACACCGATGATGCGGTTCTGCTCTCTGACGAAGCCCACTACCTCATGATAGACCAAGGTCACCGCTCCGTGCGCACGGGCATCCAGCACATTGGCGATGGTCAGCCGGAAAGGATCAATCGATCCATCGGGCACCACCACCGCACCCGTCAAAGCTGGATTGACGGAAGGTTCCATGTGGATCGCCTCCTTCGGATCAATCGCGTACGCATTGATACCAGCTTGCTTGCAACGCTCGATGAAGGTGCCCTGATAGGTCAGGTCATCTTCCGGCAACGTGATGAAAAGCCCGGAGGTATTCTCCACGCAATGGCTGGCTATTTTTTTTAGGATTTTATTCTCTTTGATGCACTCGGCGGCAGACTCATTGTCGTTGACAGCGTAGCGTGCCCCGCTATGGAGCAAACCGTGGTTGCGCCCCGTGGCACCAGAAGTATAATCGAAGCGTTCCAACAGCAAGACCTTCAAGCCTCGCATGGCACAGTCGCGTGCCGTACCCGCACCGGTGGCACCTCCTCCGATGATAATCACATCATACGCTTTGTCTATTTGCTTATCGTCTATCATCTC
>CAMGEM010000211.1 GCA_946055095.1 uncultured Parabacteroides sp. | reverse complement strand
GACGGACGCACCGTGACCAAATGCGGTGTGACCATCTCCTCCGAAGCCCGCAACATCACCCATTGGCGGGCGGTGGATAAGGAGGGCGAGGTCATCGACGAGCAGAGGTTCTGACCCCCTTTATTTTATGTACATTCCTCTTCATTGCACCCGCCAACACCCATTAGGAAGAATGAACGATTATTGAAGTTATCTTCCGATTTTTCCCAAGAAAATGCCATTTTGTCAATATAAAAGGCTATTTTTATAGGGTAATTAGGCATTTTATCGCTACAAACCGCAATTAATTCAAAAAAAATTATACATTTGCGCTGTTTGAGAAGAAAAGGAGTGCAAGTTTGTAGCTTCAGAGGAACAGAATTATAATCTAATAACTATATTATTAATAAAAAAATGTGTCTATGAAAAGGTTGACGAATCTATTTCTATGCCTGTCTGCGGTGAGTGTTACCGCCGTGACAGCACAGACAGTGAAAGTGACGGGTACGGTCATCTCCGCCGAAGATGATTCTCCCGTGATTGGTGCCTCCATCGTTGTGAAAGGAACTACACAGGGAACAATCACAGACTTGGATGGCCGGTTTACGTTGGATGTGGATAAGAATGCCCATCTGATTATCTCCTACGTGGGTATGAGAACGCAAGAGACAGCGGCTCAGCCAAACATGCGTATCGTTTTATCTTCTGACTCCCAATCCATCGACGAGGTGGTTGTCGTGGCGTATGGTACGGCGAAGAAGAGCTCATTCACCGGATCTGCCTCAACGGTAGGTGCCGCCTTGATGGACAAGCGTCCGTTGAGCAACGCATTGACAGCCTTGGAAGGTAATACCTCTGGTGTGCAGATGACCTCCGCATTGGGTCAGCCGGGTGAGTCCGCTAAGGTGCGTATCCGTGGTTTCGGTTCATTGAATGCTGACAACGAGCCGTTGTATGTAGTGGATGGTGCGATCTTCACCGGCGATATTGCCTCTATCAGCCCGTCCGATATTGAGTCGATGTCTATCTTGAAGGATGCGGCCTCTACCTCCTTGTATGGATCGAGTGCCGGTAACGGTGTCGTTTTGATCACGACCAAGAAGGGTTCTTCCAACAGCGGTGCGGGTGTGACCTTGAACATCTCACAGGGTTGGTCAAACCGGGCCTATAAGGACTACGCTTCGGTGGGTATCTACGACTACTATCCCTTGCAGTGGCAGATGTTGAAGAACTCCTACATCTCCAGTGGTAAGGATGCGACGGAGGCCGCGCAATTAGCATCCGCTAATATTTATAAGCAATTGAAGTATAATCCGTTCACCGGTGTGGCTAACGACCAGATCGTGGGCACGGATGGCAAGTTGAATCCCGGTGCCAATGCCTTGAAATGGGGTGAGGATCTGGATTGGGACAATGAGGCCTATCAGACCGGCTACCGCCAGGAGTATAGCATGAGCTACAACACCAAGACGGAGAAGAGCGACACCTACGCCTCTATCGGCTACTTGAACGACAAGGGCTACATGATCAAGACCGACTTCGAGCGTTATAATGCCCGCATGAACTACAACATCTATCCGGTGAAATGGTTCAAGAGTGGTTTGAATTTGGGCTTGAGCCGTACGAACTCCAACTACTCCACCTCTACGGAGTCCAGCTCCAGTTCTTATAACAACTTGGCTCGTTTCATCCGCACGATGGCTCCGATCTATCCGGTGCATCGTCATGACATCGAAACCGGTGCTTACTTGGACAAGGATGGTAACCCGACAACGGATCCCTCACAATATACCTACGACTATGATGGCGCACGTATCTCCAACAACGGTCGTGATGCCGTGGCTGAGACCTTGTGGAACAACCGTTTGATGACGACCACGAACACATCTGCCCGTACGTATCTGACGATCACCCCGATGGAGGGCTTGAGCGTGACCGCCAACTATGCGTTAGACAACTCTGACCGCAAGCGTAATGTGTATGAGAACCCGTTGGTAGGTGACGGTACAGCCGGTCCCGGTCGTTTGAACATCATGACGCAACGCTTCTTGACACAGACTTTCAACCAGTTGATCAACTACAACAAGAGCTTCGGCAAGCACAACATCGAGGCGTTGTTAGGTCATGAGAACTATAGTTTCAAATATGAATACACCTATGGCATGAAGACCAAACAGATTCTGGATGGTATCTATGAGTTCGACAACTACGTGAACATCAGCTCTATGTCTTCATTCACCCGTGAGTATAAGAAAGAGGGTTACTTCGCCCGCTTGAACTATAACTACGATGATAAGTACTACTTCTCCGGTTCTTACCGTCGGGATGGTTCCTCTCGCTTCAACAAAGACAATCGCTGGGGTAATTTCTATTCCTTCGGTCTCTCCTGGCGTATCAGCCAAGAGGATTTCATGAAAGACATCACTTGGGTAGATAACTTGAAGCTGCGTGGTTCCTACGGTGAGACGGGTAATGATGCCATCTTGTATGATGGTTCTCAGAACTACTATCCTTCATTGCCGCTCTACGACTTGGGTATCAATAATGCGGGAGAGCCAGGTGTTTACTTTTCGTCGATTGCCAACACCAACCTGAAGTGGGAGACACAGGTCTCTTCTGACTTGGCGTTGGAGTTTGGCTTGTTCGGCAAATTGACCGGTACGATTGAGTATTTCCGCAAGGCTTCTCGCGACCTGTTGTTCGACGTGAGCCAGCCCTCCTCTTCGGGAGTGGAGTCTATCGTGCAGAACATCGGTAAGGTGCGTAACCAAGGTGTGGAGATCGACTTGAACTATCAGATCTTGGATCGTAAGGATTGGAAGCTCTCCGTCGGTGCGAACGCTACCTTCATCAACAACAAGTTGACGAAGCTGCCAGACATCAACAAGGAGAACGGTATCATCTCCGGTTCGAAGAAGTACATGGAGGGTCACTCCATCTACGACTTCTGGTTGCGCCAGTGGTGGGGCGTGGATCCCGAGACGGGTGATGGCCTTTGGATTTTCGACGCAGAGAATAACACGGATGATAAGGGTAACATCTCCGCTTCTGCCAAGAAGACCTTGGTGGAGCGTGATGGCCAGACATTGACCAACTCCTATTCGTATGCGAAATATGATTACAGCGGTTCAGCCGTGCCTAAGGTGTATGGTGGTTTCAACGTGAAGGTAGGCTACAAGGCTTTCGACCTTCAGGCTGTCTTCTCTTATGCGGTAGGTGGTAAGACATTGGATTCTAACTACACGACGATGATGGGTATGGGCAACTTAGGTTACGCTATCTCTCCAGACATCATGCGCGCATGGCAGAAGCCGGGTGACATTACCGATGTGCCTCGTTTGGACAACAGCTCCACACACGCAACGAACGTGGGTCAGAGCTACTCCACCCGTTGGTTGACAAAGTCTGATTACTTGAACCTGCGTACGGTCACCTTCTCTTATACGTTGCCGAAGTCTATCTTGACACCGGCGCACATCAAGAGCGCACGTGTGAACCTCAGTGCAGAGAACCTCTTCATGTTGAAGGCTCGCCAAGGTTTGAACCCGCAAGGTAACTACAAAGGTATCACTTACAACGAGTACTTGCCCGCACGCACGATCACGTTGGGCTTGAATGTATCATTCTAATTTCACCAATTCAAACAGTATAAGAAGATTATGAAGACGATAAAATCCTATAAATACTTGGCGATGGGGCTTTTGGCTGCCTGTGCATTGACACAGAGCGGTTGCTCCAGCGACTACATGGATACGGT
>CAMGEM010000210.1 GCA_946055095.1 uncultured Parabacteroides sp. | reverse complement strand
TCCTTCGTATAGACATGTTTCTTTGGCATATAAATACCACCATTATTCACGTCACGCACCCAGTCTTTGCGAGGCAGACCCCAATCTTTGTAGGGGATACCGAAACGACCCATCGTGAAGTCCAAACGGGGATCAACTGCGATACTGTTGTCCAATACAGACAAAGCATCATCCGTATCCTGACGGATTGATACCGGTTTCTCCGGATGTTGGCGATACTCGAAGTTCAAGTAAGGCAGACCGTTGGCATCCACCTGGAAGGAGTTAGCCAACTCGTTGGATGGCTGATCGAAACCGCAGCATCCACCAGGGCCGGAGTTGTGCGGATAGTTCAAGCACATACCGGCATTACCGTTGTTGTTGGCACCGACGGAGAACTGTACTTCGAAGATACTTTCTTTACCATTCTCGGTCAAGGCATTGAAGTTGTTATTTAGATCGTCTTGCAAGGCCAAACGCTCACCCTTCGGACTAAGACCGTTCTCAATGATATCCTTCAAGATCGGTTTAGCGGAAGCCAAGTCACCTTGCTGCATGAGCATCTTTGCCTTCAACGCCTTAGCAGCGGTCTTGTTGGCACGGCCTACTTCCGGCTGTGTCTCCGGTAATGCGTTGATGGCGTCATCAATATCAGCCAACAGCTGCGGGTAGATATCGACACCGTTGTGTACCTTCGGGTCATTCTCCTCAGCGGCCATCACCTCGTCGATGTAGGGCACACCCTTGGAGGAGAACATCTTTACGCCCTCGAAGTAATGCAACGTACGGAGGAATTTCATCTCACCGATACGGATGGCTTTCGTTGTGGCATCCACATCTTCAGCTTCGTTGAGAACGGTGATCGCCAGGTTGCAACGTTTTACACCGCGATAGGTTTCACGCCATTTTACCAATAGGTAGTCGTTTGAGGGAGAGATGGAGTAGGTCTCCACGGAGTTCAACACAGACTGGTCGTTGACATCGGAACCCTTGTTGCAATCGCCACCATAGAGACCACCGAATACCCAGTTGAACATGTTCTCATATCCCTCGTATGCTGTCAAATATGCGTAGGCATTGATTACCAGCAGTTCCGTACCCTGCTCGTTGGTCAAGGCTGCTTGGTCGATACTGCCTTGAGGAGCCTTGTAGAGGAAGTCCTCGCCGCAGGAAGCTAAGGTCAGCAAACCCGCTGCACCTAATGCTATTAAAATATGTCGTTTCATAATGAAATTGCTTTAATTGTGTGATACATGATAATTAGAATACGAAGTTGACACCAAAGAGCATACGCATCGTGGTCGGCCATCCACCCATATCGACACCCTTCTGGAGGTCAACACGTGTGCTGGTATCAGACTGACGCAGATAAGCATTGGTGAACTCAGGATCCAGACCCGTATAGCCTGTGATCGTCACGATGTTCTCAGCCTGCAAGTAAACGCGGATGTTCTGGATGCCCACCTTCTTCAGCGGAGCCTTCGGGATCGTGTAACCCAATACCAAGTTCTTCAAGCGCAAGAACGAAGCGTTCTCCACATAGTAAGAGCTGGAGTAGGTACCGGAGTAGCTATCGGCGGAGTTCAGGATCGGGAGGATTGCGTTGCTGTTGTCAGCACCCAAAGTCCAAGACTGGTCACGCAGACGCTCTGACTTGTTACCCTTGAATGTCCAGAAGTCGGTGAAGTACTTCGTGTTGTTATACAAATCGTTGCCGATAGAGAAGTTCCAGAACATCGTGAAGTCCCAGTTCTTCCATTTCAACGTAGCGTTCAAACCACCGGTCAAATCGGGGTGCGGAGAACCGATGAAGGTACGGTCGTTGTCATCCAACTTACCATCGCCGTTCAGGTCTTTGAACTTGAAGCGGCCAACCCAAGTCTGTGCGTCCTCTAAGGACATCTCACTCTTACCAACCGGCAAGGTGTTGACTACGTCCTGTGCGGTCTCATAGAAACCATCCTGCACGAAGCCCCAGAACTCAGAAACGGCATGACCTTTTGTCGTACGGGTTACATAACCCTCGATACGTGTACCGCTTGCCCACAAAGAGTAGTCGTCAGCTGCTGCCAACTTCTCAACGGTATTCTTATAGTGAGAGAGATTCAAGTCGATGTCCCAAGCCCAATCGCCTTTGCTGTCGCGATAGTTGAAGGTGAAATCCCAACCGGTATTCTTGATGTTACCGAAGTTGATGTAGGGAGAGCCAGCCTCACCCGAGAGGTTAGAATAAGCAGCCTGGATCAACATGTCGGATGTCTTCTTGTTATACCACTCGAATGTACCGCCAAACTTACCACCTGCGAAGGTCGCGTCGATACCGACGTTGACCATCTTATTCTTCTCCCACTTCGTGTCGCTGTTGCCGTAAGTTGCCAAGCGATAACCGGTCTGCTCACTGGTGTTCGAGGCGGTAATATCATAGTTGGTAGAAGTAGTGCTGGTCGAGAAGATATTGGCGAAGTTGGTTGCCACAGGGATCTCAGAGTTACCCGTGATACCGTAACCGACACGCAGTTTCAAGTCATCTAACCAGTCGCGAGTCTTCTCCATGAAGCCCTCCTCAGAGAGACGCCATCCTAAAGAGAAAGAGGGGAATACACCGTAGCGGTTGCTCTCAGAGAAACGAGAGACACCATCTCGACGAACGATACCGGTGAAGAGGTACTTATTGTCATAGGCGTAATCCGCACGGGCGAACATACCGAACAAGGCGAACTCTCCGTTGTAGCTGGAGGTCACGTTGCGTTGTGCGTTGTTCTCACCCATCGTCAAGGTGTAGGTATTGGGGTTGTCCTCGAAGAGGTAGTTCGTACGATAGCCGTAGAGTGAACGACCCAGACCATCGCGGATAGCCTCTGTACCTAACAAGACGGTAACGGCATGTTTCTCGTTGAACGTACGGTTGAAGTTCAACGTGTTGGTCCATACCCAGCGATAGTTGAAGTAGTTGTTCTCAGAGAAGCTGTTCTGGCCGCTTGTCTCGGAGAACTCCGGGTTCTTCTTGCTGATCGCATAGTAGTAGTCGTTGCGGTAGTCGAGACCAAAGTTGGTCTTGAAGGTCAAGCCCTTCATGAAATCGACCTCAGCATAGATGTTTCCAAATACACGCTGTGTGGTATAGTAGTTATCCTGGTTACGCTCAAGGATAGCCACCGGGTTCTGCCAGTTACCTGTACCGGCGATCTTTGAACCGGCATAATTGCCCTCAGAGTCATAGACCGGCACATACGGGCAGGCACGATAGGTCCAAGAGTAGATGTTAGACTCCGTACCCGAATGCGACAAGTTATTATTCTTACTGAAGCTATAGGTCAAGTTCTCGCCGACGCGCAGCCAATCACGCAGATTGAACACGGTGTTGGCACGAATCTGATAACGTTTGTAGTAAGACTCAATCACGGTACCCTTCTGATCGAAGTAGTTAGCACTCATGATATACTGTCCCTTCTCCGTACCGCCAGAGAGTGTAGCCTGGTGATTCTGGATGACACCGATCTGGCTAATCTCATCCCACCAATCGGTGTTGGAAACTGGCGCATAAACATTGGAGCCGATCTCATAGTTTGTCGGTTGGATATCCGTGCGACCACCTGCACCTGTCACAGTCATGTAGTTCGGTTTATGGTTCAACCAAGAGTCAGCGCTGGAACCAAACTGCAAATGGCTCGGCAGATCGGTATCCCCCGCCAAATCCAAACTATTCTTCGTAGCTTGCCACTCAGCCTGAATCAAGTCGTCACCGCTCAACAAGCTATATCTGTGCCCCGTCTTGGTCATACCCACATAGCCATCGTAGGTCAACTTCGGCTGGCCGCTACGCGTACCCTTCTTCGTGGTGATCAAGATGACACCGTTGGCAGCCTGCGCACCATAG
>CAMGEM010000209.1 GCA_946055095.1 uncultured Parabacteroides sp. | reverse complement strand
AAGCGCCTTCAACCGCCTACGAAGATACCTTCATCAGCTTACGAAAGTATCTTCATTAGCTAAAGAAAGCACCTTCGCTGGAGCGGCTATCCCGCCGCCAAGAAATGGCAATGGATGGCTGAGAAGATCCAGACATCATCTGATTTAGCTCACCTCTGAGTTTGAGGGATCAAACCTATCATTTCACAATGGGGTTCGATCCCTTTTTTATTGGGCGAATCGAATTTTTGCCTAAATTTGCACTTTCTAAAATAAGCAGATTCGTTCTCAAGAGATTATTACAAACTAAAACGATATGATTCAATTCTTTCAATCTTCAGCGAAGACCGTGCTGGCCGTAGAGGCACAGCATGCCTTCTCCCCCGAGGAGACGCAGAAATTGGTATGGCTCTTCAGCGAGGCTTCCCCTTTGGAGGCAGAGAAGCTGGAGGGTTGGTATGTGGGTCCCCGTCGGGAGATGATCACTCCGTGGAGTACCAATGCCGTCGAGATTACCCAAAACATGGGTCTCACAGGCATCTCACGCATCGAGGAGTATTTCCCTGTCGCTTCGGGTGAGGCGGAACATGACCCGATGTTGCAACGCATCTACAACGGCTTGGATCAAGCCATCTTCACGATCAGCAAGCAGCCGGATCCCATCGTGTATATCGAGGACCTGGAGGCTTATAACCAGCAAGAGGGTTTGGCACTGAGCCAAGAGGAGATCGCCTACCTCAACGAGGTAAGCCAGAAGTTAGGTCGCAAGCTGACCGACAGTGAGGTGTTTGGTTTCTCACAGGTGAACTCAGAGCACTGCCGTCACAAGATCTTCGGCGGTACCTTCATCATTGATGGTGAGGAGAAGGAGAGCTCACTCTTTGCCTTGATCAAGAAAACCTCGCAAGAGAATCCGAACAAGTTAGTTTCCGCTTATAAAGACAACGTGGCTTTCAACGAGGGGCCGAAAGTAGAGCAGTTCGCTCCGCTATCCGCCGACAAGCCGGATTTCTTCGCGATCAAAGATATTGACACCGTGATCTCCTTGAAAGCGGAGACACACAACTTCCCGACCACCGTAGAGCCTTTCAACGGTGCGGCTACCGGTACGGGTGGTGAGATCCGTGACCGTCTGGGTGGTGGTAAGGCCTCTTTGCCGATCGCTGGTACCGCTGTCTATATGACGGCTTATCCACGCACAGAGGGTGCACGCAGCTGGGAGAAGATCCTCGATCCTCGTCCCTGGCTCTACCAGACACCTGAGCAAATCTTGATCAAGGCCTCCAACGGTGCTTCCGACTTCGGAAACAAGTTTGGCCAACCGCTGATCTGCGGTTCGTTGCTGACCTTCGAACATGCGGAGAATGACAAGAAATATGCGTATGACAAAGTAATCATGTTGGCCGGCGGTGTGGGTTACGCCAACAAACGGGATGCCTTGAAGGGTGATCCGCAGCCGGGAGAGAAAGTTGTTGTGATTGGTGGTGATAACTATCGCATCGGTATGGGCGGTGGTGCTGTCTCCTCCGTGAACACCGGTCAGTACACCAGCGGTATCGAGTTGAACGCCGTTCAGCGTGCTAATCCGGAGATGCAGAAACGTGCGGCTAACGTGATCCGCGCAATCGCTGAATCTGACGAGAATCCGATTGTTTCGATCCACGACCACGGAGCGGGTGGACACCTCAACTGTCTCTCTGAGTTGGTAGAGGCTACCGGTGGACACATCGACATGAGCAAGTTGCCTATCGGCGACCCGACCCTTTCTGCCAAGGAAATCATCGGTAACGAGAGCCAGGAGCGTATGGGCCTCTTGATGAAAGAGGAGGATGTGGCTCGCGTGAAACGTATCGCCGATCGTGAGCGTGCGCCGATGTATGTGGTTGGTGAGACGACCGACGATATGAAGTTTGTCTTTGAGCAGGCCGATGGCGTGAAGCCGATCGACATTAAGTTGGAATATATGTTCGGTAAGCCGCCTCGCACAATCATGACGGATCACACGGTAGAAACTACCTATCAACCCGTTGTGTATAAAGAATCTGAATTGCACCACTATTTGGAGAACGTGCTTCAATTAGAGGCTGTCGCTTGTAAGGATTGGTTGACCAATAAGGTCGATCGTTCCGTGACAGGTAAGATCGCTCGCCAACAGTGCCAAGGTGAGTTGCAGTTGCCGTTGAGCGACTTGGGTGCCGTGGCATTGGATTACAGAGGAAAGGCGGGTATCGCCACTTCCATCGGTCACGCTCCGCAGGTAGCGATGGTGGATCCGGCGGCTGGTTCCGTGATGGCGATCGCCGAGGCATTGACCAACATCGTCTTCGCACCACTGACCGATCATTTGGAAGGTATCTCGCTGAGCGCAAACTGGATGTGGCCCTGCCGCAACGAGGGTGAGGACGCACGTCTCTACACCGCCGTGCAAGCCGCTTCTGATTTCGCTTGCAGCTTAGGCATCAATATCCCGACCGGCAAGGATTCTCTCTCCATGACGCAGAAGTATGGCGAGGATAAGGTGATCGCTCCGGGTACGGTGATTATCTCTGCCGCAGGCGAGGTAAGCGACATTCGCAAGATCGTCTCTCCGGTTTTGGCACATGACAAGAACAGCTACCTATATTATATAGACTTCTCGTTCGACTCGTTGAAGTTAGGTGGTTCCGCCTTCGCACAGGCTTTGAACAAATTGGGTGATGAGGTGCCGACCGTGAAGGATGCCGAGTATTTCAGCGATGCCTTTAATGCCGTTCAAGCCGCCATCGAGCAGCGTTTGGTATTGGCCGGTCACGATATTTCGGCCGGCGGTATGATCACAGCCCTGTTGGAGATGTGTTTCGCCAACGTGGAGGGTGGTTTGGAGGTCGATCTCGATGCCATCAACGAGGCAGACATCGTGAAGATCCTCTTCGCCGAGAATCCGGGTATCCTGTTGCAGGTGAAGGAGAAGAAGGCGTTCGAGCACTTGATGCGTGAGGCAGGTGTGGGCTTCGCTCTTATCGCTCGTCCGACCGAGGAGCGACACATCTTAGTTTCGAAAGAGGGCATTCAGTATCACTTCGGCATCGACTACATGCGTGATGTTTGGTATGAGTCCTCTTATAAACTGGATGTAAAACAGAGCGGTAACGTCTGTGCCGGCAATCGTTTCGAGAACTACAAGATGCAGCCGTTGGAGTATAAGTTCCACAAGGCATTCACCGGTAAGTTGGCCGACTACGGCATCAGCGCTGATCGTCGCACACCGAGTGGCGTGAAGGCAGCGGTGATCCGTGAGAAGGGAACGCAGTGTGAGCGTGAGACCGCTTACGCCCTCTATTTAGCTGGCTTTGACGTGAAGGATGTCCACATGACTGACTTGGCCAGTGGCCGTGAGACCTTGGAGGATGTGAATATGATCGTCTTCTGTGGTGGTTTCTCCAACTCCGACGTATTGGGTTCGGCCAAAGGTTGGGCAGGTGGCTTCCTCTACAACGAGAAGGCGAAAAAAGCGATAGAGAATTACTACGCTCGCCCTGACACCTTGAGTATGGGTATCTGCAACGGCTGTCAGTTGATGGCTGAGTTAGGCTTGGTTTATCCGGAGCATGCGCAGAAGCACAAGATGGTACACAACGACTCCCATAAGTTTGAGTCAAACTTCGTCACCTTGGAGATCCCCAAGAACCACTCCGTGATGTTCGGTTCGCTGAGCGGCACGAAGTTAGGTGTATGGGTAGCGCATGGTGAGGGTAAGTTCCAGTTCCCCTATGAGGAGTCAGCATACCACATCGTAGCGAAATATAACTACGAGGGTTATCCCGCCAACCCGAATGGCTCACCTTGGTCGGTTGCCGGTGTTTGCTCACAGGATGGCCGTCACTTGGCGATGATGCCTCACCCCGAGCGTGCCATCTTCCCCTGGCAGTGTGGTTACTATCCCGCCGATCGTCAGGCAGACGAGGTCACACCGTGGATCGAAGG
>CAMGEM010000208.1 GCA_946055095.1 uncultured Parabacteroides sp. | reverse complement strand
ATGTGAACGAGATCGAGACCTCTATCATGAGCTCGCTTGACATGTTGTTCAAGAATCCGATCTTGATCTTGATCTACCTGACCGGCATGATTGCCATCAGTTGGCAGCTGACGCTGTTCGTCTTGATCCTCCTGCCTGTGGCGGGCTATGTGATGGGTCAGGTAGGCAAGAAGCTGAAGCGGAAATCTTTGGAGGGACAGCAACAATGGGGCCTCTTGATGAGCCAGATTGAGGAGACGTTGAGTGGCTTACGTATCATCAAGGCATTCAATGCGGAGCGGAAGATACAGGAGCGGTTTGAGCGGAGCAATGAGGCGTTTCGTCGATTGACCAATCGGGTCTATCGCCGGCAACAGATGGCACATCCGATGAGTGAGTTTCTGGGAACGGCCACGATCGCCATTGTGTTGTGGTATGGCGGCTCGTTGATCTTGAGTGCGAACAGTCCGATTGACGCACCCACCTTTATCTATTATTTAGTGATATTTTATAGTATCATCAATCCGGCCAAGGATCTAAGTAAGTCGGTCTATGCTATTCAGAAGGGGTTGGCTTCGATGGAGCGTGTGGATAAAATCCTGATGGCGGAGCGCACGATTCTCGATCCGGAGCAACCGAAGCCGATCGCTTTGCGAGAGGCGATCACGTATCGGAATGTCTGGTTTAAGTATCAGGATCAATGGGTGCTGAAAAATATCAACTTAACGATCCCGAAAGGTAAGACGGTAGCGCTGGTGGGACAGTCGGGGTCGGGCAAGAGTACGTTGGTTGATCTGCTTCCCCGCTTCTACGATGTGACGCAGGGACAGATCTTGATTGATGGGGTAGATGTCCGGGAGGCGCGCCTCAGCGATTTGCGGGGATTGATGGGTAATGTCAACCAAGAGGCGATCCTGTTTAATGATACCTTCTATAATAATATCGCTTTTGGGGTGGAGCGGGCCACCTGCGAGCAGGTGGAGGAGGCGGCACGCATCGCCAATGCCCATGCTTTTATAGTAGCGAGTGAACAGGGGTATGAGACCAATATCGGCGATCGGGGAGGCAAGCTCTCTGGAGGGCAGCGGCAGCGTATCAGTATTGCCCGGGCGATCTTGAAGAACCCACCCATCCTGATCCTTGACGAGGCGACCTCCGCCTTGGACACAGAGTCGGAACGATTGGTGCAGGAGGCATTGGAGCATTTGATGAAAGGGCGAACGACGATCGTGATCGCCCATCGCCTATCGACCATTCGCCATGCCGACCTGATCTGCGTGTTGCATGAAGGCGAGATCGTGGAGCGGGGCACGCATGAGGAGCTGTTAGCGCTCGACGGCTATTACAAACGGCTGTGCGACATGCAGCGTTTTTAGCAATGTATAAAATAGAAAACTGTAAATAGATCATGATCATGAAACACCTTTTGTATGGATTGTTGGCCTTGTTGCTATGGGGATGCCAAGCCCCCGATTTACGAACAGACAATGAAGTGTCTTATTTCTTTAATCGACCGGCGCAGCTATGGGAAGAGTGCTTGCCTTTGGGTAACGGACGCATCGGTATGATGCCGGATGGTGGTGTGGAGGCAGAACGGATCTTGCTGAATGAGATTTCGATGTGGTCGGGCAGCAAGCAGGATGCCGATAACCCGGCAGCCTCCTATGCGTTACCTACGATTCGTCGGCTACTGTTTGAGGGACGCAACGACGAGGCGCAACAGTTGATGTATAATACGTTTGTATGTAAGGGTGCCGGTAGTAATTTGGGCGATGGGGCCAATGCCGCATACGGCAGTTATCAACTGTTTGGCTATCTGAACCTGCGTTATCACTATGCGCTTGCGGAAGATACCGTCTCTAATTATCGCCGCACGTTGAACCTGAGCGAGGCTATTTCTTCGCTCTCTTTTAAGAGAGGCAGCGTGCATTATACCCGCGAGCAGTTCACCTCTTTCGCTGGTGATATAGGCGTGATCCATCTGTTGGCAGATGAGGATAAGGCGTTGCATTTCTCTTTGGGATTGAGTCGCTCAGAACATGCGGAGGTTTCATTGGATGGCCATGACCTGCTGATGAGCGGTAGGTTGCCAGATGGCGTAGATACTACGGCGATGAAGGGTATGCGCTTTGCGGCGAAGGTGCGCGTGCTCTTGCCGAAGGGGGGACAGCTGGTGCCCTCAGATACCTCCCTCACGGTGCAGCGTGCTTCAGAGGCTATTGTGTTGATCAGCTTAGCGACCGATTATTGGGATTCGGAGCGGTTTGTGGCTACGCTTGACCGGCAGTTGGCGGAGGCGGAGCGCAAGGATTATGCGACGTTACGCCGAGAGCATACGGAGGCTTATCAGGCTCTATTCAATCGGGTTTCCTTGCAATTGGGACGAACGGAGCGAGATCTTTGGCCTATTGATAAACGGTTGGCTGCTTTTGCGAAGGATCGTCAGGATCCCTCGTTGGCGGCACTTTACTTCCAGTTCGGTCGTTATCTGTTGATCTCCTCCACTCGTGTTGGCTTGTTGCCTCCCAATTTACAGGGACTTTGGTGCAATACGATCCATACGCCGTGGAATGGCGATTATCATTTGAATATCAATCTGCAGATGAATCATTGGCCAGCAGAGGTGACGAACCTCTCGGAGCTGCATTTGCCTTTGGTGGAATGGACGAAACAGCAGGTTGCCAGTGGCGAACGAACCGCCAAGGCGTTCTACAACGCTCGTGGCTGGGTGACACATATATTGGGTAACGTCTGGGAGTTCACGGCTCCGGGCGAGCATCCTTCATGGGGGGCGACCAATACGTCGGCGGCTTGGCTTTGTCAGCATCTGTACACGCATTATCTCTATACGTTGGATGAGGCCTATTTGCAGGACATCTATCCCACATTGCGTGGAGCGGCGCTTTTCTTCGTGGATATGTTGGTGGAGGATCCTCGCTCTCACTATTTAGTGACTGCACCAACGACCTCTCCGGAGAACGCCTATATCCTGCCGAATGGTCAGGTCGTGAATATTTGTGCCGGCTCGACCATGGATAATCAAATCGTACGTGAGTTGTTTAGCAATACGATTGATGCGGCGCATCGTTTAGGTGTGGATAGTGCTTTTGCAGAGGAACTGGTGGCGAAACGAGCTCGCTTGATGCCGACGACAATTGGAAAAGATGGTCGAATTATGGAGTGGTTAGAGCCTTTCAAAGAGGCGGAACCGCATCATCGCCATGTGTCGCATCTGTATGGACTTTATCCGGGCGATGAGATCACGGTGGAGCATACACCTGAGTTGGCGGAAGCCGCTCGCAAGACCTTAGAGGCAAGAGGTGATCAAAGCACTGGCTGGTCGATGGCTTGGAAGATTAACTTTTGGGCACGTCTTCACGATGGTGATCACGCCTATAAATTGTTGGGAGACCTGCTACAACCTTGCATCAACGAGAAGGGAGAGGTAAGCGGAGGTAGCTATCCCAATCTCTTCTGCTCGCATCCGCCTTTCCAAATAGATGGAAATTTTGGAGGAACAGCCGGTGTGGCGGAGATGTTGATACAGAGTCAGTGTGGCTTGATTGAATTTTTGCCTGCGCTTCCTGCCGCTTGGCCGAATGGTAGCTTTAGAGGGTTGCGTGTGCGTCAAGGAGGAGAGGTGTCCGCACGGTGGACGGAAGGAAAATTGGTCGAGGCCAGTTTAAAGGCACACCATGCTGGTTCGTTCCGTATTCGTTTACCGCAGTCATCGGAGACATTAAGTCTTAAGGTGAATCAAAAGGCCGCATCGCTTCCAGTCATTGACGGCGTGCTTTCCGTCGATTTGAAAGAGGGGGATGAGCTGTTTCTTTTCTTCTAAATCCAGCTTGGCGTTGCTGAAGAGCCCCTTTTGTTCGCACGCGAACATTAATAATGCTTGGGTTGGTGAAGAAAAAAGTTTGAAAAAAGTTGCGAATATGTTTGGTAGTTATGTTTTATAACACTAC
>CAMGEM010000207.1 GCA_946055095.1 uncultured Parabacteroides sp. | reverse complement strand
ACCGAGAGGTCTTGGTGGATAACTTCTCAGGGGATTAACTTAGCTTACATATATAATATAAGGATGAAAAAAGCAGATTTACGCATCGTATATATGGGTACGCCAGACTTCGCCGTGGCGAGCTTGCGTGCCTTGGTGGAAGGTGGCTATAACGTGGTGGGTGTTGTGACCATGCCCGACAAACCAATGGGCCGACACGGCAGTGTCTTACAAGCCAGTGCCGTGAAGCAATATGCGCAATCCGTCGGATTGCCTGTCTTACAGCCAGTGAAGCTCAAAGACGAGGGCTTTTTGGCCGATTTGAAAGCGTTGAATGCCGATTTACAGATCGTGGTGGCTTTCCGCATGCTGCCCGAGGTAGTTTGGGACATGCCTCGCTTAGGCACCTTCAACCTCCATGCCTCCCTGTTGCCGCAATACCGGGGAGCGGCTCCCATCAACTGGGCTGTGATTAACGGCGACACGGAGACGGGTGTCACCACCTTCTTCCTGACCCATGAGATCGACACAGGGCGAATCATCCGCCAGAAGCGTCTGCCGATTGCCGACACCGACGATGTAGGTAGTGTGCACGACGCATTGATGCAGATGGGCGCAGGTTTGGTGACGGAGACAGTCGATCTGTTGTTGAGCGGAGAGGCGGTTGAGACCATTGCTCAAGAGCAGCTGTATGCCAACGAGGCAGAGCTACGACCGGCACCGAAGATCTTCAAGGAGACCTGTCACATCAACTGGCAACAACCGATGAAGCAAATCTACGATTTCATCCGCGGCCTTTCCCCCTATCCCGCCGCTTGGACGGAGTTGGTATCGCCAGCAGGCAATCGCCAGGTGCTGAAAATTTACCAGACGGAGAAACGACCCGCTGAGCACACGTTCCCCATCGGCAGCTTGCACACGGATCAGAAGAGCTACCTCGACGTAGCCGTTGAAGGAGGCTATATCCGCCTACTCTCCCTGCAACTGGCGGGCAAAAAAAGGATGCCGGTGAGTGCCTTCCTGAATGGCTGCAAGCAAATCGCCGATCACCGGGTAGAGTGAGGCGGCGATTGCGCAGGGCGCATCAGAAAAATATTCTCCTAACCCTTACCTTTACCGAATCCAAACAGTCGATTTGTTCTATACAAACTATCCTTTTTAGGGATATTATCTATATTTCATCAATCTCTTGGTAGATATAGCCAAACGATGTAGTTTTGCTGTCAGAATAAAACAAAAATATAAACAAATAAAAACTGGAATATTATGGCAGCAAAGAATTATCGTTTCGAGACATTACAATTGCATGTAGGGCAAGAGCAACCGGATCCCGCAACCGACGCACGTGCGGTGCCTATCTATCAGACAACCTCCTACGTTTTCCGCAACTCTCAACATGCGGCTGACCGCTTTGGCTTGCGTGACGCAGGTAACATCTATGGCCGATTGACAAACTCCACACAGGGTGTCTTCGAGCAGCGTGTAGCTGTCTTGGAGGGCGGTGTAGCCGGTTTGGCAGTCGCTTCAGGTGCCGCTGCAGCCACCTATGCGTTGCAGAACATCTTGGGTGTTGGCGATCATATCGTAGCTGCTGACAACCTCTACGGTGGCTCTTTCAACTTGATCACCCATACATTAGCTACACAAGGCATCAGCAACACCATCGTGAACGTGAACGACTTGGCTGCCTTGGAAGCCGCTATTCAGCCGAACACGAAGGCGATCTATGCCGAGACATTCGGTAACCCGAACTCCGACGTGACGAACATCGACGCCATCGCTGAGGTGGCTCACCGTCATCAGATCCCCTTGATCATCGACAACACCTTCGGTACACCCTACCTCATCCGTCCGATTGAGCACGGTGCGGATGTAGTGGTTCACTCCGCTACGAAGTTTATCGGTGGCCACGGCAGCAGCTTAGGTGGTGTCATCGTAGATGGTGGTAAGTTCGATTGGAAGGCCAACGCCGATAAGTTCCCGACATTGGCGAAACCCGATCCCAGCTACCATGGAGCAGTGTTTGCCGACGTAGCCGGTGCAGCCGCTTTCGTAACTCGTATCCGTGCGGTCATCCTGCGTGATACCGGTGCGACTATCTCACCGTTCAACGCCTTCATCCTGTTGCAAGGTTTGGAGACTCTCTCCTTGCGTGTGGAGCGTCACGTAGAGAACGCATTGAAAGTGGTTGAATACTTAAAGAACAACCCGAAGGTGGCGAAGGTAAATCACCCCTCATTACCCGATCACCCCGACCATGCGTTGTATCAGAAATACTTCCCCAATGGTGGCGGCAGCATCTTCACCTTCGAGATCAAGGGCGGTCAAGAGGAGGCTTGGAAATTCATCGACTCGTTAGAGATCTTCTCACTGTTGGCAAACGTAGCCGACGTGAAGAGCTTGGTGATCCACCCCTACACAACCACGCACTCACAGATGAGCCCGGAGGAGTTGGCCGCTCAACACATCACGCCATCCACCATCCGTCTCTCGATCGGTACAGAGCATATCGACGACATCTTGGAGGATCTGGAGCAAGCGTTCGCAAAGATTTAACGGCTACTATTGTCAAATTGAGCTAACATAATCTATTGGAATCAGGAATACCGCAACGATCTCATTCGCCTCAACCACGAATGAATCGAGCGGTATTTCCGTTTAGAGCCAGCAGAAACCGGTATGGACATCCATCATCCCTCTCAAAAGAGAGCTTCGTATTGCTTCACGATGGTTTTCCAGAGATAGTGCTGTTCTGCCAACTCCCGCATGCTACTACCATTCAAATGCGGATTCTGGCTCAGGCGAATCAGATCCGTGCTGTCTTTATAATAATAGGCTTTATTATAGGTGGTCTCTCGATTATACACCACATCGTAAGCTAAGATCGGGCAACCGAAGAACATGGCCTCCACCAACGAGGGATTGGTTCCACCGGCACTATGGCCGTGCACATATACCCGAGCATGCTTTCTGAGTGTATAAAGCACATCCAGGTCATAAACACTCTCTACGATATGAATATTGGGCAGATGGCCATACCGCTCTTTCAGTTCTTGGCCATATTTACTCCATTTCCAATTCCCGATGAACACGATTGGCTGATGACTCTGCGCATAGGCCTCCAACGTGATATGGCAGTTGTTCTCCGGCTCTATGCGACAGATAGAGACCGCATAGGCGTTTCTTTCCACTTGAAAATCCTGCAATATCTGCGTTTGTCGCTCCTCTGATACCATGCGCAAGACATGGTCTCCTCCATAGGCGATTAAAGCGGACTCTTTGTGATACCTCTCCGCCACATAATCCTGTATGCCTTTGTTGTCAGCGATGACGATATCGGCACATCTGACCGAAAAGGCCTCACAAGCCCTGAGATATTGTTTCGCAAAACAGCCCCATTTCGCTCGCGTATGTTCCCTCCCATCGATATGGACAATCAGCTTTTTGCGAAACAACAACCGGAAAACGGGCAAAAACAAACCACCGGACACCCCTAAGACCATCACCGTATCATACCCCGTGATACAATGCAACAACGACAAGATATCGTAGGGAGTGCTTTGTGCCCCATTGGCATGTAGAAACGGGATATATTTCAGCGTTGCCCCTTTGTAGGTCTCTCTCCTTGTCTCGTAATCCTTGCCCGAGCAGAACACCGTATATTCCACATCCCCAGAACGATGATCTCCGATGATGTTTTCCACTAAGGTCTCAAATCCCCCATATTGAGCTGGCACTCCTTGGGTACCCACTATCGCTACCTTTTTCATTGTACACCCTCCATTACATATCTAATTTGACTCAACATCTCCTCCGTATCGTACCGATGCGCATGGAGCAAGGCATTCTCTGCCATCCTTATATATAAATCCTCCATAGACAACATCTCCTCGATCCGTTGCGCAATCAAGTCCCTATTTTGCACATCAATCTTATACCCATTCACACCGTCATCCACCATTTCCGCAATACCTCCCACCGTAGGAACAATGACAGGCAACCCGGCACGCATGGCCTCCAGAGCCGTCAAGCCAAAGGTCTCAATAAACCGATTCT
>CAMGEM010000206.1 GCA_946055095.1 uncultured Parabacteroides sp. | reverse complement strand
TCGGTGAAGTTATTCGCAAAACATTTGTCGAAGCACTTCCCGAAGTTTGTTCACTATTCCCTTTTTAAGGATTCTCCAATACCGCCAACTCCTTGCGGTTGGGGAGGTAGCGGAGCATACCCTCGGAGTAGGCGACTCGTTGCGTACCGGTAGAGTCGGCATAAATCAGGAAATAATCTACATCGGGGAGGGAGTTGATCAACTGTTTAGCACGCTCCAGACCCAACACCATGCAGGTGGTGGCATAGGCATCCGCTGTCATGCAATCGTCAGCGACAATCGTGGCACTCAGTACGTTTTGCCCAGCAGGGTAGCCAGTGGCTGGATTGATGGTATGTGCGTACTTTTTCCCATCCTTCACGTAGAAGTTGCGATAGTCACCCGAAGTGGCAATACCACCTTTACGGTTCAGCTGCACCACCTCTTCCACATCATTGCGCATTCCTTCTTGATCATCTTCCGGCTTGTTGATGCCGATGCGCCAACCTGTACCAGCCGGATTGACACCACTCATCGTCACCTCTCCACCGATTTCCACCATGTAATTCTTCACCCCTTGCCGTTCCAACAGGCGAGCGATCACATCGCAAGCATATCCCTTGGCAATCGCCGCGCAGTCTAACATCAAGCGGGGATCTGCCTTTACGATCTGGTCACCTTCCAGTCTGACCTTCTGATAGCCAACAAAGGCTTTTAGACTGTCGATCTTCTCGGGTGTCACCTCGTCCATCTTCTTGAATCCAAAACCCCAGAGGTTTACCAACGGGGCGCAGGTAATGTCGAAAGCACCGTCAGACTGGCGGGAGATCGCTTGCGCCTTGTTGAATACCTCCGTGAACCAAGCGTCCACCACCACCGGCTCATTGTTGTTCACCTTGGCAATGATAGAATTGGGATTGAAAGGATTGAGTGAAAGGTTGAAACGCTGCAACTCTTGATCGATGGAATCGGTTAAGAGTCGGTCTGATTCGTATTTAATATGGTAGATCGTGCCAAACACCGTGCCGCTCTCCTCGTAATATTCCTTTTGCTCCGAGCAAGCGGTAAAGAAAGAGAGTACGAGCGCCATAAGGAAGGAGAGGAGATAGCCTCCCTTCATGGGCGAGACGCTGTTGCGGGTATAGGTGGACAGGATGCCAGTGCGTGCGGGAGTCGTTGGCCGTTGCCAGTGGCACTTGCGTGCGGCCAAGATCTCCGTGATCTGTTCTTTCGAGCGGGATTCACCCTGCACACCCACAATATCGAGGCGACGGTTCGGGATGTCGATATGAATGAGATCGTCATTCTCGACCAAGGCGATGGGGCCTCCTTCAGAGGCTTCGGGGGAGACATGGCCGATTGCAGGGCCACGCGTCGCACCGGAGAAGCGTCCGTCGGTGATCAAGGCGATCGTCTCTACCAATTCCGGATCGGACGCAATGGCTTCTGTCGTATAGAACATCTCCGGCATACCGCTTCCCTTGGGTCCCTCATAACGGATAAAGAGAGCCTCGCCCGGATGTACCTGCTTCTGCAACACCGCTTCGATGGCACGCTCCTCACAGTCGAACACCCGTGCCTTGAGCACCACGTCCATTAGCTTCGGCGAGATGGCGGAGTGCTTTACGACGGCTCCCTCAGGGGCTAAGTTGCCTTTCAGAATGGCGATCGCTCCTTGAGGGCTAATCGGTGTAGTATGCGGTTTGATGACCTCTTCCGGCTTCACCCCTTTGGCTTCGAGGTAGGCATGACACTGTGCGTAGTAGCCGCTCGCTTTTAGCTCAGCCAAGTTTTCGCCCAAGGTCTTGCCGGTAACGGTCATCACGTCTAAGTGCAAATGCTCTTTGATCTCCTCCATGATGGCAGGCACACCACCTGCATACCAGAAGTATTCACCCGGCCAGTAGCCACTGGGACGGATATTCAAAAGGTAGGGGATATGGCGATGGATCTCATCGAACCGTTCCGAAGGCAGCTCAATGCCCAACTCGTGGGCAATGGCCGGTAGGTGCAGCAAGCTATTACTTGATCCGGCGATAGCTGCATGAACCATGATAGCATTCTCGAACGCCTTCAGCGTCAGGATGTCTGACGGTTTCAATCCCTCTTTGGCCAAATCTATTGCCCGCTCACCTGCTCGCTGTGTCATTTGCTTCAGGGCGGGCAGATGTGTCGGAATCAAGGCCGACCCGGGTAGGGCGATACCCAATGCCTCTGCCATGATCTGCATCGTGGAAGCTGTACCCATGAATGAGCAGGCACCACAAGTAGGGCAAGCATCTCGCTTATAGGCCATGAATTGTGCCTCACTGATCTCTTTTCGCTCATATTGGGCACTGTAAGTACCGATCTGCTCCAATGTCAGTAGGTTAGGACCAGCTTTCATGATGCCACCCGGCATGAACACCGCAGGCATGTTGAGTCGGGCGATGGCCATCAAGTGGGCAGGCACCGACTTGTCGCAACTGGCAATGAATACACCCGCATCGAAGGGAGTCGCTTTCACATGAATCTCCATCATGGCGGCCATGATGTCTCTCGACACAAGCGAGTAGTTCATACCATCGTGTCCTTGCGCTTCGCCGTCGCAAATATCGGTCACGAAGTAATGGGCGGCACGTCCACCTGCGGCTTGAATACCGGCATCTGCCTCAGCCACCAACTGATTCAGATGGGCGCTACCGGGGTGACTATGCCCGTAGCTGCTTTCCACGATAATTTGCGGCTTGCTCAACTCCTCGATCTTCCAGCCGCTACCCAACCGGAGCGAATCCAATTCCGGTGCCAATTGACGTAATGTTTGACTAATCATGCTAACACAGTGTGTTCTATTAATATCTTGGTGCCGAGACCGATCAGGATCACGCCACCGATTAAATCCAGTTTAAGGTCGATTCTCCTGCCCACCTGGTTGCCGAAAAAGACACCGAAAGCGGAGATCAGGAGTGTGACGATGCCGATGATTGTCGCTTCCAACACGATGGGGGAACGGAGCACCGCCAACGAGATGCCGACCGCCATCGCATCGATGCTGGTCGCCACCCCCAGGGTGCATAGCGTACGGAGACAAAGCGGGTCGAACCCCTCTTCCTCCTCCTTATGCTGAAAGCTTTCGTACACCATCTTACCACCCAGGTAGAGCAGAAGGCCGAAAGCGATCCAATGATCCACCGTGGTGATGAAACGTTCGAAGCCGACACCGATCAAATAGCCCACAGCGGTTAATCCCGCTTGGAAAAGCCCTAACACAGTGGCCATTTTCAAGGCATTGCCGGCGGAATAGCGTTGCTTCATCATGGCACCTCCGGTGACGGAAACCGCCAAGCTGTCCATGGACAACCCAATTGCCAAAAGGATGATCTCAATGATGTGCATAGATCTCAGTGAGTGCTTTCCGCTTCTTCTCCCCTTCAAAGACGGATTCGTCTGCCGGATAACCCAGGGGCAGTAAAACAATCGGTTCGATGTGCTCAGGCAGGGCGAACAGTTCCTTGACACGGGGTGCGTCGAAGTTGCAAACCCAGCAGGTGCCTAAACCCTGTTCGGCAGCCGCTAAGCAAAGATGTTCCGTCAAGATCGCCACGTCGATGTCGAGGTGATCCTTGCCGTCTGCTCGTTTCCAGCTCTCCGTGTGGTCTCCACAGACAATCAGGTAGAGCGGAGCCTGCTTGAACCATTCTCGGTTGTAGCAGCTCTGAAGCAGCTGCCGTTTCTCCTCGCTCTCGACCAACAGCATGTGCCAGGGCTGTTTATTGACAGCCGACGGTGCTAATCGAGCCGCCTCTAACACATAATTCATCTTCTCCGGCTCCACGGTTCTGTCGCTATATTGGCGAACGGAGCAACGCTTGCGTACTAACTCTAAGAAGGTCATAGTTCTGTCTCTATTTTATAGTTGTTGCGGTTGGATGAGTTGCGTGAGATCAATTCCCCGATGAAACCAGCTAAGAAGAGCTGTGTGCCCAAGATCATGGCGGTCAGCGAGATGTAGAAGTAGGGGGAGAGGGCCACCAACGGACGTAAATCGCCCGAATAGAGGGAGGCGAGCTTCAAACCCAAGACGACCATCA
>CAMGEM010000205.1 GCA_946055095.1 uncultured Parabacteroides sp. | reverse complement strand
ATATTCACACCCGAAGCCCGCTGCTGCACCACGCCCACCACCTGGTAGTAGATGCCATTCACCCGGATATAGCTACCGCAAGGATCCTCCTCCTTGAAGAGCACCTCTTTCACCTTGGTACCAATCAGGCAAACTTTGCGCCGCTCCCGCTCATCCACTTCATTCAGCAACCGCCCATGAAACAGCTTTTGCGTCTCGATCTGGAAATAGTCGGGATGTACACCCTTCACATTGAAGGTACCACTCATCATGCCATAGACAATATTCTTATCCGAACTGTTTCCCCAGATAATCGGGGAGATGGCCGACAGCTCCTTCACCTCCCGCCGGATGCTCTCCACGTCGCGATTGCGCATGTTCCACTGCCGTCCCTTGTTGAAACCCTTATACGATTCGCTGGTACGATCTGCAAAAAAGAAGGCCGAATTAGTCGCAAAGCCGTTGACACTCCGCATGATGCCATTCTGCATTCCTCGACCGGAACCCAAGAGAATCACCAACATCAAAATGCCCCAGAAGACACCGAAGCAGGTCAATAAGCTGCGTGTCTTGTTGCGGGTGATCGTCACCCAAATCTCTGTCCATCTATCTAAATCAAACATAGCTGCTCCTCCTTTCTTACTCCGTGCGCATCGCCTCGATCGCTGTTACATGGATCGCTCTTCGTGCTGGGAAATAACCCGCCAGCACACCGGCCACGATAATCAATAGGTTCGCCGAAAGGGCGATGCCCAAATCGACCGTGGGATTGCGGAAGATCGAGAGATCCTCTCCCATGTTCTCGCCTGCCTGTTGCGCAGCCTGTGCCGTCTGCATCGCTGAATTGATAACCTCGGTCAACCCGATCCCGCCAATCATGCCCACATAGCCAAAGACAGCCGTCACCAAGATGGACTCCGTAATCACCAACCCCAAGATCGAAGCGGGCTTAGCCCCTAACGCCTTCCGAATGCCAAACTCCTTCGTGCGTTCTTTGACTGTAATCAGCATGATGTTGCTTACGCCCACGATGCCCGCCATCAAAGTACCGATACCGATAATCCAGATAAAGAGCGTGATGGCATTCATCATGGTGTTCCACATCCGAAACTCCGTGCCCATGCTCCACATACCGATCGCATTCTTGTCGGTCGGGTCAAACTGGTGACGACGGGCCATCCATTCCCGAAACCGCTGCTCGAACGCTTCATTCTCCTCTTCGGTCACAATACCATCCACAGAAAAGATGAGATTGCCAAAGCCATAGCCCTTGTTATACAGTAGTTGCGATACCGTGAAAGGGATGTAGGCCGGCGAGTTATTGCTCTTATTGTCCTCCGTATAAACACCGACCACTTGGAACATACTGTTCCCGCAACGCACATATTTCCCTAAAGGGGACTCCTCCCGAAAGAGCACCTCTGCCATACGAGGGCTCAGCACGATCACTTTCCGCCGCTCCCGCATATCCTGCTCATTGATGAAGCGACCGTTCTTCGTCTCAATTTGGATATATCGGATTTGGTTAAAATCCGCTGAGACACCCATCGTTTGTCCCGTCAGATACTCTCGGTTGTAGGTGATTGTATCATTATGGTAAAGCGTTGGGGAAACGAGATTTACCTCCGGGAAGTCCCGCTTCAGATCGGTCAGATCCTCATTCTTAAACCAAAGGCTTCGGTTCTCTTGAATACCTTTCCAAGGCTTGGTCGTATAACGTGTCCACGCCTCCACACTGTTGGTCGCCATGTTGCGGAAGTTGTAGGCGATGCCATTCCGTAATCCGTTGCCCGCTCCCAACATGACAATCAGCATAAAGATACCCCATGCCACAGAAAAGCCGGTCAAGAAGGTACGCAGTTTGTTCTTCTTGATGGTGCTCCAAATCTCCCGAAAGTTGTCGAAATCAAACATGACCTAACCCTTTCTCTATCTTCCAAATCAAGCCATCCTTCACACGGATAATCTTATCCGTCGCATCCGCCACCGATTGCTCGTGCGTGACGATCACCATCGTCATTCCCTCCCGGTTCACCTGACGCAGGAGCTGCATCACCTCCACAGTGGTCTTACTGTCCAAGGCACCGGTCGGCTCATCCGCCAAGATAATACGAGGCTTCGCAATCAACGCCCGGGCGATCGCCACACGTTGCTTCTGTCCGCCACTCATCTCGTTGGGCATGTGCTCCGCCCAATCCTTCAAGCCTACCATATCCAAGTATTCCAACGCCAGCGCATTGCGCTTCTTGCGACTCACCCCTTGGTAATAGAGCGGCAACGCCACATTCTCCATCGCATTCTTGAAGGAGATCAAGTTGAACGACTGGAAGATAAAACCAATCGTACGGTTGCGGATCTCCGCCGCCCGACTCTCGCTCAAGTCTTTGATCAACTGCCCATTCAACTTATAGGTTCCGCTGTCATACGTATCAAGAATGCCCAAGATATTCAACAAGGTGGATTTGCCAGAGCCGGATGCGCCCATAATGGAGACCATCTCTCCCTCTGCCACATCCAGGTCAATCCCCTTCAACACGTGCAAGGGTGCACCGTTGTTATACGTTTTGTTAATGCCTCTGAGTTCAATCATCATGACTTTGCTTTTATCTATTTTATCCATTAGACGCACGAACCTTCCAAAAGGTTACATGATCTTACTTGTTTTGTTTGCCACAAAAGTATGTAATCTTTATATACCTTGTATCGCACAGTACTAATATTTAATTTAGCTTAACAATGTATGAAGGATAAGATTGATAATCTTAGAGGGCGAAGATTATCAATCTTAAAGCAATAGGATTACTAATCTTATCGCAGGGATAATAGCAATGTTTAGGATGTGAAACTTGATTGTCTCATCAAGGCAGATAGATCATCTGCTTGGTCATGCCTCCATCTACGGTCAAATTCTCGCCGTTGATGAAGTCATTCTCCGTTTGGGAAAGGAAAAGCGCCAAGCGAGCAATGTCTTCTGGCTTGCCCACCCTGCCGGAAGGATGCTGCGCATGATCCTCTGGGCGCAACGATTCATAGTCTTGATTTTGAATCCATCCGGGAGAAATGCAGTTTACGGTGATGCGATAGGGAGCCAATGAAATGGCCAAGGCATGGGTCAGTGAATAGATACCTCCTTTAGAGGCGGCATAAGCCTCTGTGCCCGCCTCGCTCATCAGATAACGGGTGGAACAGAGGTTTATAATACGTCCGAAGGGATTAGGGGTGGCGAGTTGCTCCCGGTGCAACGCCAAGCGACGAGCCGTGATGAAGACAGGGCGCAGATTGATGGCGATGATGCGATCAAATTCTTCCACGCTACAGGCCGTCAGCGGCTTGAAATCAGAAACACCTACATTGTTAATCAGCACATCCAGATCGCCCCAAGTGGCAAACAGTTGATCCATGCAGGCCTCCAAACAGTTTGCCTCACGCACGTCCACGGGATAGAAAGTAGCCCCTGTCCGCAGCGCAAGCTCCTTGCCTTTCGCCTCATCCACATCACAAAAGGCCACCCGATGCCCCGCCGAGCGAAACGCACGTACCATCGCCTGCCCAATACCATTAGCCCCGCCGGTAATAAACACCCGGCGCATCGGTTGGGAGGGCAGCGACGTACGCCCTTTGGCAGGGGTACGTTTCCGCTGCTGATATTCCTCAAATTTTTTCTCTAAATAGTTATCTGCCATGTCACTCCGCAGCCAAACAAGCATCCAACTGCTTCGTCAGCGTCTCCTTGTCGAGATGCTGGCCAATGAAGACAATCTTGATCATGCGATCACCATACTGCTTATCCCAATCACGCATCAATCCCGGCTCCTGCTTCATCAGCTGGATCAGATCCTCCTCCGGAGCGGTCGCATACCAAAGACCCGCTTGCGAGATCTGCTTCTGCTTGCCTGCCTGCTCGAAAAGGATGGACATATCCCGATTGTGCGCAAAGTAGCAGATACCCTTCGCACGAATCACGTTGGAAGGCCATTGCGTAGCCAAGAAACGGTCGAACTTATGAATATCAAAGGGAGGACGGCGGTAATAGACAAAGGTACCAATGCCATATTCCTCAGCCTCTCCCTCCTCGT
>CAMGEM010000204.1 GCA_946055095.1 uncultured Parabacteroides sp. | reverse complement strand
GGGTAATTCGGGATGAAGAAATAACCATTCACCGTCGGGAAGAGGGCGATCAACATCCAAGGGGAGAGCCCTAATGCCAATCCTAACGGCAACATCGCACGAATAGTGGCTGCTTGGCTGAACAGCAAGATGGACATCACGAAGAGGGCGATGCCGAAGAGCCAGGGCATATCCGTCACGATCTGCTCGATAGAGCCTTTCAGTTCCGCCATGTTTCCTCCAATGAAGGTGTCGCCCATCCAAGCGATACCGAAAATGGCCACAACCGCTTGCATACCGGCACTAAACACAGAGCCGGTAGCCGCCTTGATACCATCTGTGTGGGTGAGCAGCAGGATTAATGCCGCCGCTCCTAACATTAGTACCTCAATGATATGCGCCATAGGCATCAAGACGGTGCCTTCACTGGTGTCAAAGTGCGGACGTAATGACTCAATAGAACCAAATAAGACGATTGCCAATGTCGCCAAAATAAAGATGGCCACGGAGAGAGCTGCGTTTCGCTGGTTCTCAACCCCTTTCGCCTCATAGTGCTGTGCCTTGAATTCGCCATTGCTCAGCCGGCGTTGGTATTCAGGATCATCCTCCAATTCCTTCCCGACCTTCAACGAGAAGAGCGCACCTGCCATCACGCCCACAAAGGTGCAAGGTATGGAGATCATCAAGATATTCAGCAAGCTGATGCCATGGCCACTGAGCATACTGAGCAGAGCCACCGTTGCCGCCGAGATAGGACTGGCGGTGATGGCTTGTTGCGAGGCGATCACGGCAATACCCAAAGGACGCTCAGGGCGAATCTTCGTCTCGGTCGCTACCTCGGCGATGACAGGTAGGACGGAATAGGCCACATGGCCTGTGCCGGCGATGAAGGTGAAAAGATAGGTCACGATGGGGCTTAGGATCGTGATGCGTTGGGGATGCTTGCGCAAGAGCCGTTCCGCCCATTTCACCATCAAGTCCAATCCTCCCGCTGCCTGCATACAGCTGGCCGCTGCGATGACCGCCACGATCATCAGCATGACATCAATGGGAGGTGAGGTGGGTTGAAGCCCGAAAACAAACGTGAGAATACCAAGGCCGAGGCCTCCTAACACCCCTAAACCGATGCCTCCTATGCGAGCACCGATCAAGATGGCTACCAAAACGAACGCTAATTGGATCAGCATGATGCGTATTTTTTTTAAAATCGTTTGTAATAGTTGCAAAAGTAGTAATTTTGGGGCATAATGTAGAATCTAAACCTAAAAATGTCATGAGAAAAGGGTTTCTTTATTTAGTATTTGTAGTAGTGAGTATGTTAGGCATGATGCCCTCCCTATATGCGCAGGGACGCATGGAACGTTTGCTGGAGAAAGGGTGGCGTTTCACCCGTGCGGATGATCCTGCGTACAAAGAGGTGTCTTGCTCGGATGCCGATTGGCAAAGTGTCACGGTGCCACACGACTGGGCGATCTATGGCCCTTTCAGTGCGCAGAACGACAAGCAGGAGGTGGCCATTGCGCAAGATGGACAAACGGAGGCGATGGAACATGCTGGTCGTACGGGAGGCTTGCCTTTTGTCGGCGTTGGTTGGTATCGCATCCAGTTTGAGATACCGGAGTTCACCACAGGTAAGCGGGCGACGCTCCTTTTCGATGGGGCGATGAGCCATGCTCGTGTTTATGTGAATGGTGCGGAGGTGGGGTATTGGCCCTATGGCTATAACAGTTTCCATTTCGATATTACTCGTTACGTGCGTCCCAATCAGAAGAATACCTTAGCGGTGCGTTTGGAGAACCTGCCGGAATCCTCGCGTTGGTATCCCGGTGCGGGATTGTATCGCAATGTGCATCTGATCGTGACGGAGGCGGCGCATATTCCCGTTTGGGGCACCCAGATCACGACACCAGAGGTGAGCCGAGAGGCCGCGAAGGTGCGTTTCCTGACGCAAGTGACGCTTCCGGAAGGGGCGGATAAGGCGAGCTATACCTTGAAAACACGCTTGCTCAACCCGAATGGCCAGCAGCTGATTGAGTTGTCGGAGTCGTTGGCGGGGAAAGACCTTGAGGGGAAAGGTGTTGCGCAGGAGTGTACGGTGCGTACTCCAGCTCTTTGGTCGGTAGCTATGCCGGCCCTCTACAAGGCGGAGAGCCGTCTCTATGAAGGGGATAAGTTGTGTGATACCTACACCACCACCTTCGGTATTCGCTCGATCGAGGTGATTCCCGATAAGGGTTTCTTCCTGAATGGTGAGCGCATCGTGTTTAAGGGTGTTTGTAACCATCACGACTTAGGTCCTTTGGGTGCGGCGGTCAATGAGGCGGCCATTCGTCATCAGATCCAGATGCTGAAAGATATGGGTTGCAATGCGATACGTACCTCTCACAACATGCCTGCGCCGGAGTTGGTGGAGGCATGCGATGAGATGGGTATGATGCTGATGGCTGAGAGTTTCGACGAGTGGAACACCCCGAAGTGCGCCAATGGCTATAACCTGCTTTTCAACGATTGGGCGGAGAAGGATCTGGTGAACCTCATTCGTCATTACCGCAACAATCCCAGCATCATGTTCTGGTGTATTGGCAACGAGGTGCCTAACCAAGGCGATAAGGAGGGTTATAAGGTGGCGAAATGGTTGCAAGATATTTGCCACCGAGAGGATCCTACACGTCCTGTGACACAAGGGATGGATAACCCGGATGCCGTGGTGGAGAATGGCTTTGCGGCGGTGATGGACGTGGCGGGATTCAACTACCGTCCCTTCCGCTATGTGCGCAACTACAATGTCTTGCCGCAGAAGTTGATCCTTGGTAGTGAGACGGCTTCGACGGTCAGCTCTCGTGGTGTCTATAAGTTCCCCGTCGAGCGTAAAGCGATGGCGGTTTATGATGATCATCAGAGCTCTGGCTACGATGTGGAGCATTGCAGCTGGTCGAACCTTCCGGAGGATGATTTCATCCAACATGAGGATCTGCCCTATTGCATGGGAGAGTTCGTGTGGACCGGTTTTGACTACTTGGGTGAGCCGACGCCCTATTATACCAATTGGCCGAGTCACAGCTCCTTGTTTGGTATCATCGACTTGGCCAGCATCCCCAAGGATCGCTATTACCTCTATCGCAGTCATTGGAACAAGGAGGAGAAGACCCTGCACATCCTGCCGCATTGGACATGGCCAGATCGCAAGGGAGAGGTGACACCGATCTTTGTCTATACCAACTATCCTGCTGCGGAGCTCTTCATCAATGGCAAGAGTCAAGGTAAGCGTACCAAAGATTTGAGTGTACCATTGGAGGGTAGCTATACAAAGGAGGCTCAACAAAGCTTTGAGCGTCAGAAACGTTATCGTTTGATGTGGATGGACACGAAATATGAGCCAGGTACGGTGAAGGTAGTGGCTTACGATGAGCAGGGTAACGTGGCTGAGACGAAGGAGATCCGTACGGCGGGTAAGCCTCATCACGTCGAGTTGACCGCTGATCGCACGCACCTCACCGCCGATGGCAAGGATTTGGCGTACATCAACGTGCGGGTAGTAGATAAGAACGGCAACCTTTGTCCCAATGAGACCCGTGAGGTTCGTTTCCGGGTATCTGGAGCGGGTAGTTTCCGGGCGGCTGCCAATGGCAATCCCGTCTGCTTGGAGCCTTTCCACTTGCCGAAGATGTCGCTTTTCAGTGGCCAGCTGACCGCTATCGTGCAGACCTCCGAGGAGGCAGGACCGATTGTATTCGAGGCGTTTGTCGATGGGTTGAAAGGAGCTATCCTCCAGTTGGAGTCAGCTCAATGACCCTTCGGAAACACACAGGTGACAGCGTAAATGGAAGAGAAACAGAAGGTCATTTGGTGGTCTCGGGGAATTGCTGTATTTTTGTTCACCTAAACAGAAAGTTAGTTGATCCATGAGAGATTTCATGTGCGTTTTGCGCCGTTTCGTTCCTCCTTATAGGCGGTATTTGGTGTTGAATATCATTTTCAACATCCTTTCCGCCATCTTGAACCTGTTCTCCTTTGCCTTGATCATTCCGATCTTGCAAATCCTGTTCAAGATTAATGAGGATCATTATGTGTTTATCCCTTGGCAATTCGACTGGCTGAGTTGGGAGA
>CAMGEM010000203.1 GCA_946055095.1 uncultured Parabacteroides sp. | reverse complement strand
ACCAAGATGCCAGCACTCAAGATCACCAACAGACGGGCACGATGGATGTTCAACCCCAAGTTGCGGGCGTAGTTGCTACCCAGCAGCAGCAGGTTCATCGTCTTGATCAACAGGAAGGAGAGAGGGATCAAGAGGGTCATGAGCGTCACGAAGAGCAACATCTGGTCGCCCGACACACGGGCGAAGCTGCCCAAGCCCCAGATCACGTAGGCACGAATATCCTCCTCCACGCTGAAGAACTTCAACACGCCGATGATGGCGTTGGCCACATAGCCGATCATCACGCCGATGATCAACAGCGTGACGTTGCCTTTGACCTTGGTGGAGATAAATACGATCAGAGCCAAGACCGAGAGCGAGCCCAAGATGGCGGCCACCGAGAGGGCGATCTCGCCCAAATAGCCCAAGCGGCTCAACGCTACGCCTCCGAGGGCACCAGAGAGCAAAACGACGAAAGCAACGCCCAAACTGGCTCCGGCGCTCACACCCAACACCGATGGATCGGCCAACGGATTGCGGAAGACGGTCTGCATCTGGAGACCGCTCACCGAGAGTGCCGCCCCCGCCACCAAAGCGGTCAATGCCTGTGGTACCCGCGACTTCCACAGGATGTTCTGCCACACGACAGGCTGCTCCTCACTGCCTAAGAGCATCTCGCAGATAGCACGGAGCGGAATCGGTACGGATCCCAACAGCAGGTTCAGCAGGAAGAAAACACCCAGAGCGATGCTGATCCCTATGAGGAGTGGAATGATCGGTCTATGCATGAAGTATTACTTTAAAAGTTCGTAGTAAACGGGTTTATAATCAGACGGAAGCAATTCGGGATGGAAGGCGTGAATCAGGTCGGCCAACACCTTGTCTGGCTCGATCGGCATCAACTCATAGAAGGGCCTTTGCGTCATGTTGCAATAGAGCACCTTCCGCTCCTTGAAAGCCCGGAAGTCGGCATAGCGGGGGTCGGAGGCCTTCAGTGCTTCATAGCTGAAAGTCCCCTCATAGCTGTTGACGATGCGCCAGTAGTCCGCCTCGTCCGCTTGGCTATAGACGGTCTCGAAATCGAGGGTCACACCGCCGGAGTTGGGATCATCTTTCAAGAAATAGTCGGCTCCTGCATCGTGGAAGAGCTGCGCCAAGAAACTCTTGCCGCCCACCGCATACCAGTTGCCGCCACGTATCTCGCCACTGAACACGACGGGCCGCTGCTGGATCTGGGCCGCCTTGGCTTTCAAGCTCAGGTAACGCTGCTCTATCTGCTCGAACAGGCTGTTTGCCTCCTGCTCCTTGCCGACGAAGAGACCGATCAACTTCATCCATTCCGCTTGGCCGAGGGGGGTCATCTCTTTATAGCCTAAATGGGGCACCAAGGGGAGGTGTACCTCCTTCATCTGCTCATAGCCGCCTCGCTTGAAGGGGGAGATGAAGATCACGTCGGGGTTCATGCTCATGATCACCTCGCTGTCGAAGTTGCCTTCGATACCGATCTTGGCGGTTTTGCCCGTCTTGATCCGTTCGTTCATCTGCTCGTTGAAGAGATGACGTGTGCTGGTGATGCCCGTCACGAAGTCGCATGCGTCCAAGGCAATGAAGTTAGAGAGTTGGAGGGAGGTCATGCACATGCAGCTCTGGATCGGTGTCTCGATGGGCGTGTATCCCTCCGGCAGTCCGACGGGTTTTGTTCCTCTCGGGATCAAAGCGAATTGATAGACCGTGCTTTTCGGCTCTTGTGGATTCTGGATATCGACCAAGCGTACACCGCCTTCGATATCCTTCACTTTGAATCCTTCCGCATACTTGGTGGAGACGTAGCACGCTGCGTCTCTACCTGTTCCGTTTGTCCCTTCCGTAGAGACGTAGCGCGCTACGTCTCCATTTCCATCTCCACCATGCTGTTTACAAGCCGATAGGAGCAGACAGGCGATCAGCAAGCCGCCCCCCATTGACTTATGGAATAATCTGATATGTTTCATAGTATGATAGTAAAAATTCAAAATTCATAATTTAAAACCGTAGTGCCATCGAAAACAGCAGATCCGACAGCCGGTTGATGAAACGCAAAATGCTGTTCTCTATGGGCGCTTCTCGGTGCAGACTCCACAACCGACGCTCTGCCCGGCGTGCCACGGTACGGGCGAAATGGAGCTGCGCCGATAGTGGCGAACCACCCGGCAAGACAAATCCGGCGGGAAGTCCATCGGCCATCCAGCGATCCATGGTCTGTTCGAAAGTGATGATCAGTTCCTCCGTGCGCAACGGTTTGGGATTGGTGTAACCCGGAGGAGTAGCGATGTGGCTCATGACCACCATCAGCTCCCGTTGCACCGCCTTCAACAAAGCGTCCTCTTCCCCTTCGGCAGGGAGGAGTGTTCGCACGATGCCTAACAGGGCATTCAGTTCGTCTAAGCAGCCGTTCACCTCGATGCGAAGGCTCTCTTTGGGCACTCTGACACCCTCTCGTAGGCTGGTCATGCCCTCATCTCCAGTGCGTGTATAGATCTGTTTCATCGGGTTGATGCTTTAAAAAGTGTGCATAGATCAATCTCGCCCCAATAGAGGTGTGCGTAGCTGGCGATCAGGTTACGCAGGCGAAAGACGGGGGTGCCCGAAGGCTGTCCCTTGGCGTTGCGCACCTCAGCGATAGAGGCGGGGAGGGCCGCTCCCTCGGCGAATTGCGTGTAGTGGAACTCATGCCCCCGCAGCGTTTGCTCGTTGTAGATGAACTGTCGATAGCCCAAGCTCAGCTTCTTATGCGACTCCTCGGCCGTGATGGCGCAAGGGATCACACCGGCGAGGGGTACGAACGTAGGCGTTTCCGTACGGCGAATCCCCTCGGTGAGGTAGATCATGCCGCCACACTCCGCCAACGCCTTTCCGCCAGCTTCCAAATAGGTGCGGATGCTGCTGATCGAACGCTGTGCCGCGGAGAGGCGTTCCGCCCGTTGCTCCGGATAGCCACCGGGCAGGTAGAGCAGATCCGTGTCTGCGGGCAGCGGCTCATCCTGTTCGGGGTCGAAGAAGCGAACCTCACCCATCCGTCGGAGCAGGTCGAGGTGTTGCGTATAAATAAAGGTAAAAGACTCGGCATCGTGCGCCACGGCGATACGCCATCCGCAGGGACGGGCGAGCGGGAAGGGATCTTGGTCGGCGGGTCGCTCCTTCATCGTCTCGGCGAATAACCGATCGAGGGCCACATGCTGCTCCAACAGGTCTGCCAAGTAATCCAACGTCTCTTCGGCCTCTGTCTGACTGAAATCCAAACCTAAGTAGCGTGAGGACTGCTCTAATCGTTTGTCTCTCGGCAGATACCCCAAGCAGGGCACTTTTAGATCGGTACACACCTCCTGCAACATCCCAAAATGCCGTGCGGAGCCCACCCGGTTGAACAAGACACCGGCGAAACGCAACGTCGGGCGGAAATGGAGGAAACCGGAGATCAAGGCCGCTGTCGAATAGGCCGCTGATTTGGCATCCACCACTAACACCACTGGTAGATCCAGCAGCTCAGCGATCGCCGCCGCCGAACCCTTGTCGCGGTCATAGCCATCAAAGAGTCCCATCATGCCCTCCACCACGCAAGCCTCCTTCGCTTGGGCGTAGTGGGCATACAACGCTTTGACATGGGCCTCAGAGGCCATGAAGAGATCCAAATTGACGGAAGGTGTTCCGCAAGCCAAGGCGTGAAACTTCGTGTCAATATAGTCGGGACCGCACTTGAAAGGCTGTACATGCAGCCCTTTGCGGGCCAACACACGCATCAATCCCCGTGCGACCATTGTCTTTCCACTGCCCGATGCGGGAGCGGCTATCACGAATTGAGGTATCTTATCCATTGTTGTTCATTTATCCAGCCCTCTTCTGACCCCGGAAGTGTGGCCGATGTTTACTTCGCTTGGCAGGTTTCCTGACTTACGCTGAAAGAGGCAGACCTTCCCGCCCGTAGGCAGTGGCATGTGTGGAGTTCCTCCTTCTTGGAAAGCGCTTACAGTAGCGGGCACTGTCCCGGATTCGCACCGGATTCCCTTTTATAGGCTTTGGCGGAAACCCAAGCCTATCACCTAAGCGACGGCAAAGATAAGGATAATTTCAGCTGTACCGACATTTATACCGACATTTGTACCGACATCCTTAATGAATTCTCCTGCTTAAGACATA
>CAMGEM010000202.1 GCA_946055095.1 uncultured Parabacteroides sp. | reverse complement strand
CCTGCCACCGTCGCTCTAATCGTTTGTATTCGGCCTTCTGGAACTGGCTTTCTTGGATCAAGGCTTTGGCGGTTGCCTCATCAACTCCTGCTTGGCGAAGGGCTTCCCTCCGCTGCTTCTCTGTCTTCAAGAAGTGTTTGGCCTGATGCAACTCTTTTTCTGCTGTCAAGATGATCTGTTCGACCTCCGTGCGCAAGTGTGTATAGTGAGGATCGGTTTGCAGGCGGGCGATTTCTTGGTTCATAGCAGAGATTCGTTGCTCCTCTTCCGGAAAATAGCTTCCGGGGCGTAGTAGGTCGTAGATGGGAGGTACGAAGAAATCCCATTGGTTCTCTCCCAAGAGGTTGCCCGAGAAGGCGGCCAAATAGCCGAGTTCTCCGGTCTGGGTCTCCACCACGAGCACACCGAACATTTTCCCTCGTTGCAGTTCCTCTGCCCATGCCGTTTGTTGGCGTAAGTATGCCTGCACCTCCTCCGCCGCTTTCACACACAACGGATGTGGGGTGTAGTGGAAGGGAAACGTGAATCGTCGGGGCGGGGTAATCCCTGCCACCGACGATTGAAATGCATGTACTTTTGTGTGCTGATGTGCCTCCACCTTCTTATCGTTTCAGGTAGTAGTTGATGGTGGTTACTACCCGCACGGTCTTGATGTAGGGGGTATTCTCGTCCCGATTGGTGATGGAAAACTGTCCTTGGGAGGCATTGCGGATTTTGCCAAGGCTACTGTCGCTGTCTTTGGCAAACTTCTCAGCGGCCGCACGAGCGTTGCGGGTTGCCTCTTCGATCATCTCCGGTTTCACTTCGTTCAATCCGGTGAACTCATAGCTCACGTTGAAACGATAGTCACCACCCACGATGGCAATGCCCTGCTTCAGTAGTTCGGCCTGCTCACTCATCAACGCACGCACCTTGTCCACCTGTTTGGAGGTGACGGTGATTACTGAGGTGGCGTTATAACGATAGGGGGTATTGTTATTGCCGTAGCGCTCGGCTTGCATGTCGATCACCTCTGGGGGAGCGATGCTGATCTCCTCGTCGGTAATCCCTTTGTCTTTCAGAAATTTCACGATCGCCTCACTCTTGCGGTTCATGTTCGCATAAAGTGCCACCGGATCATCTCCGATGTCCTTGTAGGAGAGGGGCCACACCACCTTGTCCGCAGGTACCTCCCGCTCAGCCAATCCCTTCACGGTCACGACACGATCCCGGTCTGAGAAGTCGTTAATGCCTTCCCTGATCTCCACTCCCAACAGGAGTAGGCCCACGGCTACAAGAGCCGCCTCAATTTTTCTGCCATTCATACTCATACCCTTGTTTGGTTTGCTTTACTATCTTAAAAACAAAAGTAGTCAAATTTGGTTCAGACAGTCTGTATAGCTTCTTCTTTTTATCTATCTTTCCTCTATAAAATAGAATTTTTTATTCTGCCGGTGTGTAATATCGCTATTCGACATGATTCTTTTATCGAAGTGCCGACCGAATAAAGACTTTGGACGTGGTTTCTATTTGACAGATATTCGTAATCAGGCGGAAGCAATGGCCAACAGAAGGTGTGAGTTTGAGGGAGAGGGCATACCTGTTGTGCAAACTGGTCAATGAGAGAACTGGGCTTTATTTGGAAAGCCCAGTCTATATTTATCGCTACCTTCAATCCGAACTGAGAGAGATCCCTAACGTATTGTCCGCAGAGGGAGAATCCACATAGAAACCGGCATAAAGACTCTCAATGAGAAGTAAGGCCTGTGCCAGCTCTGCGTTGCCCGCCTGTAGCATCACCTCCGCATAGCTTTTCAGTGACGTGCGTACATCCGATGTGTAGGTATCTGCCTCCTCATCACCCCTACGGAAGGTCATGAAGGCATCGGTCATGGCATCGAGGAGTGTGTATTGCCCGTTCGCCGCCACGGGTAATCCTTTGAGTGTTTGCAGCAGGGCCTCTAACTGTTCTCCTGCAAAACCTTTGGATTGGAGATACTGCGTGAAGAGCACTACAAAATAACGACGAGTGCCGTCGGAACAGTTTTTCTCTAATAATTCCGATAAGGCCACATCATTAGGTAGCTGGCTGATCACTGTCGATGAAATTTGCAAGGTGTGTGTCTCGGGATTGACCTCCATATACCGCACGGGGCAAAGCGAGACAATGCTGCCGGTCTGTATGTCGTAGAAAGGAGCTCCCTGCACCTCCACGCTGGCAATGTCTTGCGCATGTTGGTGGCCAGTCAGTACAATGTGCATACCTGCCTCCGCCAACGCTTCTCGTGCCTCTATATAGTTGTCTGCCAAGTATTCCGGCAACCACGTCGCTTGGATGTTGGGGATGTGCTCCACCATCCCGTGATGCAGTACGCCGATGGGCACTCGCCCTTCGTTCAGAGCCTCAGCGCATTGCGTTTTCGCCCACGCTAAAGTGGAGGCTTTCAGCACACCCCGTGTCTCTTGGTGGGGATCCGTCTTGGAATCGTTGTAGATGTTGGAATCCATCAGGATCAGCCGAATATCTTCACCCATATTTACGCTGTACGACAATCCATCCGCCTCTTGTGACACGGCATGGTCATAGCCATAATCGTGGTAGATCCGAAGGAAATCCGCCGATGTGGCAGTCTCGATCGGAAACTCACCTTCCAAAGTAAATGTTTTTGAGTCGGCATTCGACAGGTCGTGGTTGCCATTGATGACAAAGACTTGCGCACCCGCTTCCTCAATGGTTTGGAAGCAAGCGGCAGCGAACTCATGATTGATCACCTCGCCATCTTTAGTCAAGTCGCCGGGAACAATCACGTATTTGACCTGCTGCTCTTTCACCCTTCGGGCAATCTCTTCCATGATAGCGGCGCAATAGGTATAATCCTTGTCCTCTCGTTCCAACCTTTTCAGCCAAGCCTCTCCCTCATGCCCGATCCGTTCCATGTCGAACAGATGCAGGTCGGAGATGACCATCACCTTGTAAGGTTCGTTCACTACGGGATCCGGCTCGTGTGGCTCATCGCTACAAGCTGGGAAAAGTGATACGGATGCCCATAGCAGGCAGCCGTATCCCAGTGATTGTAAATATTTAGTAGGGTTATTCTTCATGAATATGCTTGTTTAATCGTGATTCGTGTCCGCAAAGATGTGCGTTCTCTTTGATGTGACCAATAGGCTGTTCGACTTTTACATGGTGTGCCCGAACAAATTTATTTATTGACCGAAAAATGTGCACTGGGCTATTTGAAATAGTATTCCTTCGGGGTGATACCCTTTGTTTTCTTGAAATTGCGGTTGAAGGTGGAGACCGAGTTGAACCCGCTCCGTTGCGCTACTTCCGTCATGTTGATGCGTCCCGTGCTGGACATCTCATCAATGAGGTGACACGCCTCTTCCACACGGAAGCGGTTCACATAGTCATAGAAGGTGAGATGTTGGTAGTGGTTGAGGTAGATGGAGAGGTAGGTCATGTTGGTGCCGATGGCAGCAGCCACCTCCTTCAGGGTGAGCTTCGGGTTGAGGTAGAGCTGGCGTTGCGTCATGATTTCTGTCAGCTGACGGGCAATCTGTTCCTCGTTGATGGTGACGGTGCTTGTTTCTTCGTCACTCTCAATGATAGCCTCTTCTTCCTCGATACATTCCCCTTCGCTTCGCTCTTCGAGTGCATCTGGTTCGGTGGAGTCCATGCGTTCCTCCAGCACACACTGTGTCGCAGCGGCTGCGCTCTGTGTCTCATTCGTTCGCTTCGGCTGCAACCAGCGAAGCGCCTTATGCCGTTTGGCATAAACAAAAAGGAAGGTCCAAAGCACGAGACTGTAGAGATTATAGAGTGCCTCGCTCAGCCAAGAGGTCTGGTCGAAAGCCAAGTCATAGATGATGAGCGAGCTGAAAAAGGCCAGACAGGAGACAACGACCCAGCGCACATCGAGGTTTTCTACATAAGAATAGTGCGTAGAAAGGTAGCGATGATAGCGAGCGGCGAAGTGTATGACCGAAGCCGTGGTCAGCACCCCCATCGCGTAAGCCACATAATAAGCACTCATCAGCACTCCATCGGTTGGCCAAAGCAGATAGGCCGGGATGAACAGAGCCTGCACACCTACTGCGATAGCTACACGTGGCGTGGTGGAGAATCCGGGTCGGGTGGCTTCGAGGAAAAAGGCACAGGTGAGCGGAATAAAAATGAGGTCGATCACGTTG
>CAMGEM010000201.1 GCA_946055095.1 uncultured Parabacteroides sp. | reverse complement strand
CCGTCCGCTGCGCAACACCTTGCCGCCCTTCAGCACTTGCCACTCCATGTAGTAGGCAGAGAGGTCACGGAAGAAGTTCTCGTTGTAGATCTTGATCTCGCCATTCTTCAGGTCTGCGCCTGGGGTAGTCCAGATGTTCTGGTAGTAGTAGCCCACCTCATACATGTGGGGATTGGGTACACGGTCCGGACTGATCAGACCGTTGTCGCAGAAGTTGTTGTCGCTGGCATCAAAGCGGTTGAAGTCACCACCGTAAGCATAGATCATCTTGCCGTTCTTGCCTTTCCAGCGTACGGATTGATCGACGAAGTCCCAGATGAAACCACCTTGGTATTTCGGATATTTACGGATGATGTCCCAATACTCCTTGAAACCACCTTGGGAGTTACCCATCGCATGGGCATACTCGCATTGGATCAACGGCTTCTGGTTGGCTGCGTCTTCGCTATATTTGATGCAGTTTTGATAGTCGTAATACATCGGGCAGAAGATGTCGGTCTTGCCATCCTTGCCTGCCTGCTCATATTGCACGGCACGGGTGGGATCCTCCGCCTTGATCCAGTCGTAAGCCGCCTCGAAGTTGGGGCCATAGCCGGCCTCATTACCAAGCGACCAGAAGATGATGCTGGGGTGGTTATAGCCACGCTGCACGTTGCGCTGGTTGCGCTCTAAGTGCGCCTTGGCATAGGAGGGATTCTTTGCTAACGTCTTCTCGCCATAGCCCATACCGTGCGACTCTACGTTGGCCTCCGCTACGACATAGATACCGTATTGGTCGCAGAGGTCATACCAGAGGTTGGCATCGGGATAGTGGCAGGTACGCACGGCGTTGAGGTTGAACTTCTTCATGATCTGGATGTCTTGGATCATGCGCTCCCGAGAGAGTACATAGCCACCGTCGGGATCCAGCTCGTGGCGGTCAGCACCTTTGAAGAGTACTGGCTGGCCATTCACCAGGATCTGCGCGTTCTTCAGCTCGATCTTGCGGAAGCCTACCTTCACGGGGATCACCTCTAAGGTCTTATCGCCCTGCTTCAGGGTCGCACGCAAGGTATAGAGATAGGGTGTCTCGGCTGACCATTTCTGGGGTGCGTTGACCTCCAACTTGGCGGTTGTCTTGCCTGAGGCGTTTACGGTCTGTTGAGCGACTGCCTTGCCAGCTGCGTCGAGCAGCTCTAACTCGATATTGCCCTTGCCTTTCACGTCCATATTGACAGACAGCGAGCCGTTCTGGTAGTTGGCATCCAGATCGGGTGTCACACGGATGTCGGCGATCTGCTGTTGGTTGCGGGCGTAGAGGTAGCAATCACGACCCACACCGGAGTAGCGGAAGAAGTCTTGATCCTCCAAGTAGGTTCCATCACACCAACGGAACACCTGGAATGCGATCAGGTTCTTCTGTCCCGGCTTCAGGTAGCGGGTGAGGTCGAACTCAGCCTCCAGTTTGCTATCCTCGCTGTAGCCCACGTATTGTCCGTTCACCCACAGATACATGTTGGAGGTTACGGAGCCAAAGTGCGCCATGATCTGCTTGCCTTTCCAGTCGGCGGGCACCACGATCTCCCGGCGGTAGGAACCGACATGATTCTCTTTGGTCGGCACCTGCGGAGGGTTGTTCTTGAACTGCTCACGCCAAGCGTAACCTACATTGACATAGATCGGGTCGCCATAGCCATTGAGTTCCCATACGGCGGGCACCTGCATGTTGTCCCATCCCTTGTCGTTATAGCCTACCCGCCAGAAGTCGGTCGGACGAGCCTCCGCATCACGTACCCAGAAGAATTTCCAAGTGCCGTTGAGTGTCATGAAGTTGGCTGAGAGTTCCTTGTTTGCCTTTTGGGCCATGTCCGCATTCTCATAGGCAAAATAACTGGTGTGCATCGGAGCACGGTTGACGGCATTGACCGTCGGGTCAAGCCATTCGTTCGACTGGGCTGCCGCCGAGAATGCAAGGGCGGCAAACAGTCCGGTCATCCATTGTCGTTTCATGTTATACTATTTAAGTGTGTTTAATCTGTGTTGCAAAACTAAGAATAAAAATCCGGGTATGCCTATAATCAAGGCAGAAATTAGCAATGCGACTTGCAACGAGTAGTAGTCGTTGAGCCATCCGATGAAAGGGGCGATCGCTGCGAAGAGCAACCGGATGATGAAGTTACGGATGGAGAGCACCGTGGCTCGCATCTCCGAGAAGGTCATCTGGTTGATGTACCCTTTGAGGATGGGGGTGGCAAATCCTCTCACGATATAGAAGAGGAAAAGGATCGCCAAGCAAGCGTATGTCAGTGGCAACAGCGCTAAGGCCGCATAGCCTCCTACGATCACGACGAGGATCAATCCATTGGAACGACGCATCCCCAATGCCTGCTCTACCCGGTCGGAATAGAGGGCGGCGATGCCTACGGTCAGGTTGAGCACTGTCCAGATCACGCCATAGTAGGAGGTAGGTGTTTGTAGTTGCATCAAGATGGGTTGCACAAACCAGGCCATGGTCAGTGTGGCCGCTCCGATGATGCCAGAGAAGAGAATGTTGTAGCGTAGCGCCTTGTTCTCGCCTAAGGAATAGCGGATGATGCGCAGCATCTCACCGGCTGGGTTGCGCACAGCTCTACTGTGGTTGTACTCCCGGATAGCCAAGGCCGCCGGGATGCCGATGAAGGCCACGATCGCTTGTCCGTAGAAGGGGAAGCGGAGGGAATAGGCTGCCAGCAAACCACCGAAGATGCCGGCGATGGCCTCGGCGAAATTGCCGATCATCGTCAACCGACCTTCGTAACGCAGGTACTGATGCTCCGCCTTGTAGTGGGCGGCTGTGTCGTAGAGCAAAGCGGAGTCAGCCCCGTTCACCAAGGTCTGTCCCGCACCCAAGAGCAGTTCCGCGCAGAGAAAGGCGGAAAAGGCTCCGGTGAAGGAGTAGAGCAGATAACCCAAGAAAAAGAGCACGCTGCCCCAAAAGAGGCAGCGCTTTCGTCCCCAGACATCCGCTAAGTAGCCGGAGGGAATCTCCAAGGTCACGGCTGCCACGGAATAGACGCTCTTCAAGACGAATACCTCATGCAGTCCCAAGCCCTGCTCCTCGTAGAAGAGCACGATGATCGGCATCACCAAGGAGAACCACTTGGAGAGCTTGATGAGGTAGAGGGCAAACAGATTCCTTCTCATCGCTTACAAATCACGGGTTGGATAGAGCGCTTCCCACCATTCCGGTTCCTCTTTCAGCCATTTGGCGAACCAGGCGAAGATGCTGTTGTGCCAACCGAGCCGCTTGGTGTAGTCGGCCACACCGTGGTTCTCCCCATCTACCTGCACGAGTGCCACCTCCTTGCCCAAGATCTTCAAAGCGGCGAACATTTGGATGCTCTCGCCCACAGGCACGTTGGTATCGGCATTGCCATGAATCAACAACAATGGCGTGTTAATCTTGTCGGCATGGAAGAGCGGGCTGTGCTCCGTGAAAAAGGCTGGATGGTTCCAGGGATAGGTGCCGGTGTTGGCGGAGGAGCAATAGCCGTAGCCCCAATAACCCTCTCCCCAATAGCTACTAAGCGCACTGATACCGGCATGGCTGACTGCCGCTGCGAAGATATCGGTGCGGGTTTGCAGGTATTGTGTCATGAAACCGCCGTAGCTGGCTCCACAGCATCCCACCTTCTTCGCATCCACAAAGGGATGCTCCTGACAGAACCGCTGGGTGCCTTCGATAATCTCATCGGCTGTACGAGTGCCCCATGCATTGACATGGCGGGCGGCGAACTCCTGTCCGAAGCCGGTTGTTCCGCTGGGGTTGAGGATATAGACCACATAGCCCATCGCGGCATACATGTGGCCGGAGAAGCTCATCTCCAACGCACGGTTCGTCGGCGAGGTACCTCCGTAGTAATAGACAATCATCGGATACTTTTTCGAGGCATCGAAATGGGGTGGTAGGTAGTAGCGGCCTTGGATGCGACTGCCGTCTGCGCTGGTGAAGTTCCAGTCGTGTGCCTCTCCCAAGGTGACCTCTTTCAGCTTCTCGGCGGATAGGTCGTCGAGCAATCGCTCCTTGTCAGCCTTGAGGTCGTAGGCATAGAGTCGTTTGGCATTGCTGATGCTTTGGCCGTAGTAGCAGAGCATGGGGCTTTTCTCCGCTACGGCGAAGCTCTGCACCACCTCCTCTGTCGTCTTTATCGCCCGCATCTTTCCGCTTTTCGGATCGCAGACGTAGAG
>CAMGEM010000200.1 GCA_946055095.1 uncultured Parabacteroides sp. | reverse complement strand
GGCGATCTTCAGCTGACCCGTCAGTTGCCCTTTGGCAAAGAGCGGCTGCGTCAGGGAGCCGACCGCGGAGGCGACAAACTGAGCCGGATTGCTGATCATACCGCCTGCGGAGTTGGTCCATCCCGCACTTCCACTCAGCGTGATGGAGGGATAGAAGGCGGCACGGGCTTGGTTGGTGACATAGAAAGCCTGCTCTAAGCTTCGCTCAGCCGCACGCACATCTGGTCGGTTAGCCAACAGACTCACCGGAAAGCCTACCGACAACGAAGAGGGCCAAGTCTGTCCCGCTAACGTGCCTCGCTGCACTCGGTGAGGCGTTTCCGCCAATAAGAGCGATAAGCTATTCTCTACTTGATTGATCTGATCCTTCAGGTCGAGCACCGAGGCACTGACCTGTGCGTAAGCTGCCTCCATCTGAGCGACGGCAGCCTCGTTCGTCATGCCCGCTTGCATCAAGGCATGGGTGGCGCGGGCGCTCTCTCCCCAACTGGTGGCTGTCTGCTCGGCGATGCGGAGTTGCTCATCGAGCATCAGCAACGTGTAGTAGGTGTTGGCGATGCCGGCGATCAGCTGTGATCGGACCGCTTGCTGATAATCCTTGCTTTGAGCCAAGAGTGCTTGCGACTGCCGCTTGGCGTTGCGCAGCTTGCCGAAGAGGTCGATCTCCCAGCTGGCTGTGGCCGGAAGGCTGTATGCCTTGGTCATCTTATGCCCTTCGAGGTGGCTCAACGTGCCTTGTGGAGCAAGCGCAAGACTGGGCAGGTAAGCCAACTTTGCGGAGAGCAGGGTCGCTTCCGCCTCCTGCACCCGCAACCCGGCGGCGAGGTAGTCAGTGTTGTTGGCCAACCCCTGCTCGATGAGTGTCACCAAGTAGGGATCGGTGAAAAGCTCCCGCCAGTGGAGGCTCGCTATGGAGGAGCTGTCGCTGACGACAACCTCCTCTCCATAGAGCTGCTCCGGCACCTCCGTAGCCGGATGATAGGTGGTGTAGATGCCGCAACTGCTCAACAATGCGGCGCATGCGGCCATATATATAGAATGGTATGTTTTCATCTTTCTCTTGTTGTGTTACGATTTGGATTGATTCTTCTCTGCCAAGCTGCGTTCCTGCTCTTGCTTGAATTGCTCGTCGGCCTCTACCTCCATCGGTTTGCGCACCTTCTCCTGCAAATACTCGAAGACGATGTAGAAGACAGGCACGACGAAGAGCAACGCCAAGGTTCCGATCGACATACCGCCTACCACACCTGTTCCCAACGAGGAGTTACCGTTCGCACCGGCACCTGTGGAGAACATCAACGGCAACATACCGAAGATCATGGTGAGCACCGTCATCAAGATCGGACGCAGACGTACCTGAGCGGCTGAGTAAGCCGACTCGACAATGCCCATTCCTTTGCGGCGACGCTCCACGGCATACTCGGTGATCAAGATGGCTGTCTTTGCCAACAAACCGATCAACATGATCACACCCGTCTGCAAGTAGATGTTGTTCTCCAACCCGAATACCTTCGCGAAGAGGAAGGATCCCATCAAGCCGAACGGCACGGAGAGGATCACGGCGAAGGGCAACAGGAAGCTCTCATAGAGGCAGACAAGGATCAGGTAGATCAAGAAGACACAGACACCATAGATGAAGATGGTGCTCGAACCGCTGGCGTTGTTGGCCTCCTCACGGGCCATGCCGCCATATTCATAGCCATAGCCGGTCGGCAACATTTCGGCTGCCACCTCCTCGATCGCTTTTTGCGCCTCACCGGTAGAGAAGCCCTCGGCGGTGTTGACATTCACCGTGATGGAGCTGAAGAGGTTGAAGCGGTTGGCCGTTTCGGGACCTAAGATCGGTGTCAGGCGGGCGAATTGGCTGATCGGTGCCATCTCCGCACCGTTGCGCACGAACATGTTGTTGAGCGACTGCTCGTTCAAGCGGTATTCGGGAGCGGCTTGCAGCATCACACGATAGACCTTACCAAACTGGTTGTAGTTGCTGATGTAGGAACCACCGCAATAGCTGCCCAGTGTCTCTAACACCGTGGCCGGAGAGATACCGGCTCGTTTGCATTGGGCGGCATCCACCTCCACCCGGTATTGCGGGTAGTTCATCGCATAGGAGGTATAAGCCATCGCCACCTCCGGCCGCTGGTTGAGTGCCGTCAAGAACTGCATCACCGATTGATAGAAGGTGCCCATGTCGCCACCCGTACGATCCTGCATGTTCAGCTCGATGGCGTTACCCATACCGTAACCGGGGATCATGGGTGGTTGGAAGACGAAGATTTGCGCCTCCTTGATCTGGGCGAACTGGGCATTCAAGCGTGCCACCACGCTGTTGGCGGAGTGCTCCTCGCCTTTACGCTCGCTCCAATCCTTCAAGCGGACGATGATCGTACCGTAGGAGGTTCCTTGTCCGGCGATCAAACCATAGCCCGCCACACGGGAATAGTGCTCGATCTCCTCGGTCTGTTTCAGGATATCTTCCATTTTATTGATCACGCCATTGGTCTCTTCCAAGGTGCTGCCCGGAGCGGTACTGATGTTGATCATCAAGGCTCCTTGATCCTCTTGGGGCACCAATCCGGTCTTGGTGGTCATCATCAGCCATACCAACAACACGGAGGAGGCGATCAAGCCCGCCCAGACTATCCAGCGATGGTGGATGGCGAACATTACGCCCTTCTTATATTTACCCAACACGGCGTTGAAGGAGGCGTTGTAGGCCGCCTTGATGCGCCCGTTGAAACTCTTGGCGCTCTTCGTGCCGTCGCTGGGACGCATGATCATGGCGCACAGGGCCGGACAGAGCACCAGTGCGGAGATCATGGAGAGACCTACCGCCGTGGCCATCGTGATACCGAATTGGGTGTAGAAGATACCGGAGGTACCGCCCATGAAGGTCACGGGGATAAACACCGCCATGAAGACGCAGGTACAGGAGACGATCGCCATCGTCACGTCGCCCATCGCGTCTTTCGTCGCTTGATAGGGGGATTTGTAGCCCGCGTCGAACTTCGCCTGCACCGCCTCGACCACCACGATCGCATCATCCACCACCGTACCGATGGCCAACACCAAGGCGAACAGCGTCAAGATGTTCAAGCTGAATCCGGCCGCTACCAAGCAGGCGAAGGTACCCACCAAGGAGACGATGATCGAGATAGAGGGGATCAAGGTCGCCTTGAAATCCTGCAAGAAGAAATAAACCACCAAGATCACCAAGAGAATGGCGATGATCAAGGTCTCCACCACGTTGTGGATGGAGGCGAAAAGGAAGTCGTTAGAGCTCATCATCGTCACGAACTCCGTGCCTTTTGGCAGATCCTCGCTCATGCGCTCCAACTCTTTCGAGAGCTCGGCATTGACCGCTGTGGCGTTCGAGCCAGCCACCTGGTAAATCAGGAAGGTCACACCTGGATGGGAGTCCATCTCGCTGCGGAAGCCATAGCTCAATGTGCCCAGCTCTACCTGTGCCACATCCTTGAGGCGCAACACGGAGCCATCCTCCTGCGTGCGCACCACGGTGTTCTGGAACTCCTCCACGCTTTTCAAGCGACCCCGGTATTTCATCGTGAATTGGAAGGTGTTCTTCGAGTTCTCGCCCAAGGATCCGGTCGGTGCCTCCAAGTTTTGCTCGCCCAAGACGGCGGTGATGTCGGCCGGCACCAAGCCATATTGCGCCATACGCTCCGGTTTGAGCCAGATACGCATACTGTAGGTATCGCCCAAGGCCACCACGTCACCCACACCGTTCACACGCTTCAACTGCGGGATCACGTTGATGTCAAGATAGTTGGCCAAGAAGGTCTGGTCGTAGGTGTTGTCGCTGCTCACCAAGGCGTCGATCTGCAAGAAGCTCGTCTGGCGCTTCATGGTGGTCACACCGATTCGGGTCACCTCGGCGGGCAGCAGACCTTGTGCCTTGCTGACACGGTTCTGCACGTTCACCGCCGCCATGTCGGGATCGGTTCCCTGCTTGAAATAGACCGTGATTTCCGCCGAACCGTTGTTGGTGGCGGTAGAGGTGATATACATCATGTTCTCCACACCGTTGATGCTCTCCTCCAAGGGCATGATCACGGCGTTCATCACCGCCTCGGCATCCGCTCCCGTATAGGTGGCTTGCACCATGACGGTAGGTGGGGCGATGTCAGGATATTGCTCCACGGGGAGTGTGTAGAGGGAGATCAGGCCTATGGCCAAGATCAAGATCGAGATGGCCATCGCCATCGCCGGTCGTTT
>CAMGEM010000199.1 GCA_946055095.1 uncultured Parabacteroides sp. | reverse complement strand
GTTTTAGCGATTTTTGAAAGGAGAATAGCGAAAAGTGAAAGTTTTGAAGGAGCTTAGTGGCCTGTAATGAGCGACTTATAAAAATCGCTTTTGCGTTTACAGAAATAATTAAAAGTGAGGGGAGGCGTGCGATTTATCGGAAATTGAAAAACAAAAAGGTAAATCTGGCAGCCGTGAGCGCCGATTTTGCTGCACCTTTGCAGCGTGAACGATACACAACAAGTTCGTGATCGAGCACAGCAAAAAAGTAGAAACAGCATAGTCAATAAACAAGTAAAAAAATTCAAGTCATGGGCGCAACAGTTTTATTCACGATGGTTAGTTTACCGGTTCTCGTAAGTGTAGCATTGGTAATGGTATTGGTAAAGGGCCGTATGAGTATGGAGGCAATGGAGACAGTCAACGAGGAGGCTGCTCAGGAGGTGTATGTACCCTCTTCTACAGCCGCTGTAGCGTAAGCGAAAAACGATCGTAGATCGTATATCATTCTTATTATACCAGGAGAACATAATTTTTATGTACACTAACCGATTGTTTATTTTTCCATTATAAGGAAATTCATTATATTTGCGGCGAAGTAGAACAGTGAATCGAACATATCGAACTATATTAATCTTTGCTTACTACGGAAACGAAGCTACTACATATCGCAGCTCTTCCCGCACGGAGTTTGTCAACCATTCTCTGGTTATTACTGATTGTCTTTCTTTTAAACGGTCAACCTGCTTATAGCCAGCACTATTCTTTCCATAAGGTGACCAGCGTTGCGGGTGAGGAGTTCCCCTCGTTGATCAATCACGTCATGGAGGGGAATCGTGGCTTTCTGTGGATCTCTACCCGTTCTGGCTTGGGGCGCTATGATGGCAATCGACTGAAAAAATATGACTATGACGAGGCGGACAGCCTTTCGCTGCCTTCCAGTGATGTCTTTTCCGTCTTGCAAGATAAGGATAACGAGCTCTGGGTTTTCACATTGGGCGGAGTAGCCCGCTACGATTACCGAACCGATAAGTTCCTTCCCTTTTTTGACAACGACGGCCAGCCTCTCGTGGCTGCCAGCGGCTGTGCCTGGCGTGAGGGTCTGCTGTTTGGTTGCGGGAAAAGAGTGTTTTACTATAACAAGCGGAAGAATAGCTTGACGCTCCTCGCCGTGCTGCCTGCGCCCTGTTGGGTGGAAAAGATGCTGCTCCTCGATGACAACACGTTGCTCTATCAGTGCCGTTCCGACGTGGTGTGGCGTATCTCTTTGGATGCGGAGGCCTCTACACCGGTGCAAGCGGACGGCAAGACCTTTTCGCGGTGCGTGCAATCCACCGATGTGTTGGTGGATAAGGAGCAACGGATCTGGATCTCATCCAGCACGAATGGGCTCTATTGCTACTCCGCCGAGGGGGAGCTGATTCACCATCTCACGAAGGAAAATTCAAAACTTTGCTCTAATCATATCCTGTCATTGGCAGAAAGCGACGGCTTGCTGATGGTGGGTACCCGTGATGAGGGGTTATTGGTGTATGATCTGCATACCCATGAGCAGAGGCAATTCAAACATGAACTGGGAGGCGGGCAGTACACCCTTCCGGGTAATCAGGTGAAAGAGCTGTTTTGCGATCGGTATGGCAATGTGTTGATGAGTATTGTCAATCACGGCTTGGTCACTTTTGACAGAGTGGCCATCCGCACTTATATTGAAGAGGACTCCGGTTTCCGCAGAGGACCGACGGACAATACGGTCATGAGCCTCTATCCCTATGAGGATGACTTATGGGTGGGCACCTCGGAGGATGGTCTCAATCGGTTTGATCCCGAAGCGGATTTATTTACCGCTATTCCCGCGACCAACGGCACACAGATTTTCTCCATCACGGGTTTTACGCCCGGAAAGCTGCTGCTGTCGGTGTTCAACGAGGGGCTTCGTGTCTTCGACATCGCCACGGGGAGGCTGACACCGTTCACCGTAGTGGATGCGAAGACAGATAAGGCACTCTTTAACTCAGGCAATGGTGTCTATGTGTGGCAAAACAGTCCGGAGACCATCTTGATCGTGGGCGATTCCCTGTATGTGTATCACTTGAAAGAGCAGCGATTCTCTCCTGTGGATCTGGGGCAATCGGTATCGTTCATGAAAGGTACCTTGAGAATGGTGGGCACGGAGGGTGATACCAGCTATTTAGTGGATCGTTCGACCCTTTTTGCCTTTGATCACCCATCGGAGCAGCTGACCGTCCTCTATAAGAATGTGGCAACCAATGAGGTGATCAACACTGCCATACGCACAGCGGACGGCCTTTTCTGGATGGCAACCAATCATGGGCTCAAGAAATATGATCCTGAGACCCAAATGGCTACTTACATTCCTACCTCTTGGTTTAAGGATGTGATGTCGCTGCAAGCCGACCCGCTGGATCGGGTCTGGGTGGGTACCTATTATGGCCTGTTCTTGTATGATCCCTCCACCAATCGGTTGGTGAAGTTTAACCAACAGGATGGTGCGCAAGCCAACGAATACATCCGTACCTCTTCCTGCTGTCAGGGTTCGCATGTGTATATGGGCGGTGTGCATGGCCTGGTGCAGGTCGCCTATGCGCAGGTGTTGCAGCCGAATGACCCGCCCTCTTTCTCCATCGCGGATTGTATCCTCGATGGCAAGTCTATCGGTAATCCATTCTACGAGACGAAAGAGCCGCTCGAGATCCTTTACGGCAGTAATTTCTCCCTCCATGTCTTGACGTTGGAGAAAAACAATTTCCGTTCAAAAGAATATCGTTTCCGGGTGACTGGCCAGACCAATGAACTGATCGAGAGCCCTGGTTCGAGACTTCGATTCTACAACCTGGCTCCGGGTAATTATTCCATAGAGGTCTCTTGCACCCTGCCTGATGGCTCGTGGTCGGAATACCAGCATTTGGCGGAGTTCAAGGTTTTGCCTCCTTGGCATCAACAAACTTGGTTTGTCCTTTCGTGTATGCTATCGAGCGTGTTGTTGGTAGTGGCTATCTTGGCGTATATGGGGATTCGGAAGGAGCGGAGCTTGAAGGCTGAGCTGGCCGAAGAGAGGCAACTCATGAACGAGGAAAAGGTGGATTTCTTGGTCCATATGAGCCATGAGCTGCGTACGCCATTGACATTGGTGCTTTCCGCGTTGAAACGCGTGTTTCAACAGACGCAACCGGCGGATGGCCGTTATCGCCTGCTGCAAACGGCATTCAGGCAATCTGAACGCATGAGCGATGTCATTAATATGGTGCTTGACTTGGAGAAGATGGAGCAGAAGAATATGCGGTTGCATCTGTCACCCCATCCCTTCAACGAATGGATCAAGGAAAACCTCAGAGACTTCGAGTGCGAGGGAAGAGAGCGAGGTGTGAAAGTGGTGTTGTATGTGGACGACCGGATCGACAAGGTGGTTTTCGATCTCCAGAAATGCGAGATCGTGCTTCGTAACTTGCTTATCCATGCGTTGCACCATAGTCCGCAAGGTTCGACAGTCACCGTAAAGACCCAATGGGATCCGATGACGAACTTGGTGCATGTCTATGTCTCGGACGAGGGCCCCGGCTTGCAGTTGGAGGATGAGGAGGAGCTGTTCTCCCGCTACTACTACCGGGGAGCGAAAGATACGAATGGCACCGGACTGGAGTTTGCCTACTCAAAGATGCTGATCGAGCAGCATAGGGGCATGATCAGTGCTTTCAATAACAAGACCAAAGGAGCTACCTACTACTTCCTCTTGCCCATGCAGCAAACGGATCTGCCTGCGGAGGAGGAGCGTGATCGCGAGCAGGAACCTGAGCCCATGCTTCCCGATGTGGACAATGAAGGTGCTTCCTTGCCCAGCTTGACGCCGGCGGATCCCGCTTCCCGCTTGCCTTATACCCTCTTGGTGGTGGACAACCAGGAGAGCATCACACGTTTCGTGCAAAAGGTGTTGAGCGAGACCTTCCAGAAGGTGTATGCGGCCAATGATGGTGTCGATGCTTGGTCGATTGTGCGTACGGAACATCCGGACGCAGTGATCTGCGACGTGCGGATCTCGCGGATGGATGGCTATGAGTTGTGTCGCCACATCAAAGATAATCAGCCTACCAGCCATATCCCTGTTATCCTGTTTACGACTCAGACCGGCGCAAAGGACGTGTTGATCGGTTATCAGGCGGGTGCGGATGCCATTCTGCCTAAACCGTCTGACATGGATACCTTGCGACAGCTTGTCATCAACCTATTGCACGCACGTCAGCACA
>CAMGEM010000198.1 GCA_946055095.1 uncultured Parabacteroides sp. | reverse complement strand
AACAGCTATGGACAACGAGAAAGTATATGCGATGTCTTTCGCAAAGATTTATCCACTCCTGAAGCAGAAGGTGGAGCGCAAAGGAAGAACCCAAGCGGAACTGGATGCGGTCATTCAATGGCTAACGGGCTATGAAGAGGCTGATTTACGCAAAATGGAGAGCGAGGGCATGGCCTATGGCGATTTCTTCACCCAAGCTCCTGCGCTTAATCCCCGTCGGAAACTGATCAAAGGCAGTATTTGTGGCATCAAGGTGGAAACGATCACCGAGCCGCTCATGCAGGAGATCCGCTACTTAGACAAGTTGGTGGATGAGTTAGCCAAAGGCAAGCCGTTAGCGAAGATTTACCGATAAATGGAGCATGCCGACTGAACGACGCATGGTAGGTTCCCAGTTTTTCCGTAAGTTTGCCGACTGAAAAAGGAACACTATATGAAACGAACATTCGGAATTGCATCGTTAATCGCACTTTGGATCGGTCTTGCGCTCGCTTGCCAACGGCCGCAACAACAGCCGGAAGATAGCGACATGGACACCCAATGGGTGGACAGCTCACAACATATTTATCAATTTGGTATCTGTATCGACTCGCTCGATGTGCAGGAACATTGGATGCGCAACGGAGACAATCCGGCGGCCATCTTTGCCCGTTTAGGTTTTTCGGGCACCTTGGCAGACAGCATCAACCGGGCATCAGCCGTGGTGCTCGACCCCACGAAGCTACGAGCTGGTATGCCCTACTATACCTTCACCTCCGTGGATAGCACTGAGACAATCCGCCACATCGCTTTCGCCAAGACGCTGACCGACTATGCGATCATCGACCTCTATGGGGATAGCATCAGTGCCCATGCGTTCAGTAAGCCCATCACCTTGAAACGGAAATATGCCGAGGGTGTCTTGAACAGCTCCCTTTGGAATGCCATCAAGGCCAGTGGCGACGATCCCTTCTTAGCCATCAAGTTGTCGGATGTCTATGCCTGGCAGATCGACTTCTTCGACATCAAGGAGGGAGACGCCTATCAGGTGCTGTATCACGAGGCCTATATCGACGACACCACCTCACTCAGTATCGCCTCCATCGAGGGAGCCATCTTCACCCATCAAGGCAAGGCGTATGTGGCCATCCCCTTCACGCAAGACAGCATCTTTGAATATTTCGATGAGGAGGGCGGTAGCTTGCGTCGTGCCTTCTTGAAAGCCCCCTTGGATTTCTTCCGTATCACCTCCCGTTTCACCAACGCCCGTTTCCATCCCATCTTGAAACGGTATCGTGCCCATCATGGAGTCGATTATGCCGCCCCCACAGGTACCCCGGTACGTAGCATCGGTGCTGGTACGGTCATCGCGAAAGGCTATGAGGGTGGTGGAGGCAACTTCTTGAAGATTCGTCACAATTCCGTTTATACCACTACCTATATGCACCTGAGCCGTTTCGCCAAAGGCATCCAAGTGGGAAGCCATGTACAACAGGGTGAGGAGATCGCCTATGTCGGCTCCACCGGTCTCTCCACCGGCCCTCATCTGGATTTCCGTGTCTATAAGAATGGAGAGCCCATTGATCCCTTGAAGTTAGAGGCTCCCCCTTCAGAGCCGGTGCAGCCCGCTTTGCGAGATAGCTTCATGCAGATCAAAGCCGCTGTCTTGGCCGAATTAGACAGCTGCCACCAATCTCGTTTGGCGCAACGGTTGCAAGAGATGCGAACAAAGTAGGGACATACGGCTCGTATGTCCGCTGGTGACGCAAGGGTAGGGGACACAAAAAAGGGGCCCTCTTTCGAGAGCCCCCCTCACATCAGTTAATGTTTACCTATTTTCTGTTTGTGTCATGATGAACAAGCAGTTGCTTCGGGCTTTCCCAAGTCCTAACGGCTACAAAGATAGCGACTCCACTTTTCGATCTCCAAATAGTTTCGACGAATCGCCCGAAAAACTCAACGAATGAAATCTTTGCATCTACCAATTAGCCCTGTGTAACCGCCCGAAAGAGATCGCCTATTAACTATTTCCGCAGATTCCGATCCATGGCAGCAGCGGCCTTACGACCATCGCCCATCGCCAAGATGACAGTAGCGCCACCACGCACGATGTCACCACCAGCATACACATCGGGCAAAGCGGAACGCATCTCCTCCTCGCTCACGACAATCGTACCCTTCTTGCTGACCTCCAAGCCGGAGAAAGCACGGGGGATCAATGGATTGGGAGAGACACCGATAGAGACGATCACCTCATCCACATCAATAGTCACGATCTGGCCCTCTACGGGTACCGGACGACGACGACCGGAAGCATCCGGCTCACCCAGCTCCATCACCTGCAAGCGCATCTGCTTCACACGACCTCGCTCATCACCGATATACTCAATCGGGTTATGGAGCGTCAAGAACTCCACACCCTCCTCCTTGGCATGTTTCACCTCCTCCAAGCGGGCAGGCATCTCCTCCTCGCTTCGACGATAGACAATCATGGCACGGTCAGCACCCAACCGACGAGCCGTACGCACGGAATCCATCGCGGTGTTACCTCCACCGATCACAGCCACACGCTTGCCTTCCAATACGGGCGTGTCGCTCTCGGGATTGGCCGCATCCATCAAGTTCACACGGGTTAAATACTCGTTGGACGACATCACACCCACCAGGTTCTCACCCGGGATGTTCATGAAGTTGGGCAATCCGGCACCACTGGCCACAAAGATACCCTTATAGCCCTCGGCATGTAGATCCTCATAGCTGATGGTCTTGCCGACAATGCAATCCTTCACAAACTGCACACCCATCTTGCGCAAGCCCTCGATCTCCACATCGACAATGCGATTCGGCAAACGGAACTCCGGGATACCATATTTCAATACACCACCAATCTCATGCAACGCCTCATAAACGGTCACCTCATACCCCTTCTTCGCCATATCACCGGCAAAAGAGAGACCTGCAGGTCCTGAGCCAACAACAGCCACCTTGATCCCGTTCTTCGGAGCCAACTCCGGCAAAGCGATCTGTCCGCTCTCCCGCTCATAGTCGGCCGCGAAACGCTCCAAGTAGCCGATAGCGACCGCCTGCTTACCCATCTTCAAATGGATACACTGGCTCTCGCACTGCTTCTCCTGCGGGCAGACACGTCCGCACACAGCCGGCAGGGCACTCGTCTCCTTCAAGGTTTTTGCCGCCTCTAAAAACTCACCACACTCGATATGTTTAATAAAGGTAGGAATATGGATACCCACCGGGCAACCCTTCATGCACGAGGGATTCGGGCAGTCGAGGCAACGTTGTGCCTCCTGCATCGCCTGCTCTTTCGTCAAGCCCAGGTTCACCTCCTCCAAGCGGGTATGGCTTCTATAATCCGGATCCAGCTCGGCCATCTTCACACGAGCCAAAGCCGTACGTTCTGTATTCTTTTTGCTCTTACGCAATGCCTCACGCCACGGCTCGGCACGACGGGCAGCGATTAATTCTTCTGTAGTCATGATCCAATCAGCTTCTTTATTTCTTTTCAACATCCTTGTAAGCACCTAAGCGCATCATCATCTCGTCGAAATCCACCTGATGAGCATCAAACTCAGGGCCATCCACACAAACGAACTTCGTCTTGCCTCCGACCGTCACACGGCAGGCACCACACATGCCCGTGCCATCCACCATGATCGTATTCAACGAAGCGATGGTCGGCACCTCATACTTCTTGGTCAAGAGCGAAACGAACTTCATCATGATAGCAGGACCGATCGTCACACAGAGGTTGACCGGCTCACGGTTGATCACGGCCTCCACACCATTGGTCACCAAACCCTTCGTACCATACGAGCCATCATCGGTCATGATGATCACCTCGTCTGAGTTTTGGCGCATCTGCTCCTCCAAGATCACTAACTCCTTCGTGCGAGCGGCCAACACTACGATCACCCGGTTTCCCGCCTTATGGAAAGCCTCCACGATCGGCAACAGCGGAGCGACACCTACACCACCTCCGGCACAAACCACCGTACCGACCTTCTCGATATGTGTAGCTTGACCTAAAGGACCGACCACATCGGTCAAGTAGTCACCCACGTTCAACTGACTGATCTTACGAGAAGAACCGCCCACGGCTTGGATCACCAACGTGATAGTTCCCTTCTCGATGTTCGCACCCGCAATGGTCAAGGGGATGCGCTCGCCCTTCTCGCCCTGCCTCACGATCACGAAGTGACCTGCCTTGCGAGAGCGAGCGATCAGCGGTGCCTCCACCTCCAGTTTCACCACATTGGCGGAGAAATGCTCTTTGCTTACAATCTTATTCATTT
>CAMGEM010000197.1 GCA_946055095.1 uncultured Parabacteroides sp. | reverse complement strand
TGATCGGACGTGCCTCCACGCCCTCAAAGGTAATCTTCACCGGATTGATGCGGCCATTCGCATCAAAGGTCATGCGGTCGATACAGGTCACCCGATGATCACGCCCGGTGTCACCCAACGGACGACGGTGATAGACGATGTAATAATCCTCCGTGTTCGGCACATGCAAGACCGAATGATGACCCGCACCGGTAGCCACCGTAGAGTCTTGTTGCAGGATCTTGTCGATGCGCTCAAAGGGACCGAACGGCGAATCGGCAATCGCATAGGCCACGGAGTAATTCGGGCCCGTCCAGCCCCCCTCGCTCCACATGAAATAATACTTGCCATGCTTCTTGAACATAAAGGGCCCCTCCACATAGCTATCAGGTGTCACCTCCTTGTAGATCGTTCCATCCTCAAACGGTACCAACCCAGTGAAATCAGCATTCAACTTCACTATGTTGCAATGCCCCCAGCCACCGTAATACATATAATAGGTGCCGTCGTCATCCTTGAAGACAAACTGGTCGATGGGTTGCGCCCCATTCACGATCTCGTTGATCAACGGTTTGCCCAACAGATCCTTGTAGGGACCCTCCGGACGGTCGCTCACCGCTACACCGATGCCACCGATCTCACCCTCATGCACATCATTCGCACCGAAAAACAGGTAATACTTACCCTCCTTGCGAATCACAGCCGGTGCCCACATGGCTCGTTTTGCCCATTTCACCTCCGTCGTGTCAATGATGTTGGCGTGCTTCGTCCAAGTAACCAAATCCTTGGAAGAGAAACAATCGAAATGAGTCTGCTTCTCATACACATCGCTCCACGTGGGATAGATCCAATAGGTATCGTCATAGATGATGCCCTCGGGATCGGCATACCAACCCTCAAATACCGGGTTACCGCTCAGCGCCACCTCCTCTGCGGCAGGCTGCTTCGGCTGCCCACACGCCACCAAGGTCAAGGCTAACGCCGCTTTCAAATACGTTTTTACATTCATGCTGTATTCAATTTATGTAGATGTCAAGAATTAAGAGGGATGATTGATATTCTTCGCCAAGCCACCCTCCGAAGTCTCCTTATAGAGGCTGGGCAGGTCGTGTCCGGTCTCTCGCATCACCTGCACCACCTGATCGAAGCTCACCCGATGCTTACCATCAGAGAAGTTGGAATAGGTGTTGGCATCCAACGCACGGGCAGCCGCAAAGGCGTTTCGCTCGATACAGGGGATCTGCACCAAGCCACATACCGGGTCGCAGGTCAAGCCTAAGTGATGCTCCAAGCCCATCTCCGCCGAATACTCGATCTGTGCGGGCGTACCACCAAACAGCTGACTGGCCGCAGCCGCCGCCATGGCACAAGCTACGCCTACCTCACCTTGGCAACCTACCTCTGCTCCTGAGACAGAGGCATTCGTGCGCACCACGTTACCAAACAGACCGGCCGTCGCTAACGCACGCAAGATGCGTGAATCACGGAACTCACGGGTCTCTTTCAAATGGAACAGCACAGCAGGAAGTACACCGCAAGAGCCACACGTGGGAGCCGTCACGATCTGGCCACCACAAGCATTCTCCTCAGAGACCGCCAACGCATAGGCATAGACCAATCCGCGGCTCTTGATGCTACTGCCATACCCTTTTGCCCGGATCATGTAATCGGAGGCTTTTCGACGGATTCCCAAGCCACCGGGCAAGATACCCTCTGTCTCCAAACCACGACGCACAGCCGCCTGCATCACCTCCCACACTTCGGCGAGATAGTCCCAGATCTCCTTACCTTCGCATTGCTCCACATACTCCCAGAAGGAATAGCCCGTGCGATCGCACCATGCCTGTATATCCTGTATTTTCTGAAACCCATAGACCTCAGCGGTGGTCAACTCGTTGAACGCCTCATTCGCCAAGGCTCCACCACCAATGCTATACACCGTCCAAGCCTCCATGCGTTCGCCATTCTCGGCAAACGACTCGAACAGCATGCCATTCGGATGGAAAGGCAAGAACAGCTTCGGCTCCCAGATAATCTCCGTAGGAGCCACTGGCTGCAACACCTCCAAGATCGCGGCATCGGTCATGTGGCCTTTTCCCGTAGCGGCCAAGCTGCCGTATAATGTCACCTGAAAACGTTTCGCCTCGCCATTCCGAGCCAAGAACATCTGTGCGGCACGCATCGGTGCCATCGTATGACTACTCGATGGACCATGCCCTATTCGATAGATTTGTTTGATTGATTCCATAGCCATTATACTTTCAAGAATATCTTTTGTCTATAAAGGAAATAAAGAAATGCCCAACATACGGCGATATAACCGACCGCCAACACCAAAGGTTGAGCGGACTCCGGCATCAACTTCGCCAACCCGCCAAACAGCGCCTCATTGGTGTAAGAGAAGCGGATGAAACGTTGTGCCAAATAGATCGTGATGGAGTTCATACCGATCACCCGGAAGAAGAGCGTCCAACCACGATGGTTCTTCACGTCGATGATGTAGTAGAACAGGGCGAAAAGCAGTGTGGAGATACCGCCTACGAAGCAGACGAACGAGCTGCTCCAGATCTGCTTGTTAATCGGGAAGAAGAGGTTCCAAATCAAACCGATCGCCATCAGTGAAAGGCCAGCCATCAACAGATAGAGCACCTTACGGGTCTCCGTCAGTCCCTCTTTCGACTGCTTGATAAACTCTCCCGTGAACATACCGAGCATCGCCGTCACCACAGCCGGCAACGTAGAGAGCAAGCCCTCTGGGTCATGAATGGTCAGATGCAACCGTCCCGGCAGCAACAGCCGATCCACATAGCCTACCAAGCAACCCTCCATCGTCAGGCTGTCCGCTCCATTCGCATCGGGAGCCGGCACGAAAGCCAACAGCAACCAATAGCCAATCAAGAGGGCGGCGGCGATCCATGCCCGGCTCTTCGTCTGCACATAAACGAACAGGAGAGCGGCACACATCCAAGCCAAACCGATACGTCCCAAGACACTGGCGTAGCGCTGCGTAGAGAAATCGAAATTCAGCAAGCCATTATAGACAATGCCCAGCAATACCAAGGTCAAGCCCCGACGAATGATCTTGCGCAAGATCGCTCCCTCATCCTTGCCACTCAACCGCTGCTTCTCCAACGAGAAGGGAAAAGAGATACCCGCAATAAAGAGGAAAGTCGGGAAGATCATATCCTCCATGTGGCACCCATTCCAGTCCACATGATGGGTTTGCTCGGCGATCGCCTCAAAAAAGGGGGTTGGAAACAGGGTAGCCAAAGCCACCAAGAGCGTGCCACCGCCCATGATAAAGAGCATGTCGAAGCCTCGAAGGGCATCCAAAGATTGCAACCGCACCGGCTGCTGCTTTACTTTCTCCATGAGATCGAAATATTATTAGGTTACATTTTTATAGATTCGCAAATGTACACAAAATATCCATACACATCCTACTCGATACTGGTGATTGTCACCTCGTCGAACTCATCCAGATAGCCGAGCAGCTGCTCCGTATGGCCACGCTGCATACGCATCTCCACACTGACCTCAAAGAGCTCACCCTTCGAGGAGCGTCGGTCTTTCAATTCATAAGAGTGCAGTTCCACACAGTCTTTCTTGAGCTGTTCGAGGACTCGCTTCACGCTCTCCTTGGAGGTGGAGGTGAAGGAAAGATAAACCGTGGACATACTGCTATGGGGCATCAACAGGTTCACCCCTTCCAAACTGACCAACACAAAGAGAGTCGCCACTGCTGCTGCCACAAACATACCCGTTCCGCAGGCTAAGCCAATCGCCGCCGTCACCCAAAGACCAGCCGCAGTGGTCAATCCTCGCACCACATTCTTATCTTTCTGAAAAATAATCGTGCCGGCACCCAAGAAACCAATGCCTGATACGACCTGTGCCGCCACACGGGAGGAGTCTTTCAGATCCACACCAAAACCAAATTGCGACACGACACAAAACAGGGCACTACCCAAAGCCACCAAGAAGTGGGTACGAATACCTGCATCCTTCGAGCGCAAATCTCGCTCAATCCCAATCAGTCCACCCAATAAAAGGGCGACCAACAGCCGGAGTGTAATATCTACCACCATCTACTTATCATTCCATTTTATCCTTACTGACAGACAAAGGTAACTAAAATTACGGATTGTCCCATCGAAACGGCGAACACATATTCAAATACCGTGGGGTTCGTGCGCATGAATCCCATGGTTGGCAAAAATAAACCCCACAGTTGGCCATGTTGAACTGTGGGGTGGGCAGCAAGGCCGTTTTTCACCTTTTACTTTTTTAGTTTTTCACTTTTTAGTAGGGTGGACACATGCACACAGGATGACATGGGTTTAT
>CAMGEM010000196.1 GCA_946055095.1 uncultured Parabacteroides sp. | reverse complement strand
GAAGCCCAACAACCCTAATCGGTAGTTGATGGTCACCAAGACGATACCTCGTTTGGCGTAGGCTTCTCCGTCAAACTCCTTTTCATAACCGTAGCCACCACTGAAGGCACCACCATGAATCCAAATGGCTACCGGTAGCTTGGCTTCCACCTTGCCTGACGCAGGGGTCCACACGTTCAAATAGAGGCAATCCTCACTGCGTACGGGATCGCCATCCGTATAAAACTCTTTGTAATAATTGATTTGTCCATCGGGGGTTGGACTATCTACCCGATCGGGTTGGATAGAGGCGGGGCCAAATTTATCGGCTTTCAGTACACCCATCCAAGGAATGACGGGTTGAGGCGCTTTCCAGCGCAAGTCGCCCACAGGAGGAGCGGCGAAGGGTATGCCTTTATAGACTAATACATCTTTTGTTTCTGTCGGGACTCCTTGTATCTTACCGCCTGAAACGGTCAAGACAGGTTCATCAGCGTAAGCCTGGGATGTTAAGGCCATCAAACAGGCACAAATCCAGCTTTTCCAATTACTCATTCTTTTTTTCATGGGATTCAGTTTTTAATTTACGGCCGTAAATATAGCCAATAAATATTGTTTATCCGCTATCTTTTCTCTTACTTTGCCGGGAATAAAAAAGAACGCATGCAGATTATCGTCAACAACAAAGCAATGGAAATGGCCGAAGGCAGCACGCTCAGTGCGCTGGCCGAGACCCTGCGGCTCCCGGAGAAGGGGGTAGCCGTAGCTATCAACAATCAAATGATCCCTCGTGAGGAATGGAGTGCGACTGGCCTCCAAGCAGGCGCCCAAGTCGTCGTCATCAAAGCGGCGTGCGGCGGATAAGATACAAACGATTCAAGTTAAACAGAGATAAATGGAAAAATTAACGATCGCGGGAAAGAGCTTCTCTTCCCGCCTGTTTTTAGGTACTGGTAAGTTCCGCTCCAATGAGTTGATGGAGCAAGCGATCCGGACTTCCGGTTCAGAGATGGTGACTGTCGCCATGAAACGGATCGACTTGGAGAATCCGGAGGATGACATGTTGCGCCATATCACGCATGAGTCTATTCAGCTCCTGCCCAATACCTCCGGTGTGCGCGACGCCGAGGAGGCGGTCTTCGCTGCGCAGATGGCACGGGAGGCGTTTGGCACCAACTGGCTGAAACTGGAGATCCATCCGGATCCCCGCTACCTATTGCCCGACTCGATTGAGACCTTGAAAGCAACGGAGAAACTGGTGAAGTTGGGCTTCGTTGTGCTGCCCTATTGCCAGGCCGACCCTGTCTTGTGCAAGCGATTGGAGGAGGCGGGTGCCGCCACCGTGATGCCCCTTGGCGCACCGATCGGTACGAATCGTGGCTTGCGCACGAAAGATTTCTTGCAGATCATCATTGAGCAAGCGGGAGTGCCCGTCGTGGTGGATGCTGGTATCGGCTCGCCCAGCCATGCAGCCGAGGCCATGGAATTGGGTGCCTCTGCCGTCTTGGTCAATACCGCAATCGCTATCGCTGCCGATCCTGTCCGCATGGCCAATGCGTTCCGGCAGGCTGTGGAGGCGGGTCGAGAGGCTTACGAGGCCGGATTGGGTAGCGTCAGTGCCAACTTCGAGGCCAATGCCTCTTCTCCGCTGACGGCGTTCTTACAGTAAAATCAGGAAATACATTCATCTATAAAACATTCGTTTAATGTTCTCAGAAGTATTAGAAAAGATTGATTGGGATGCCACGACGGAGGCCATCTACGCCAAGAGCGATGCGGATGTACGCCGCGCATTGGCGAAGAACCACCTCGATGTGGAGGACTTCATGGCCTTGATCTCTCCTGCTGCTGAGCCCTATTTGGAGACGATGGCTCAACTGAGCTATCGCTATACCCGTGAGCGGTTTGGCAACACGATGCAGATCTTCATCCCGCTCTATATCACCAACTCCTGCACCAACTCCTGCGTCTATTGCGGGTTCCACGTGAGCAACCCCATGAAGCGCACCATCTTGACGGAGGAGGAGATGGTCAACGAATACAAGGCCATCAAAAAGCTCGGCCCGTTCGAGAACCTACTGATCGTGACCGGTGAGAACCCGGTGAAGGCGGGTGTGCCCTACATTGCTCGCTCGCTCGATTTGGCACGTCCCTATTTCTCTAACTTGAAGATCGAGGTGATGCCCCTCTCCGTGGAGGAGTATGAGGAGCTGACGCATCACGGTATGAACGGGGTGATCTGTTTCCAGGAGACCTATCACAAGGCAAACTACAACATCTACCATCCCCGTGGCATGAAGTCCAACTTTGAGTGGCGCGTGAATGGCTTCGACCGTATGGGACAGGCTGGCGTACACTCCATCGGCATGGGTGTCTTGGTGGGATTGGAAAAGGAGTGGCGCACCGACATCACCATGATGGCGTATCACCTGCGCTACCTGCAAAAGCATTATTGGAAAACGAAATACAGCTTCAATTTCCCCCGGATGCGTCCTTCGGAGAATGGCGGTTTCCAGCCCAATGTCGTGATGAGCGATCGTGAGCTGGCGCAGGTCACCTTTGCCACCCGCATCTTCGACCACGATGTCGATATTTCCTATTCCACTCGCGAGAGTGCCTCCTTCCGTAACCACATGGCACGCCTCGGCGTGACCACGATGAGTGCGGAGAGCAAGACCGATCCGGGAGGCTACTACTCCTATCCGCAAGCGTTGGAGCAATTCCACGTCAGCGATGAGCGCAAGACGGGCGAGGTAGCCGCTGCCCTGCGTGCACTCGGTATCGAGCCGGTCTGGAAAGATTGGGATCAGTCGTTCGACGAGCTCACCTGCCGCAAATAGGGACACAAGGTCTTTGTGTCCGTAAGTGATAAGATGGAGGAGCACTGGAAGTGCGAAAAGATGATAGCCGGGGGTGAAGCCCATCAGGGCGTAACCTCCGGCTTACGTGTTCAATCCCCATTTGGAACCGCGGAGCGGTGGCAAGATCAAGTCCGGGTGAAGGACAGGGAGGAGTACATCATTTTGATTTAAGATTTATAGGTTTTGAAAACAATCCAAGAGAAAAGCAACATGGCCGTGAAGGCGATGCTATTGGTCATGGCAGAGCCAAACACACCGTAGGTGGGAATCAGCAACGATCCGACAACTAAAAGCGTTACCAAGCCGACGGCGGAGCTGGCGGCACTCCAACGGATACGCCCGCTGCCAATGAAATAGTGGCTCAGCACACTGTTGCATCCCAAGGTGACGATACCGACCGAAAGCCCCATGATCACCTGTCGGATGCCAGCGAACTCCGCGTTGAAAAGCCACTCTGTGTAGAACCACTCCGGAATGCAGAGGACGATAGCCATCACCACGAACAACGCTAAGGCCGTGAGCCGCAAGAGGCGAAGCGTGATCTGTCGTTGGGTACTGTTGTCTGTCGTTTTCGCTACCTCTCCATAGGCAATGAAGCTAACACTTCGGCTGATGTTCCAGACGCTTTCCGCTATTTTTGTGCCTGCGTCTAACAAGCCCACGCTACCCAATCCACCAAAACGCTCCACTAAGAAATAGTTCAAGCGGGCCGTGCAGTTTTCCGCCATATTATCCGCTCCCGCCCAGAGGCCATAGGTAAACATCTCCCGTAACAGGCGAGGAGTAGCCATAGGTTGTGCTAAAGGACGTTCTTGACGCAAGTAGGGCCACAGACGTAGGGTGCTTACGATCAATGCAATGCTATTGGTCACGAATAATCCGGCGACATAGGCTCCTACGGTGGGTAGGTGTAACCCGTAATAAAATCCCATCAAGACGAAGAACAGCAATCCGCCTTGCAGCATGAAGGTCAAGTTGAAGCCTTTGATATCATCTTTTCCCAGTAGGAAGCGCGCGTTGGCGGTCACGTAGGAGTTGAACATCGCCAAGAGGCAGATCGCTACCTCATACCCTTTCGGCAGGAAACCAATCAATGTCATCCCTCCACAAGCCATCACCGATCCAAGCGGTACCCACAGGTAGGCAGGCCGCATCACGGTACGCATCGAATAGCGATGCATGAAATAGACTAAGGTATTCCCCGAAAGAATGCCATTGAAGATCACCACAAAGTTCATGGAGGCCACAATCAAGCCCACCAATCCCACGCCCTCAATGCCCAATACCCGTGCGTTGACAAAGATCAGCGCCAAGTTGAGGAAGGCGATCAAGTAGCGTGTGCCGATGGTACCTAAAATCTTCTTCAGCATAGAGATAGGGTAGGAGGAGTCAAAGCCTTAATCCATCCAACAGCCGCACATAGAGGTCGATCGCCTCACGGATCTCCATACCACGGATATACTCATCCGCTCCGTGTGAGCGGGCGGAATCGCCGGGTCCCATCTTGACAGAGGGGAAACGCATCAAGGCCTGATCGCTCAGTGTGGG
>CAMGEM010000195.1 GCA_946055095.1 uncultured Parabacteroides sp. | reverse complement strand
CACTCCTTTCCATTTTCCAGGTGTACCTCCACCCCTTCCTTCACTAATCCTGCCCCTTCGGCGATGATCACGTCGCCCGGCTGCAAACCTTCCTCCACCACATATTCCGTGCCGTTGTTGAGGCGATAGAGCCTTACCGGAGCAGACTGCGTCTTGCCATTCACCACCTTATATACAAAGGTCTTGTCTTGCAACTCGTAAGTGGCACTCTGCGGGATGACGACAGCTTGCGCTAATGGGGTAGGAATCCTGACCGTTGCGCTGCCTCCACAGCGCAGCAAGCCCTTGGCATTCGGGAAGTCCGCCCGCAGCATGACCGTTCCCGTACCTGTCGTGACAATACCGCTCACGGCAGAAATATGTCCTTTCTCGCTGTACATCTTGCCGCCAGCCAACCGCAGCTCCACGTCCCCCATGTGCTCCTTAAACGCATCCAAGGAGCCATACTGCTCTGTCAATGTCGTGATCTGACTCTCGTTCAACGAGAAATAGGCATACACAGTCTTGTCGTCTGATAGCGTGACTAACGGCTCACTGATACTACTGCTCACCAGTGCCCCCACTCGATAGCCGATCATACTCGCCACCCCATCGACCGGACTTTTCACCTCGGTATAGGACAGGTTATTGCGTGCGCTGATCTCCTTCGCCTTAGCCTGCGCCAAGGCAGCCTCTGCGACAGCCAACTCGTTTTTGGCCGTGTTGAGGACATAATCCTGCACGACATTCTTTTCGCGTAACGCTTTAGAGCTCTCCAGATTAAGCTGAGCGGTCGCCAGGCTTGCCTCCGCACTCTTCACATTCGCCGTAGCCTCGGCCAAGGCCGCCTGATAGGGCACTTGATCAATGACAAACAGGAGCTGCCCCTTTCTCACCGATTGTCCCTCGTCGATACAAATACGGGTGATCAGCCCACTTACCTGCGGTCGCACCTCCACCACCTGCTGTCCATCCAATCGGGCGCTGTACTCTTGCATCAACGTACGGTTTTCCAGTTTCACGGTCAGCGTCTTATAATCAGACGTTTCTTCTTCTACCGTCCCCCTCTTGCAGGCAGCCATCGACAAGCCTGCGAGGACAATAAGCAAGGTTTTATAATACATCATGTTCCGATTACGATTAATGATTTACATGGCCACAAAAGTAACCATCCCTCCAAAGAAGCATCCCCCTTTTCATCGGAACGTGGGCTGACAGCAGGTTTTTGGGGACAAACGAATGGAACGGAATTTTGTCAGCAAGCTAAAAGAACGTATTTTTGCATTATCCATCAATCAGATAGATGCAAATTATTCAAAGCATACATTTATGAAAAAAAGAGTAATTATCACCATGGTTCTGGCAGGAATCCTCGGCTTGGCACAAGCCCAAAACAACTCCACAAGTGATCAACATGTGCAGTCGGCCACAGCGATCAGCCGTGTAGTAGGCGATGGACGAAAGGTGGAAACCGTTATACTGCAATATGATACACCTATTCGAAACAAGAGCCTTTCTACCGAAAGTTTTCGTGTGGAGGGGAAAGAGGTGACACGCATCTATGCCAATAGCGCACCCGAGCGGGCTGAGAAAGGCAAAGATGGTCAGTATGTCATCATCGAAGTGAAAGCAGAAGTGGATCTGAACGCGAAACCCCAAATGCCTACCGAGGAGGACAAGAAGAAGAAGGAGGAGCGTGATCGTATGCAGGGCGGTCCGGGATTGCGCGCGGGATGGAGCACGGGTGGCAACGACAAATATCCCGGCAATGCCGTAGTGATACAGACCGCTGACATAAAGACCGCTGCCGGAAAGAGCTACAAAGCAAACGACCAAGCGATTGAAAGCACGGCTGAGCGGTGTCTCGTAGCGGATGACTTCAAACAGGAAGAATTTGTAAGTCCCTATTCCGGACAGGTATTGCCCTACAATATCTTTTTACCGAAAGACTATAACCCAGCCGAAAAATATCCATTGGTGCTCTTCATCCACGATGCGGGAGTGGCCAGCGGACCGGTTACACACACCTTGCATCAAGGCATCGGAGCGACTTCATGGGCAGAGCCAGAAGCGCAAGCCCGTCATAAGTGCATCGTGGTAGCCCCGGAATATCCGTTCGTTACGGTAGATGACAACTGGAACTACAGCCACCATTTGGATGCCACGATCGCCCTGTTGAAAGAGCTCCAGACCAAGTACTCGATTGATGCGAAGCGCATCTACACCACCGGCCAGTCGATGGGATGTATGTCTTCCATCGTGATGATGCTGAAAGAGCCGGATCTGTTTGCTGGCGCATTATTGGTGGCAGGCAAGTGGAACCCCTCTTTAATGGGGCCGTTGGACAAGCAGAACATCTGGATCATTTCGTGCGAAGGTGATGTCTCGTCGAGCACGCTGCAGGGACAGGCTGTCGCTTTGTGGCGCAATCAAGGCAGCAAGGTGACGGAAGCCACATGGGATATGACGTTGCCCCAAGAGCAACTCTCCCAGGAAGCTGACAAGATGCGTGCGGAAGGCAACCATCTGCTTTTCACCCATTTCACAGGTGGCAATCACCGAGCTACTTGGTTCGTGGCCTACGGCATTGAGAGCGTACAAGATTGGTTATTCGAGCAGCATAAGTAAAATCTGATGAGGCATATAACCGTTTACATGGATATGGCGTTCTGCTTCATCCTTCTACCGTTGGTGATCTACGCATTCCCGGTGGAGAGATGGTGGGGCACCTATCCATTGTTTTTCTGCTCGTTTGTCGGCTGGTTGTATGTCACCTACTTCTTGTACAAATACTTCATCGTTCCCCGCCTGTTCATCAAAGGCAAAAAGCGCACGATAGCCGTGGCGGCGATATTGCTCTCTTTGGCGGTCACTTTTCTCTTCTCAGCCTACGAGATTACCTCTCCGCTTTACCATATCCATCAGGAACAGCGTCAGCTCTATCCCTATCCCATCTGGGGCATCCGACAGAACCAGCAGGCGATATGGCTGCACTACATCTTAGTCGTCATCTTCTGCTTCGCCGTAGGCATGTTGAAAGAGGTGTACCGGCAGAAACTGGCACGGGCAGAGATGGAATATGAACGCAACAAGGCCGAACTGGCCCTGTACAAAGCGCAGATCAATCCGCATTTCCTCTTCAACACACTCAACACGCTCTATGGCTTGCTGATCACCCAATCTGACAAGACGGAGATCACCCTCGAACGTTTTATTAACCTGACCAAATATATGTATAACAATGCCAATCGGGAATTTATCGCTTTGGCAGAAGAGGTGGATTATATCGGACAATACATCGCCCTGCAGCAGCTACGACTGAACGAGCTGGCAGACATCCGTTTCACGCACGAAGTGGAGCGGGAAGAAATGCCTATTCCCCCTATGATGCTGATCACCTTCGTGGAGAACGCCTTCAAATACGGCATCTCTTCCGATGACCCTTGTTTCATCCATATCCAACTGAACCAACGGGCGGAGAAACTCTGTTTTGAAGTCGTCAACTCCACCTTTGGGCGTGAAGCCGGGCATTCCGCCCGCATGGGTATCCAGAATTGTCGCCGGAGGTTAGAGCTGTTGTACCCCGAGCACCATCGGTTGGAGATTGCACAGGAGCATGGCTTATTCCGTGTCCGACTGGAACTAATAACAGAAGAAACAATATGAAAATAATCGCTATAGATGACGAACCCATCGCACTGAGCATCATCGAACGCTACTGTGCACGTCGTGGAGGTATCACCTTAGAGACATTCAGCACACCCCGCTTGGGCATGCAACGCATCCGTGAATGGCTGCCCGATGTCGTACTGCTCGACATCGAGATGAATGGCACGTCGGGGATCGAGTTAGCCAAGCAGTTACCTCCCTCTTGCTGCCTGATCTTTACCACAGCGTACGCGCACTATGCCTTGGACGGCTTTGAGGTGAATGCCGTGGATTTCCTGCACAAGCCCTATTTCTATGAGCGTTTCGATCGGGCCATGCAGAAAGCTGAGCAATGGTTGCGTATGCACGACCTGCTCCGTGTGTCTGAATCGGCTGTACGCCAGCTGATCTTGAAGTCAGACTACAAGAACGTGACGGTTTCCATCGATACGATTCTCTATGTCGAGTCCATCGACAACTACGTCAAGGTACATTTCGCCGACGGCACCTCCCTACTTTCCAAGATACCACTGCGGATTCTGGAAGAGCAATTGCCACAAGGTGAATTTGTCCGCATCCATCGCTCGTTTTTAGTCTCCCGTCGCCGCATAGCCAGTTACTCACGTTCGGAGGTGACATTGGCGAAAAATGGGAAGGTGCTTCCCATCGGTAAGAAATACTTGGAGCAGGTGATCCAGCAGTTAGCGGGTGTTAAGGCCTAACCTGCTCCGTAACCGCCTCTCCCCCATCCACTGTCACGCCCCGA
>CAMGEM010000194.1 GCA_946055095.1 uncultured Parabacteroides sp. | reverse complement strand
TTGAGGCAACTTAAATTCTTAATTCATGATGACTAACAGAAGAGACTTTTTGAAAAGTGCCTCCTTGCTGACTTTGGGAGGCCTGTTTGCCGGAAAGGCAACGAGTGTGTATGCGTCGAATGGGAGCGTTTCGCCCGTGGCGAATGCGTCGAAGACGATCGGTTTGCAAATCTATTCTTTATCCAAGGAGCTGTATGAGGATGTGCCGGGTGGCTTGAAGAAGGTGAAAGCGATGGGCTATACCAACTTGGAATTAGCTGGTTACAAAGAGGGTAAGATCGGTGGTGTCGATATGATGGAGTTCAAGAAGATGGCGGAGGATGCTGGCTTGAAGATCACCAGCTCGCACGTGAACCCCCCGACGAGAGACTATACGAAGGAGAGCTTGCCTCAGATTCAGGAGTATTGGAAGCGTACGGCTGACGATCATGCGAAGTTGGGCGTGAAGTACTTGATTCAACCGGGTCAGCCTACGACGCGCAGCGTGGAGGAGACGAAGTTTGTCTGCGAGGTGTTCAACGAGGCGGGTAAGATCGTGAAGGCGGCTGGAATCCCCTTTGGCTATCACAACCACGAGATGGAGTTCGCTAAGGTGACACCGGGTGGCACGGAGTCGAAGTTTGGCCGTCGGGTGCGTGAGGGTGAGTTGATCTATGAGTTGTTCCTGAAGAACACCGATCCATCGTTGGTTTTCTTTGAGATGGATGTTTATTGGGCAGTGATGGGTCAGCAGGATCCGATCCAATGGCTGAAGAACTACAAGGATCGCATCAAGGTGCTCCACATCAAGGATCGGGCCGTGTTGGGCGATTCGGGCATGATGAACTTCGAGAAGATTTTTGCTCAGGCAGCTGCCAATGGCATCAAGGATTACTTCGTGGAGTTGGAGCGTATGCCGGACGGACGGACGCAGTTTGAGGGTGTGAAGGGCTGTGCGGATTATTTATTGAAAGCACCTTTCGTGAAGTAATATGCTGACGAGAAGACAATTTATCGGCTCCGCCCTGATGGGGGCGGGGTCGTTATGGTTCTTTGGTTGCAAGCCCAAGGCAGCAGCGTTGCCAGAGGATGGTGCGATGGTCACGGCAGAGACCGCTTATGGTAAAGTGCGAGGCATCCGTGAGTTGGGTGTCAACATCTTCAAGGGTATTCCTTATGCGGGATCTGTCTCCGGTGCGAACCGATTTGGAAGGCCGGCTCCTTTGACACCGTGGAGCGGTGTGCGGGATGCGCTGCAATTAGGTACGCCTGCGATGCAGTTGCCTACGACCGTGTATGGCAAGGATGAGCCGGCTCCGGGCGAGGATTGCCTTTTCTTGAATGTTTGGACGCCTGCGAATGATGGGGCGAAACGTCCTGTGGTGTTCTATAACCATGGAGGTGGCTTTGCCACCGGATCTGGTGGAGCGATGGGACAGGATGGCGCTAACTTGGCTCGTCATTTCGATGTGGTCGTGGTGGAGACCAACCATCGCTTGAACATCTTTGGCTTTCTCTATCTGGGAGCGATTGCTGGTGAGGAGTATGCCACCTCGGGCAACAACGGCATTCTTGACATTGTGGAGGGTTTGAAATGGGTCAAGACCAATATCGCCCAGTTCGGTGGCGATCCGGACAATGTGATGATCTGTGGAGAGTCGGGTGGAGGCTATAAGACCTCTATATTATATGGTATGCCAGCAGCAGCGCCCTATTTCAATAAGGCTTCTATTGAGAGTGGTCCCGGTTTGCGGGTCAACTCCTTGGAGACAGCCGCTATGGTTGCTGAGTTGACCTTGAAGGAGTTGGGCATAGCTAAGAATGATTGGCGCAAACTTTTCGAGGTGCCTGCTGAACAGCTCTTTACCCTTCAAGGGCAGATGAATCACTTTTTGCAGGGAAAAGCCTTGAAAAAAGGGGAGCGTTTTGGTTTTGCCCCTGTGGTGGATCAAGTCTCTATCTTGGCGCATCCTTTTGTGCCTGCTGCTCCGGCATTGTCGAAAGAGAAGCCGGTGATGGTGGGGTGGAACGCCGATGAATACATCTTCTTCCTGATGACTGGTGGCAACTTGGAGCCCTTGAAGTTAGGTGCCAAGGAGGACAAGCGGGTGGTGGAACTGTTGCGTCCGCAGTATGGGGCGCATGCGGAGGAGATCGTCCGCACCTATCGGCGTTGTCGTCCTGAGGCTACGGCTTCTGAACTTTATGTGGCGATCACCTCGATCGCTATGATGGGATTAGGCTCTATCGAAATCGCAGAGAAAAAGACCCGACAAGGAGGGGCTCCTGCTTATCTCTATAATTTCTGTTTCGAGCATGGTGGTAAGGTGCCCGGCACCGATTATCCGATGAGTACCCCTCATGCGATGGACATTGCCTACAAGTTTGACAATGTGGAGGCCGGTGGAGGTTTGACCGGCGATCGTCCGGAACGGATGCAGGCGGCACAGGCTTTTGCCTCGCTTTGGACCTCTTTTGCCCGAAATGGCAAACCCGGAACGGCGGAGTTGCCCGAATGGCCCGCTTACGACTTGACCCAACGATCCGTGATGCAGATTGATGCGCCTTGCTCGGTAGTGGCTGATCCGCAGCGGGCAGAGCGTGAGATGTGGACGGCATTGGGCTATATCGAGGGATAATTTCGTCTCCGCCCTCTTGAGGGCGGGGTTATTTTTAAACCTTTAAAAGTAATAATTGTATGACTACAAACAATGAAAAAAACGATGTACGCCTCGTCTCAGATGAGGAGTTAGAGCAGGTAACGGGTGGTGCAATTTATCCAGCTGGGAGTTATCCTTGTTATGAGTTTTATAAGACAAAAGAGGAATGCCTCGCTGATCGGCACTGCGAATGGGAGAATGGTTGCTACGACCCAGATGATAGTGATTCAAACCTGGAATGATCCTTGCGATGAAAGACTATTTATCGGCTCCGCCCTCTTGAGGGCGGGGTCGTATGAAAGTTGAGGTGAGCGGTGCTTTCTAAGCATTAGATCGAAATTTATGCCTATCTTTGCATCTCAACGAGTGAAGATAGGCGACACCTCAGCAAAACAGTCAAGCGAGCTTGCTGCTTTTGTGTTCGGTTTGCACTATCTTTGCTTCCCAAAAAATAGAACAAGGAATATGCCTTTAAATTTACAACAAAATTTACCGGCGATCGAGCTACTCAAGAAAGAACACATCTTCGTGATGGATTCCTTGCGGGCGGAGAAACAAGACATCCGTCCGCTACGAGTAGTCGTGTTGAATTTGATGCCGCTGAAGATAACGACTGAGACCGATTTGGTGCGTCTCCTGAGCAACACCCCTTTGCAGGTGGAGTTGGATTTCATGAAAATTAAGGGACATACGCCCAAGAATACTCCTATCGAGCACATGCGGAAATTCTATAAGGACTTCGAGGCGATCCAGGGAGACTACTACGATGGCATGATCATCACGGGAGCCCCGGTGGAGCAGATGCCTTTCGAGGAGGTGAGCTATTGGGAGGAGGTGACGCAGATCTTCGATTGGGCGAGAACCCATGTTACCTCTACCTTATATATATGCTGGGCGGCACAGGCCGGGCTTTATCATTTCTTTGGCGTGCCGAAATATGACCTGCCAGCGAAGATGTTCGGTGTCTTTCGGCATACGATCCGGGAACCCTTCACTCCGATTTTCCGGGGGTTCGATGACGAGTTCTTCGTGCCTCACAGCCGACACACCGAGGTGAGGAGAGAGGACATCCTGAAAGTGCCTGAGCTGACGTTGCTCTCCGAGAGTGAGGAGAGTGGGGTCTATATGGCGATGGCACGAGGTGGCCGAGAATTCTTTATCACCGGCCATTCGGAGTATTCTCCCTATACACTCAACGATGAGTATGTTCGGGATCTGGGCAAGGGACTGCCGATCAGTAAGCCGAAGAACTACTATCGCAACGACGATCCCTCACTGGGACCCGTAGTCCGTTGGCGAGGACATGCCAATCTGTTGTTCACCAACTGGTTGAACTACTATGTCTATCAAGAGACACCCTATCGCATCGAGGACATCCAGCACTTAGGCAACCTATGAGAAAAGCAACCGAAAGTCGTCCTGTCGAGTTGTTAGCACCTGCGAAAGACTTGGCGTGTGGCAAGGAGGCTATCTTGCATGGTGCGGATGCTGTCTATCTGGGAGCCCCTCGCTTTGGCGCACGTGCAGCAGCGGGTAACAGCGTGGAGGACATCGCGGAACTTTGTGCTTTTGCCCATCTCTATGGTGTGCGTATCTACGTGACTCTCAATACGATCTTGCGAGAGGAGGAGTTGAAAGAGGCTGAACGGTTGATCCATCAGCTCTATGCGGCCGGGGTGGATGCCTTGATCATCCAAGACATGGGCATTACCCAACTCGATCTGCCACCAATCCCGCTCCATGCCAGTACGCAGATGGATAACCGCACAC
>CAMGEM010000193.1 GCA_946055095.1 uncultured Parabacteroides sp. | reverse complement strand
CGTGTTGGTGGAGCTGGAGAGATTCGAACTCTCGTCCAAACGAGGAACTAATCTGCTTTCTACATGTTTATCTTCGCCTTCATTGTCGGGGAGAAGCAAGACCGAAGCCACCCACTTATCCCTTATCCTCTAAAGTTTCGCCTGAGCGCCGAGGCCTCCCTCAAGCTATCTCCGATATTGCTGCACCACCGGTTCGGAACGCTTCGGAGCCACAGCATCCGGGTGATGTCACGTCCCCGCAACTTTTGCAGGGATTAAGCTTCAATCTACTGTACTTCGATTAAGCAGCGAGAGCGTAAGAATTTTCGCCAGTTAATTGTTCGTTGTCTGAGATTTAAGTGCAAGCCAACCACGCACTACATGCTTACAAACCACTTCTACCCGCTGTCAAAACCGGTCAGCCCCATGGTTTGATCGGCGGCAAAAGTAGTGATTTCTCGCTTTACCCCCAAAAAAGAGAGGCTTTTTTTGTACGAATTACGTGAAAGCGACAACAAAGCAGGGAGATGTGCCTACCAGCCAATCGCTAAACGAGCTGATACATACCTCCAGGAAGCGATCGGATCTGCCCATTCATCTCCAACTCGAAAAGGAGTGGTGCCAATTGGCTGACAGGGATATTCATCGCCAAAGCGATCTCGTTGATGTGCGCTTTCCCCTGCTGCCCTAACCAGTGGAGGATGCGCCCATTCTCTTCTCCCTCAGGAAAGAGCAATTGCGTTTGTTGCGGTAGGGATCGAGAGGGCTCTCGGACATCCCAACGCAGGGCCTCCACCAACGAGACTGCATCTATGATCAAGGCTGCTTTGTTTTGTCGGATCAGCCCATTGCATCCCGCAGAATAGAAATCGTTCACTCGCCCCGGAAAGGCAAACACCTCCCGACCATAGGAGTCAGCCAAATCGGCCGTGATCAGTGAACCTCCCTTCTCTGCCGATTCCACCACCAAGGTGGCCTCTGACAAACCTGCCACGATGCGGTTTCTCCGCACGAAATTGGGCCGATCGGGATTGGTGCCCGTGGGAAAGTCCGTCAATAAACCACCCCGTTTCAGCATTTCCACGGCTGTCGATCGGTGGATAGCCGGATAGATCCGATCCAAACCATGCGCTAAAACGGCCACCGTAGGCAGGCCATGCCGCACCGCCGACCGATGCGCCTGGATGTCGATGCCATACGCCAAGCCACTGATCACTAACAGATCAGGAAAACGAGTGGCCAGATCAGCGAGTAGCGACTCCGTCTGCTCTATGCCGTAGGGCGTGGCATGACGAGTGCCCACTATGCTGAGCACATGCGCCGCATTCAGGTCAGTCTCTCCCTTGAAATAGAAAAGGACTGGTGCGTCCGCACATTCCCTGAGACGGGCCGGATAATTGGGATCACCTATGTAATACAGGCTGATGCGATTGTCTTCGATGAAGCGGAGCTCCTTCTCCGCCCTTCGCAATACATTCGGATCTTGGAGATGGGCAATTAGCGTACTGCCGATGCCCGGCACTTTCGCCAACGCCGCCCGAGACATACGGAAAATGCTTTCCGCATCCCCAAAGGTTTCTAACAGCTGACGTGCGAGGATGTCACCGACACCCTCCACCATAGTTAAGCCGATTTGGTAAAGTCGTTGGTCTTCCATCATTAGACCTCCGTTTGCATCTTGGCCTCAATGCGCGTCAACAGGCCATCAAAATACTCGCCTCGGGTCAAGCGGCCATCCTGCACGACCACTGACTCCACCGTTCCCTTCGCCGCCAAGGTCATATCCGACAGGCGATAGATATCCTGCTCGAAGACCAACTTCACTCCCTTCTTATAAACATTGAGGCAGGAACGATACCGATCGCCACTGCGCAACGAATGTTTGTATTGAATATCCACCCGAGCGACAAAAGCATCGATACCCTGCTCGTGCATTGCCCCGAAATTCTCGCCCAGATACTCTAAGAACTCATGGCGCGCATGCTCCATGTAGTGCTGATAGTTGGCATTATTGACTACCCCTTGCAGGTCGCACTCATAGTCGCGCACCTTGTCTTCCAATGTAAAGAGATATGTTTTCATTTATGTAAACTGTTGTTCGAGTTCTACTTTTTCCATCTTATAGAGGCGATCGGACGGACGGATCTTCTCCGCTACCTTGATCGAGAAGCGTTGCCCCTTGACCGTCTCCTCCACGGGCTTCAGTGCCACACGGATCTCCTCCACCGTCTGCATCACCGCACCAGTCGTCGGGCCAGTGATCAGGATCTCGTCGCCCACCTTCAGCGAGCCGCACTCCATCTCAAACTCGGCTACGCCCAATCCACTGAAATACTTGATGCCCTTCGCCAAATAGACCTTCTTACGGGTAGCGCCAGATCCATATTTGCTGCTCCATTCGCCCAACCGTTGTCCTAAGTAATAGCCATCCCAGAAGCCGCGGTTGAAGACCGTACGCAGGCGCTCATCCCAAGCGGCCACCTTCTCCTCCGTGAAGTTACCCGCACAATAGGCCTGCACCGCCTCCTTGTAGCAAGCGGTCACGGTGCGCACATACTCCGGTCCGCGAGCACGTCCCTCCAACTTGAAGACCCGCACACCAGCGTCCATCATCTTATTCATGAAATGAATCGTCTTCAAATCCTTGGGCGACATGATATATTGGTTGTCCACATCTAACTCGATCTGGCTCTCCTTGTCGCGCACCGTGTAGGCCCGGCGACAGATCTGCATACAGGCTCCTCGATTGGCGGAGGCGTTCATCTCATGCAGGCTCAGGTAGCACTTGCCGGAGACCGCCATGCAGAGCGCACCATGCGCAAACATCTCGATGCGGATCAACTCGCCCTTCGGCCCCTTGATCTGCTGTTGCTGGATCTCGCTGTAAATCTCATGCACCTGCTTCAGGTTCAACTCACGCGCCAAGACGACCACATCCGCAAAGCGGGCATAGAATTTCAACGCCTCGGCATTGGAAATATTTAATTGGGTAGAGAGATGCACCTCCTGTCCGATCTGGTTGGCATAGCTCATCGCAGCCACATCGGCAGCGATAATCGCAGAGATACCCGCCTCCTTCGCAGCGTCGATAATCGTGCGCATCAACGGGAGATCTTCCCCGTAAATCACGGTGTTCACTGTCAGGTAACTCTTTAAGCCATGCTCTTGGCAAATAGAGGCGATGCGGCGCAAATCCTCCGTCGTGAAGTTGTTCGACGAGCGAGCACGCATGTTCAAACCCTCGATGCCGAAATAGATCGAGTCGGCTCCGCCTTGGATGGCGGCCATCAATGACTCATAAGAGCCGACCGGTGCCATGATCTCAAAATCTTTCTCGTTCAATGTAGTATATTTAAAAGATGATGGGCGCGAAGGTACAAATAATATTTAATACCTTTGCCGCCTTGAAAAAAGAGTATGATCGTTAGATAACAGCAAGGTATGAAGATTGGTACGATTGATTTAGGGGAGCGCCCCGTGCTTTTGGCACCGATGGAGGATGTGACCGACATCGCTTTTCGCTTGATGTGCAAACGCTTCGGAGCGGATATGGTCTATACGGAGTTTGTTTCGGCAGACGCATTAATCCGCAACGTGAGCAAGACGCAGCAGAAGCTCAATGTCTCCGACGAGGAGCGCCCCGTGGCGATCCAGATCTATGGCAAGGAGGTGGGTCCGATGGTGGAGGCGGCGCAGATCTGCGAGGAGGCACATCCCGACGTGTTGGACATCAACTTCGGTTGCCCCGTGAAGAAGGTGGCAGGCAAAGGAGCCGGTGCGGGCATGTTGCGCAACATCCCCCTCATGCTGGAGATCACCCGTGAGGTGGTGAAGGCGGTCAAGCTGCCGGTCACGGTCAAGACCCGCTTAGGCTGGGATGCCGATCATCGGATTATCGTCGAGCTGGCGGAGCAGTTGCAGGATTGCGGCATAGCGGCCCTCTCCATCCATGGCCGCACCCGGGCGCAGATGTACACCGGCGAGGCCGACTGGACACTCATCCGCGCCGTGAAACAGAATCCCCGCATGACGATCCCCATCATTGGCAATGGCGACGTGGTGACAGCCGAGGACTGCCGTCGCCGTTTCGACGAGACCGGCGTGGATGGCGTAATGATCGGGCGAGGCAGCATCGGTCGCCCCTGGATCTTCCGTGAGGTGAAGCACTACCTAACCACAGGAGAGCTCCTCCCCAAGGAGCCCTTCACCTGGTATCTCGACATCCTCAAGCAGCAAGTATTACAGAGTGTGGAGCGCTTGGACGAGCGACGAGGCATCTTGCACATCCGCCGCCACCTCGCCGCCACCTCCCTCTTCAAAGGCATCAGCGATTTCAAGCAGACCCGTGTAGCGATGCTCCGTGCCGAGACCGTCGCCGACCTCTTCCGCATCATGGATGAGATCCCGGAACGGTTTGAGGTGGAATGACTGACA
>CAMGEM010000192.1 GCA_946055095.1 uncultured Parabacteroides sp. | reverse complement strand
AAGTACCCTCATCCCATTCACGCTCAAACTCAGCGATATCTGCTTTCACCTCCTCGATCGTATGAGGAATGCCAGGCACAGGGCCATAGGCTTCCGTTTGAACGCTCTTCACCGCACGCTTGAACGCTCTTTTCACTTTATCCAGCACCTCAATGCTATCCGTATCCATGATGTCACGGATCAATTCCATCCGACGCATATCCAATTCTACCGTTGTCATTTTCCTTTCTCCTCCTTGGTTTCTTGGCACAAATGTAATGATAAATGATGATTTACCCTTCGAAGGAAGAAGATATTCCTTCCTCTTATCCGATCTGCGAGAAAGCGGATTGTCCGAAAACAGCCTGTGAAGGCCTCCATGGATAAAGTGGAGGGGAATACGCTAATCAAAACCGATTAATTTTGTTTTTTTCATACAAAACCCGTAATATTGTAGTCGGATTTTAAACAATCTCGACATGAAACGTATCTTCAACAGCTGTGATCGCATGACCGAGGAGTTTCGCCCCAACTACCGGGAGGAGCTCCAGGAGGAGAAACGGCGTCAAGCTGCTCAAAAGATACTCTCCAACGCCATGCCAATCAAAGGGCATCTGTATATCGACTCGCACTTCGACGCTTATTCTGACGCAGCGAAATAATTCGCTGTGCCATTGACTATTGTTGCCCTACAAATCGTCATAATCGACAGTCATGAGAGAGGAAGGGACACATCTATCAAACAACGAGCAAGCGTGGCGCAGAGATTACCGCAAGGATGCGCTGTTCTGTGCGTGTACCTTCATGCTCAATAAGTTGAAGCGAAGTGGAGAGATCCCCCTCAGCGATGTAGCGGTATGGCACGAAACCGAATGCATCCGCCAAGAGTTGCTCACCTTCGACACCGACAGAGACATCGAGATCTGCCACATCCACACGGAATTGGAAGAGCGATACCGCCAGCTTTACACCGAGGAGCAGGCGCAAAACACCGTGGTGGTCGTCTTGTTTATCCTCTTGATGCAAATGGCTTCCGCCGATCCCGGCGATGGCGGCACGCACCCCAACGCAGAGTTGGAACGTGCCATCTGCCGCGAGTTGACCGACGATAATGCCACATACAAATACTTCCTCAAATTACGCAACGCCTTCGAGGATAGCCTGTTGAGCAACCGTAAAGCGCTCAACGTCCTGCCCGTGAAGGATTACATGCAGGCGAACTTCCCCACCTCTAACGAAGAGCGGAAGATGATCGAGCGCATCCTCAAGCAAACGAAGATTCTCGACCAAGAGCGATTGCTCAGCATCAGCTGGGAGACTTATTGCCACATCTGGGAGGCGATCTGTGCCGACAAAGAGTTGCTTCAGCGACTGGCATGGGAGTCGCCCAAAGGCAACGAATGGGGTTTCAACCTAAAGCTGGTGTGCAACGTGTTAGGTATGCTGAAAAACACGCTCTTCCGAGATGCGAATGGCAAGGAGAAGTATTGCCTCACCGGTGCCAATCGCTGGATTGCCCAGCTCATCGCCGAACAGAACAAACGCATCTACATCGACAATCCCGTCCCCACAGAGGGCGGCAACAACTCTGCCTTCACCCTTCCGCAATACCAGCGGGTGCGCTCCATGTTGACTGTTGCGCTGAAACGCTGAAACGCTTCCGATAATTTTCCAATTTGGAAAAAACAATATCCAAATTGGAAAAAAGGGGGAGGCAAATTATCCAAAACCATACAATCAACTGATATTCATCGGATAAAATATTGGATAATATTCCATGCAAAATGAAAAAACATGCGCCAATTCCCCTTCAACGCCTATGCGTTACTTTGCCCTTGGAAGTAGGATGGGTCGCTCCCAACCTCCGCTTCCCGGCGGATGATTTACCACAGAGACACCTCCAAAGGGAACGCGGCCAACCAGCCGACGGAGACCTTCTCAGGTGTCTTCTGTGGTTCAATCCGTCGGCCCCTTTTATGATGGAAGAAAATAAAAATCTTCAAACCCCACCCGCCGAGGTGGATGCGTTAGTGAACAGTGTCGCTCAGCAAGAGAGCGAGGAGGAACGCTTAGAACGGGAGCGTTGGGCGAAGTTGGAGGCGTGCGTGATCAGTTTGCGTACGAACTTCCCACCCGATGATGACCTTCTGGCTATCAACGACGAGCGTTGCTTCGCCCGCAAAGAGCTGATCGCCATCAAGGCGAAGGCCAAGCAGGGCAAATCGACCTTGGAGATGATCCTGATCGCCGCCCTGCTCTGCGGGAAGTGGCACTACGTGAAGCGGCTCGCTGACGTGCGCCCTCGCATTCTCTACATCGACACGGAGATGAAACCGGCTGACACCCAGCTGATGAACCGCAAGGCGATGCACCTGGCAGCGTTGCCCGAAACGGAAGACGTGCCGGAGGCCACCTTCATCAACCTTCGCCGACAAACCGCTGACGAGTGCCAACAGGCGCTCACCGACCTGCTGAAGAAATACCATCCGGACATCGTCTTCATTGATGGTATTGTCGATCTGCTGCTCAACTTCAACGACTTGGAGGAGAGCCAGGCGTTGATACGCAAGCTGCTGGCACTCGCCGAGGAGTTCAACTGCTGCCTCGTCAACGTCTTGCACACCAACAAGGCGATCGACGACCACAACATGCGTGGTCACCTCGGCTCTTTCCTCACGCAGAAGGCCTCCTTGGTGTTCAACTGCAAGAAGGATCCGGCAAGCCACATCGTCACCGTCAGCTGCTCTGAAAGCCGCCATGCGCCCATCCCCGATTTCACCTTCGCCTTCGACCATGAGGGTTATCCCACCTCCGCCGAGGCGTTGCTGCAAGCCATGAGGGAGGAGAAGGCGGAGAAACGCAAGGAAAAAGCGATGAGCAAGCTCGATGAGAAGCAGGAGTTCATCAAGCAGGTACTGATAGAGCACGGCGGCATCATGGATAAAGCCGACTTAATAAAAATGATCAGTCAGAAGTTCAACATCTGCCGAGCCACGAGCTACAACTTAATCAAGAAGTTGGATCCATCTCAATTCAGCCTCTCAAAAGATGGGAAAGCACTCTTCAGTTTGTCTAATAATTTGTCTAACGAACAAACTGAACTGTCATTCGAATGACAGTCGGCTACTCGATTTTGTCTTGTCTAATTGTCCAATTGCGTATATATATATACGCATTGGATTAGACAAATTAAATGCTTTTTTCACGTCTAATTGAATGTCTAACTATGTATAAATACACCCTATCCAAATATGAGGCAGGCGGGCGAAACCGCTACACCTGCCCCCGTTGCGGGCAGCGGAAATGCTTCTCCCGCTATGTCGATACCGACACCAACCAGCCGTTGGAATACAACGTCGGGAAATGCGACCATGTGAATAGCTGCGGCTATCACTACACGCCCTCGGAGTTCTTTCACGATCATCCCGCCCGAAGGCCGACCGATTGGCAAGATACGCCACGGACAGCAAAGCCAGTTCCCGCACCTCCCCCACCCCGTCCGCTCTGCACGGTGGATCCCTCCTATGTCAACCGTAGCCAAAGTCCACGCTCACAGTTCGTCAGCTGGCTAACGATGCGCTTCCCAGCGAAAGCCGAAGCCATCCACAAGGCGTTGTGCGACTATCGCTTAGGAGCCACAAAGGATGGCGGTGTCATCTTCTGGCAGATCGACCCACAGGGAAGGGTGCGCAGTGGCAAGGTGATGCACTATGGCACCGACGGACACCGCACCGGCAATCCCTATTGGGTGCACACCCTCCTGCAACGGCAAGGGCAGCTACCCGCCGACTGGACGCTGACGCAATGCCTCTTCGGGGAGCACCTGCTTACGCAACGTCCCGCTGACACCGTCTGCTTGGTGGAGAGCGAGAAGACCGCCATCGTCTGCTCCCTCTTCTACCCCTCCTTCCTTTGGCTCGCCACGGGTGGCTGCGGGCAACTCTCCGTAGAAAAGCTCAAACGGCTCATCGGTCGCAAGGTGGTGGTTTATCCCGACAGCGGCGCACTGGAGAAATGGGAGACACAGCTAAAGCTCACCCAAGGACTCAGCTACACGTTGGTGCGTCAGTTGGAGACCTATCCTCCCAACACCGACTTGGCCGACCTTATGCTACACGAAGTGCCCATACAGGTCAATCGGCAGGAAGCGACCCCCGCAAGGCCCTCGCAAGCAGGCGTAGCGACACCCACCAACGAGACGCATACGGAGGCACCTCCAAGCGTTGACCGCCCGCAAAGCCCCGCCGAACGGCTCTGGGAGCAAATGCAACAAGCCGATCCGGCCATGCTCGCCTTGGCGCAAGCCTTCGAGCTGATCCCCGTCAGCACCGATGATCACGCTCCCTTCTGATCCCCTTCCAAAGCGATGGGCAACGGCACGAAAACCGTTGCCCATGGTTTCCCCAACCGTTGCCCATCGCTTTTCGGAAGATTGCCCATGGTTTTGCCAAACATTGCC
>CAMGEM010000191.1 GCA_946055095.1 uncultured Parabacteroides sp. | reverse complement strand
ATTTGTCAATGCTTTCCCTTGCCGTTCAAACATATCTGTACTTATAGCATTGAGCAGCATCGATCTGCTCCATCCATTCTCGACTGTCTGACGAACAAAGAAAACTGCCTTTTCAGGTTCGGTTCCATATCTGTCTATCAAAAAACGATGATGACCCCATGGTATTGAAAAAAGCATATCTTTTAGTTGTCCCACAGCTTGAGGGACACGTGCGACAGCTTGTGGCTGTTTTGCTTCTCCTAATTGTCCCACAACCTGAGGGACAATTTTTAAATACGAAGAATATAGCAAATAGAATTTCTTTGCATAATAAATGTTGGTACGAGAAAGACCTTTAGAATTGGGATTTCTACTCTGCAAATCAACAGAAAGATTCTTGATAACGCCTTCTCCCCATCGCTCCTCAACACGCATCTCTTCTATGTCACGTCCAAGTTCCCAATAGTATTTCAGCATTTCACGATTCACCTTGATGGCTGCCTTAATTTGGCTTTGATGATACCGCACACTAAGTTCTTCCACCCATTGGGTGTAATCCTTATCTATGATGGTCAGACGCTTACTCATTGTTCTCCGCATTAAATAATTAGACCTCAAGCCTTCCAGTCGGTACATGATCAACGCACCCTGCCGTTGAAGCTATTGCTATACTATAAGTTTTCTGAATTTGTAGCGAAGGTACGCAAATATTTAGGAAACTCTTCTCCCTTAGAAGGGTAAATCATCATTTATCATTACATTTCCAACGGACACCTATGGCCCTGTGCCAGGCATTCCTCATACGATCGAGGAGGTGAAAGCGGATATTGCTGAGTTTGTAGCTCGTCAGAAACGAATAACTTTGGGTGACAAGCATTTCTATATTGCTGCTAAATAGATGCTCTATCTTCCTGTACATCTTGTTCGTCTGGGGAAGAATGGAGGTTCTTCCACCGACGAACTTCAGTTCCTACGGCGACGAACTCTTAAAAGGTTATACTATTTGATTTAGACAATGGGCTGCTTTCGGACAATCCGCTTTCTCGCAGATCGGATAATAGGAAGGAATATCGGTGATTTCTCACTCGGCCGCATAGATATACTTATAGAGTGGAGCTACCATTAAAGCCTGGCAGATTTGGTTCTCATTCAGCATCCGCTTCACCTCCTCCTTAGTCATGAAAAGGACTGACAACTCCTCGGTCTCATCCAAATGCTGTTCCGCAATCTTTTCCACCCCGATAGCCAAGAAGCAATGTGTCGTGTTGCTCATCGCACTGGGATTGGGAGATAGCTCCATCAGCTTTTTCCATTGGCCTCCACCAAAGCCTGTTTCCTCCAACAATTCTCGCTGAGCCGCTTCCAAAGGAGTCTCTCCCTCCTCCATAACGCCACAGGGAAGCTCCAAACTGATCTTCCGTGCCGCATGACGATATTGTCTCTCCATGACAAACTGACCATCCTTCGTGATGGCGATCACATTTACCCAATCGGGATATTCCAGCACATAGTATTCAGGAATAATCCTTCCATCCGGTAACTCCAACCGATCCCTACGAGCTGTCAACCAAGGCCGCCGAACCAAGTATTCTGATTCCAGCACCTTCCATTCCTTTATTGTTTGGTTCATCCTACGCCTGTTTCTTTTAATGATTACAAAAGTAAATCATCTGTTTGAAATTGGCAAAAAAAGCAAGCGAAATAGTTTGTATCTTCGCCGTTGGAAATTATTTATTTTTGAGCTAATTATTAGTATTGTATGATGGATGGAATAATTATAGTGGGCTTGCTGATCGTGATTGTGTTGCAGGTGGTGTGGCGACCACGGAAGGATGGGCGAGAGCAGGAGACTTTGGAGAAGCTGTTTGCGGAGATGCAACGCTCTTTTGAGCGGATCGAGAAGAACTTCCGGGAGGATTTTCGGCTGAACCGGGAGGAGAGCCGCTTGGTGGCGAAAGATAACCGGGAGGAGTTGGCGGCTTCCTTGCGGGCTTTTCAAGAGTCATTCGAGCGTGGAATTGCCTCGTTCAACCAATTGCAAAAGGAGAAGTTTGCCGCACTCGACGAACGGCAGCGAGAATGGGTGAACCATGCGGAGAAGCGGTTGGAGGAGATCCGACAGACCGTGGATGAGAAGTTGCAGCAGACCTTGAATGAGCGTATCAGTCAGTCTTTCCGGTTGGTCAATGAGCAGTTGGCCAATGTGCAAAAGGGATTGGGCGAGATGCAGAGCTTGGCGCAAGATGTAGGTGGCCTGAAACGGGTGTTGAGCAACGTGAAGACCAGAGGTAATATCGGTGAGATCCAGCTGAGTATGCTGTTAGAGCAGCTCTTGGCTCCAGAGCAATATGAGGCGAACGTGCATACACGGAAGGGATCGGATGCAGTGGTGGAGTTCGCTGTGAAGTTGCCCGGTAAGGATGATGCCCGTGAATTTGTTTACTTGCCGATTGACGCTAAATTTCCGAAGGATGTGTATGAGCAGCTGTTGGATGCCTACGATGCGGCTGATCCACAGCAGATAGAGTTTGCGGGAAAGCAATTGGAGGCGACCATCAAGAAGATGGCGAAAGATATCTCGGAGAAATACTTGGCTCCTCCGGCTACCACGGATTTTGGCATTATGTTCCTGCCGTTTGAGGGGATCTATGCGGAGGTGGTACGTCGTTCGGCCCTGTTGGAGGATCTGCAACGTACTTATAAGGTAGTCGTGACGGGACCTACCACGTTGGCCGCTATCCTCAACAGCTTGCAGATGGGTTTCCGCACGTTGGCTATCCAGAAGCATTCGGGTGAGGTATGGACCATCTTGGGTGCGGTGAAGAAGGAGTTTGAGAAGATGGGTGGCATGTTGGAGAAGGCACAACGCAACTTGCAAACAGCTAACGGTCAGATAGAGGAGGTCTTGGGCACTCGCACACGGGCTATCCAACGTCGGCTGAAGGATGTCGATACCTTGAGTGATCGGGAGGCACGAGCTATCCTTCCGGAAATAGGCGCATTAACAGACGAAGAAACGAACATATCATGAAAAAGAGACAGATTCCCCACACGTATGTGATCATTTTTTACATCATTCTTTTTTGTGCCTTGCTGACCTGGTTCGTGCCGGGCGGGCAGTATCAAGAGGTCTTGTCGGCGGATGGCACCAAGAGTTTAGTCTATCAACCGGTGGCGCATGTGCCCCAGACGTGGCAACTGTTCGCTGCCTTCTATCAAGGCTTTGTGGATAAGGCGGATATTATCGTCTTTATCTTGATTATTGGCGGAGCTTTTTGGATTGTCAATGACAGTAAGGCCTTCGATATGGGTACGGTGAGTTTCCTGCGGAAGGCACGTGGGATAGAGCGGTATGCCCTGTTCCGTCGTATTGGGGTTGACAACCTGCTTTTGTTAGCCATTATGTTGTTGTTTAGTGTGTTTGGTGCGGTCTTTGGCATGAGCGAGGAGACGATTGCCTTTTGCTTGGTCTTGGTACCTATGGCAATCTCAATGGGATACGACTCGATCACGGGCGTTTGCATGGTCTTTGTGGCGGCGGCTTTGGGCTTCGCCGGAGCGATTCTCAATCCTTTCACGATTGGCATCGCGCAGGGATTGGCGGGTATTCCGCTGTTCTCCGGCATTGAGTACCGACTTTTCTGCTGGTTGGTTATCAATACGGTGGGTTTCACTTGGATCTTACGCTATGCGAGACAGGTGAAGCGTAATCCGCGATTGTCACCCGTTTATGAAGAGGATCAATATTGGCGTGATTTGCACGGGGGGCAAACCATTGAGGTGAGCTATTATACGCCTCGCATGGCATGGGTAAGCTTTGTCTTGTTGGCGATTATCTTGGTGCTCTTTTCCGTTGCTTATCCATCGACCACGTTGCGCATCGGTAATGAGGCCGTTGAGGGATTGCCACTCATCCCTTTGCTGACAGTAGCCTTTGGGGTGAGTAGCTGGTTTTGCCTGCGTAAAACCGTTCAGCTGTATATCCTCAATCTGCTTTTCTTCACCATTTTCTTCTTGGTGGTGGGTGTGATGGGCTATGGTTGGTATATCATGGAGATCGCCGCGCTCTTCTTCGCTTTAGGCATTGCAGCCGGATTGGCCAATGGGCGTACACCCAATGAACTGGTCAAGTTGTTCTTGGATGGTTGTAAAGACATCATGAGTGCGGCATTGGTGGTTGGATTAGCTGGTGGTATCATTGTGATGTTGCAGGAGGGCAAGATTATTGATACGATTCTCTATCAGTTGGCTCAAGGCATGGATGGATTGGGTAAGGTGGCTACGGTAGGCATGATGTATGTCATTCAGACACTGATCAATTTGGTGATTCCTTCGGGCAGTGCGAAGGCGGCATTGACGATGCCAATCATGGCTCCCTTCTCGGAATTGATCGGTTTGTCGAAACAGGCCACCGTGATGGCTTTTCAGTTTGGCGATGGCTTCACCAATATGATCACACCCACTTCGGGCGTATTGATAGCGGTATT
>CAMGEM010000190.1 GCA_946055095.1 uncultured Parabacteroides sp. | reverse complement strand
TCATCGGTTGTGCGATAGAGGGGCTCACCAAGCTACCTACACGATAGGGGAAGGTACCCACCACGCCATTCGAAGGACTGGTCACCGTACAGAAGGAGAGGTTCTGATTCGCGCTCACCAACTGCGCCTCCGCCTGTGCCAAGCTGGCCTTTGCCGACATCAATTGGTTGATAGCGGATTGATACTCGAAATCGCTGATGATCTGTTTCTCATGCAGCATCTTCTTGTTTTGCTCGGTCAGGGTCAACGTGTTCACGTTCGCCTTGGCCATCTCCACAGCCGCTTTCGCTTGACGGACAGCAGCCGCATATTGGGTCGGATCAATCTGGAACAAGGCCTGTCCTTTCCGAACGGTCGCACCCTCATCCACACACAGTTTCACCACAAAGCCAGAGACTTGTGGACGCACTTCGATGTCTTGTGTGCCTCGAATCGTAGCGGGATAAGATGTAGATTGATCACTGGTTGTTGTACTGACGGTCATGACCGTAAACTCATTGTCGCCGATTTTCATGCCTCCCTCGCTGCTTCCGCAAGCGGTTAATAAAGACATACCCATCGCGCATAAGGCGATTTGCCTTAACGGTGTTACTGTTAATCTCAGCATCTGATACATATTATAGTTTAAATATTGTCGAATAAAAGCGCTCTTCACAAGCCTGACCACTGTCGTATTTCCTTAAAAAGCCGGTTTTACTCTTAGCTTAGGTCTTACAAAAGTAGGAAAAAACAGGCTAATATTGATCTAAACGGGTATTTTTCACCTCAATTAACAGCTATGAGCGGGCACTTTGGTTGTTTCCTCTAACTTTTTCGTCTTAATTAAAAATGGAATTGCCATTTTCAAGAATTAGGCTTACTTTTGTGTCAGTCAAAAAAGGGCATAGCAATGAACGATTTATTTAGTGTAAAAGATAAAGTAATCCTCTTGACAGGCGGCTATGGCATCTTGGGTGCCTGCATGGCCAAACATTTGGCTAAGGAGGGGGCCAAGGTGGTGATTTTAGGTCGTAATCCGCAGAAGGGTGATGCCTTGGTGGCGGAGATACAGGCAGCCGGTGGCGAGGCGTTGTTCTTGCAGGCGGATGTGCTGGATCGAGACTCGTTGGTGGCTTGCCGTGAGCAGATCTTGGTGCGTTACGGGCAGATCGACGTGTTGGTGAATTTGGCGGGAGGTAACCAAGCGGGGGCGACCATTCCTCCGGGCAAGACCTTCTTCGACCTGGATGTGTCGGCTTTCCGAGGAGTCGTGGATCTGAACCTGTTCGGCACGGTCGTTCCGACCATGGTCTTCGCGGAGGTGATGGTGCAACAGGGGAAAGGAAGCATCATCAATATCTCTTCTGAATCTGCGTTGCGCCCATTGACACGTGTGGTGGGTTATGGCTGCGCGAAAGCGGCGATCAATAACTTTACCCAATATTTGGCAGGCGAGTTGGCGATCAAGTTTGGCGAGGGCTTGCGGGTGAACGCGATGGCACCCGGTTTCTTCCTGACCGATCAGAACCGGGCGTTGATGAGCAATCCAGATGGCACCCCCTCTGACCGTTGCAACACGATCGTGGCGCATACGCCTTTCCGTCGTTTAGGGAAGCCGGAGGAGTTGCTGGGTACTTTGCAATGGTTGGCGAGCGATGCCTCCGCGTTTGTGACCGGCACGGTGATCCCTATTGATGGCGGATTTGATGCCTTTTCCATTTAAATCAACATTCAAAATTTAGGCGGACGTGCGATCCGTGCGTCCGTACATGCAAAATTATATACATATATGTATCTGTGTGAACAAACATGGCGTTGGTACGGACCGAATGACCCCGTTTCACTTTGGGACATTCGTCAGGCGGGTGCTACAGGTATCGTAAACGCCTTGCACCATATCCCGAACGGAGAGGTATGGAGCGTGGAGGAGATCGAGCGACGCAAAGCGTTGATCGAGGCGGCTGGATTGCGTTGGAGTGTGGTGGAGAGTGTGCCCGTACATGAGCATATCAAGACGCAGACAGGCGATTTCCAACGCTATATCGACAACTATAAACAGAGTATTCGTAACCTTGGGGCTTGTGACATTCGGGTCGTGACCTACAACTTCATGCCGGTGTTGGACTGGACCCGTACCGATTTGGCATACACCTTGCCCGATGGCTCGAAAGCGTTGCGCTTTGAGCGGGCAGCCTTCATGGCCTTCGATCTCTACATCTTGAAACGTCCAGCCGCGGAGCAGGAATACTCCGAGGCTGATAAGGCGAAGGCTTGGGCACGCTATCAGACGATGGATGAGGCGGAGAAGCAACAGTTGGTGCGTAACATGATCGCGGGTCTTCCGGGTTCGGAGGAGAGCTTCACGTTGGATCAGTTCCGGGAGGCGTTGGATCGCTATAAGGATATAGATGCGGAGCAGTTGCGGGCGAACTTGATCTATTTCTTGCGTGAGATCGCTCCGGTGGCGGATGAGGCAGGTGTCCGTTTGGTGATCCACCCCGATGATCCCCCCTATTCCATCTTGGGTTTGCCTCGCATCCTCAGCACAGCGGATGATTTCCAGCGTCTGATCGAGGCCGTCCCTAACCCCAGCAATGGCCTCTGTCTGTGCACCGGTTCATTTGGGGTGCGTGCCGATAACGAGTTGGCAGCCATGATGGAACGGTTTGGCGATCGGATCGATTTCGTGCATTTCCGAAGCACCTGCCGAGATGCCGAAGGCAACTTCTATGAGGCTAACCATTTAGAAGGGGATGTGGATATGTATGGCGTGATGAAGGCCCTTTTGGAGTTGCAGCAACGTCGTGGTTGCTCCATCGCGATGCGTCCGGATCATGGCCATCAGATGATTGATGATTTGAAAAAGAAAACGAACCCAGGTTATTCGTGCATCGGTCGCTTACGTGGCTTGGCCGAATTGCGTGGCTTGGAGATGGGTATCGCAAAAAGTATAAAGTTATGACCTATAAAGAGACAACTATACCGGGCGTATGGATCATTGAGCCCAAGGTGTTTGCTGATCAACGGGGCTATTTTTTCGAGGCTTTCAAGCAGGAGGAGTTTGACTCGATAGTGGGAGGCGTGCGTTTTGTGCAAGACAATGAGTCTTGCTCTTCCAAAGGGGTGTTGCGTGGATTGCATTATCAGTTAGCCCCTTATGCGCAGTCGAAATTGGTACGGGTGATCAAGGGGTGTGTGTTAGATGTAGCGGTCGATATCCGCAAGGGATCGCCTACCTACGGGAAGTATGTGGCGGTGGAACTCTCTGACGAGAACAAACGGCAGTTGTTTATCCCGCAAGGATTCGCGCATGGCTTCCATGTGCTGAGCGAGGAGGCGATCTTCACCTACAAGGTGGACAATCCCTATATGCCCTCGCATGAACGAGGCATCCGCTACGACGACCCCACGATTCAGGTGGCCTGGGGCATCACAGATCCCGCCGCTGTCAATCTCTCGGTGAAAGATACACAAGCGCCTACCTTGGCGGAAGCGGAAAACAATTTTAGTTATAAACGATAAAACAGGAACATTATGAAGACATACTTGGTGACCGGTGCGGCTGGTTTTATTGGCGCCAACTTCATCAAATACATGCTCAAGCAGTATGCGGATATTCAGATTGTCGTGTTGGACCTATTGACCTATGCGGGCAATTTGGGCACTATCGCGGAAGATATAGATGGCCAACGTTGTTGCTTCGTCAAGGGTGATATTGGCGATCGGGCCTTGGCGGATCAGCTGTTTGCGCAATATCACTTTGATTGCGTGGTCAATTTCGCGGCGGAGAGCCATGTGGATCGCAGCATTGAGAATCCGCAACTCTTCTTGCAGACCAACATCTTGGGTACCCAAAATCTGTTAGATGCCGCTCGTAAGGCTTGGGTGACCGGCAAGGATGAGAAGGGCTATCCCACTTGGCGGGAAGGTGTCCGCTTCCATCAGGTATCGACCGATGAGGTCTATGGCAGCTTGGGAGCCGAGGGCTATTTCACCGAAGAGACCCCATTGGATCCGCGCAGTCCCTACAGTGCCTCCAAGACCAGTGCCGACCTCTTCGTGAAGGCCTATCATGAGACCTACAAGATGCCGGTCAGCATCACCCGTTGCTCCAACAACTACGGCCCCTATCATTTCCCCGAAAAGCTGATCCCTTTGATTATCAAGAACATCTTGGAGGGCAAGAAATTGCCGGTGTATGGCGATGGCACGAACGTGCGTGATTGGCTCTATGTGGAGGATCATTGCAAGGCGATAGATGCCGTGATCCATCGCGGTCGGGTTGGCGAGGTCTATAACGTAGGTGGACACAACGAGAAGCAGAATATCGAGATCGTTCGCTTGACCATTCGCACGATCCGTCAGCTCATGACGGAGCAACCTGCTTACCGCCAAGTGTTGAAGAAACAGGAGCGTACAGCGGATGGCGAGATCGCGATTGATTGGATCAACGACGACCTGATCACCTTCGTCAAGGATCGCTTGGGGCATGACCAACGTTATGCGATCGACCCGACCAAGATCAACCGGGAATTAGGCTGGTCGCCCGAGACCTCTTTTGAGGTAGGCATCGTGAAGACCATCCGTTGGTATCTGGAGCACCAAGCCTGGGT
>CAMGEM010000189.1 GCA_946055095.1 uncultured Parabacteroides sp. | reverse complement strand
TGTTTCATGGAATTTCGTTAATAGAATTCATGAAACTATCAAAATTGGTCATATCAATAGTCCCGGCATAACCGCCAGACTTTGCTTCAGCAATTGCCTCCAATGTCTCCTCATTAGGATACTCATACACCTGCTTTTTCTCCTTTTTGACTGCACGTACTGAGATCTTCCCAACCCCTCTGATCAATTTCAAAGTTCTTTTCAGATCTTCAAGGATGGATGGATCGTTCAGCTCGAAAGTCACTTCCAATGGTGATGTTATAGATGTAGTTGCCATATTGTCCCTATGTTAAGTTTCTATTTGGGAACAAAGGTAATAATTTTCAGGCATTAAGGGTATGAAAGGAGAAAGAAACGGGGTCGCCTGCCAAAACAATGGGATAAGAGAGATAAAACAGGATTATAAAAAAGGGCTCTATCCGAATAGAGAATGTCTCTGCTACAGGTAGAAAAAGTTGAAGAAGCCTAATGATTTTTCCGTTCGGCACAGTCGAACGGACATTCCACACAGCCGAACGGCCGTTCCACAGTGTTGAACGGACATTCCACAGTGCGGAACGAACATCTTCTCAGGTATCTCAAACAATTGCTATGGGATATAGGAACAGTTTTATCGCATGGGAAGGGGAAAAAGATGGGGGAGGGAAGGTCTCGCCTTCGGCCTCCCCCGTTAGTCAAGTTATCGTGTTGTCGTTGCCTTATCCACCAGATAGACGATGGATTTATAGGAGAGGCCACTGTGCATCGTGAGGCCAATCTCACAGGTACGACTATTGCTGTAGCCTTCGGTCGCTCCCTCCAAGTCGGGCTTCAGGTAGTGAAGGCCGGAAGCGTTCAGCTCGGGATAGAAGAAACCACGGTCTCCTGCCCATCCACAACAGTTGACACGGGCGGGAGAGACAACCTTTTCCGCACAGAGCTCAGCCAGGGCGATCAGCTTCTCTTTCACACCCATCTTGGTGGTACTACAGGTGGCATGAACCGCCACCGTAATGGGCAGTTTATGGAAATGCAGCCGCTCTCGCAAATGGTCGTAGATGAACTCCACCGGCTCGTAGAGTCGCAAGCGCTTGTCTAACGTCTCCCGCATGTGGAGCAAGCAGGGGCTCATGTCGCAGAGGATGGGCAGACGGCCATTGTCGCTGGCCTCTAACAGGGCCGCATTCAATTCCTGCTCCTTCTGCTTGGCCTGTTCCCGGAAGCCTTTGCTGCTGAAAGCCATGCCACAACAGAGTGAAGAGAGCTTCTTCGGATAGCGAATGGTGCAACCCGCCTTAGTCAGCAATGCTTGGGTAGCGAGGGTGACATTGGCATAATCGGTCGCCTCATAGTCGGCGGAAGCGCCCATCGTGCGGGTGATGCAAGCGGGGAAATAGACCATTTCCAACCCGTTTTGCACACCAGGCAGCGGCTCGAACGAGGCACCCGAAGGAGTGTAGCGTGTCCAAAGCGGGAAGCGATGTCCAGACACTTCGAAGAGCCAACGGGTGAAGCTTTCCATCCGGTCATAGCCCATCAACTTAGCCATCCCATGCGGCAACTTCAATAAGAGAGGTAGCGTCCCCGTCAGGAAATCCATATTATGCGCCACCACATCGGCTATCTCGTTAGCGAAGGAAGTATGCTCTTTCCAACGCAGTTCTTTAATCAGTAAACCGGTATTGATACCGACCGGACAGGCGGTGGCGCAAAGACCATCGGTAGCACAAGTCTCGTTTCCTTTATAATTGAAGGCCTGCTTCAACTCCTGGTAATAGGCAGAATGGGTCTCACCCCGTTCCGCTAACAGCGAAAGCTCTCGATAGACCACGATGCGTTGACGGGGTGTCAATGTCACGTGCCGAGCCGGACAAAGCCGTTCGCAGAATCCACATTCGATACATTTATCGATCAGCTCGTTGGCCAACGGGTTATGCTTCATGTTGTGAATGAACACCTCCGGATCCCGGTTGAGCAGGACACCCGGATTGAGCAGCCCCTTCGGGTCAATAATCTGTTTCGCCCGCCACATCCATTCATAAATGGTTTCGCCCCATTCTGCTTGGACGAAGGGAGCCATGTTGCGACCTGTGCCATGCTCGGCTTTCAAGCTACCGTCGTAAGCCAACACTGTCTTCACCAGCTCACGCATGAAATCGGCATATTGCTCGATGCCCTTCGGGGCGTTGATGTCGGGGAAGATGGTGAAATGGACATTGCCATCCAACAGGTGTCCCCACATCACCGCATTGCCATAGCCATAACGGCTGAGCACCTCCCGCACAGCGGTCAAGGCCTCACCCAATACCTCCTTACGGAAAGCGATGTCTTCAATGATGGAAACCGTTCCTCTCGGACGCTTGCCTGCTGCCGAAGTGAAAAGGCCGCTACGCACCCGCCAATAGGTGGCGTACAGCTTTGGATCGGTGGTGAAGGAGACGGGATAGAGCGTCGGGATCTCAGCCAAGGCTGTCTCGATCTGGTGGAATTGTTGCTGAAGGGCATCCTCATCGTCTGAAGAGGTATCGATCAGTAAAGCGACCGCCTCCTCCGGGAGCTGCTTCAACACTTCGGGCATTCCCGGTTCATCCTCCACGGCATGAAGGGCATTTCGATCCATCAATTCCGCAGCCGATACCTTGCATTGGCGCAACGGACCGATCGCCCGACAGGCCTCTACCAAGTTGGGGAAATAGATCAAGGCCGATGCCTTCAACGCCTCATCGGGTACGGTCTCGAAGGTCACCGACGAGATGAAGCCCAATGTTCCCTCGGATCCAACCAACAGGTGCATCAAGATGTCCACGGGATCCTCGAAATCGAGAAAGGCATTCATGGCATAGCCACAGGTGTTCTTCAACTCATATTTCTGTTGGATACGTGCCCGCATCGGTTCGTTGGCCAAAATCTCTTGGCGCAATGCCACCAACTGCTCACAAAGCGCAGCATGGCTCTGCTTGAACGCCTCTCGGCTATCTGCTGAGGCGGTATCCACACGGGTCCCATCGGCCAAGATGAAGACCATGTTGCGCAACGTATGGTAGGAGTTATAGCGAATGCCATAGCTCGAACCACTGGCATTGTTGGAGACAATACCACCAATCTTGGCCGATTGGATGGAAGCGGGGGAGGGGCCCAGCTTCCGGTGATAAGGTTTCAAGAGACGGTTTGCCTCGCCCCCGGTGATTCCACAGGGGAAGGTGGCCAAACGCCCCTCTTGTTCGATGTGAGAAGTCCCGAAGTCGGGATGAATCTCGATCAGGACGGAGTCCGTAATCGTCTGCCCTGAAAGGGAAGTGCCTCCGGCCTTAAAGGTCACCGGCTCACCCACAGCGGCACAAGCCGCCAATGCCTCGATCAGCTCCTCTTCCGAGCGCACCACCTCCACACGCTTCGGGATCAAGCGGTAGAGTCCCGCATCGGTTCCCTTCGTCAAGCGTGTCAGCGCATCGGTATAGATTTTCCTGCTCATCTTTTGATAATGAATGTTTATACGTTAAATCTAAAGTGCATGATGTCGCCATCCTGCACGACATATTCTTTGCCTTCTACACTCATCTTGCCCGCCTCTTTCACGGCTGTCTCAGAGCCATAGGCGATATAATCCTCATACTTGATCACCTCCGCACGGATGAATCCCTTCTCAAAATCGGTATGGATCACACCTGCACACTGGGGCGCTTTCCAGCCCTTATGGAAGGTCCAAGCGCGACACTCATCCGGGCCAGCAGTCAGGAAAGTTTGCAAGTTAAGCAACTTATAAGCCGACTTGATCAGACGGTTTACGCCCGACTCCTCCAGGCCGATCTCCTGCAGGAACATTTGTCGCTCCTCGTAGGTCTCGAACTCCGCTATCTCACTCTCGATCTTTGCGGCCACCACGAGAATCTCGGCATTCTCGTCTTTGACAGCCTCACGCACGGCCTCCACATAGGCATTGCCATTCACGGCACTGGCCTCATCCACGTTGCAGATGTACATGACCGGCTTATTGGTCAGCAAAAAGAGGTCATGCGCAATCTTCTGCTCCTCCTTGCTCTCGAAGGTCACGGTGCGTGCGCTCTTGCCCTGCTCCAACGCCTCCTTGTAACGACAAAGCACCTCATAAGCCACCTTCGCCTGCTTGTCGCCACCTGTCTGTGCCTGCTTCTGCACCTTGGCGATGCGACTGTCCACCGTTTCCAAGTCTTTAATCTGCAACTCCAAGTCAATAATCTCCTTGTCACGCACCGGATCCACCCGTCCATCCACATGCACGATGTTATCATCGTCGAAGCAACGCAACACATGGAGGATGGCATCCGTCTCACGGATATTCGCCAAGAACTTATTGCCTAATCCCTCGCCCTTGCTGGCACCTTTCACCAATCCCGCAATATCGACAATCTCCACCGTCGTAGGGATCACCCGTTGCGGATGCTCGATCTCCGCCAGTTTGTTCAGTCGCTCATCGGGCACCGTGATGACTCCGACATTCGGCTCGATCGTGCAGAAGGGAAAGTTAGCTGACTGCGCTTTCGCATTGGATAAGCAATTGAAGAGGGTAGATTTGCCGACATTAGGCAAACCCACAATACCACATTGTAATGCCATAATCTTATCTTGTTATCGTTTATTCTTTTTATTTGAGCTGCAAAGGTAAGGTTT
>CAMGEM010000188.1 GCA_946055095.1 uncultured Parabacteroides sp. | reverse complement strand
TGCTGTGCGGCGAATTTACCAACGAACTTGCCAGCAGCCTTCCACTCAGCCAACTTCTTACCAACCATCTCAGAAAGCAACTTCTCAGTCTCGATCAAAGAAACCTGTACGTTTCCGTGCGGGTCGCGATCCAAAGACAACTGACGAGCTACGCCCTCGGGAAGAGAAGCATACAACTCAGAGTTCTCCTTTGTCAGCTTGCTGATGATGTAAGCACGCTGCTCGCTCTTCTTGATCATCTTGAACTCAGCGTCATGCTTAGCCAAGAAGTCGTTCAACTCAGCGATCAAACGCTTCATTGCCGGAACGAACTCGATCAAGCCCTCAGGGATCAACACCGTACCGAAGTTGTGACCCTCAGCGGCACGCTTAGCCACGATGTCAGCGATATAAGTCACGATCTCATCCAAAGACATGTTCTTTGCCTCAACCTCCTCAGAGATGATGCAGATGTTCGGCTGTGTCTGCAAGGCGCACTCCAAAGCGATGTGAGAAGCGGAACGACCCATCAACTTGATGAAGTGCCAGTATTTCTGTGCGGAGTTACAATCGCGTTGGATGTTACCGATCACCTCTGAATAGACCTTACAAGCCGTATCAAAACCGAAAGAGGTCTCGATCTGCTCGTTCTTCAAGTCACCGTCGATCGTCTTCGGGCAACCGATCACCTGTACACCTGCGCCAATAGCCTTGTAATACTCAGCCAACACACAAGCGTTCGTATTCGAATCGTCACCACCGATGATAACGAGAGCCTTGATGTCCAACTCCTTCAAGATCTCCAAGCCCTTGTCGAACTGATCCTTGGTCTCCAACTTCGTACGACCAGAACCAATCATATCGAAACCACCCGTGTTACGATACTCGTCGATGATGTCTGCTGTCAACTCCATATATTTATGGTCGATCAAGCCACCAGGACCCAAGATGAAACCATACAAACGAGAATCGGCATTGTGTGCCTTGATACCGTCGAACAAACCAGCGATCACATTGTGTCCACCGGGAGCCTGACCACCAGACAGGATTACACCCACATTCATAGCGGGCTGTGCCTTGCTTTCGTTGCTCTTCTCGAAAGTAATCACCGGCATACCATAGGTGTTCGGGAACAATTTCTTGATCTCTTCCTGATCGGCTACTGATTGTGTGTACTCGCCATCAACGGCTTTCACAGCGCCTTTCAGCGCAGCGGGTACCTTCGGTTGGTAGGCTGCTCTTGCGATTTGTAATGCACTTTTTGTCATTTCTGATTGATTTTATATAGAAATTAGCTTGTTTGCTTTTTCAGCGACGCAAATATACTTCTTTTTTCGGAAAAGTGAGAGCAATGAAGGCAAAAGATACGCAATCTTTGCCTATATTCGCGGATACAATGTTGTTTCTAATACCAATTATAACATGTCTTTCGTTGTCATCATTGCCAGTATTATCGGATTGATCCTGCTGATCTCCTACCTTAAGATTGACGCATTCATCTCCTTCATCATTGTCTCGCTCGTCGCAGGCATTGCCTTAGGCATTCCTATCGACGCTGTCCCGGCCACCATCAACCGAGGCGTAGGCAGCATCATGGAGAGCTTGACCTTGATCATCATCTTTGGCGCGATGCTGGGCAAGTTAGTGGCGGAGAGTGGAGCGGCCGGACGGATCGCCTCCGTGATGGTCGGCGCTTTTGGCACCAAGCACATCCAATGGGGATTGATGCTGACCGGATTCGCCGTCGGCATACCCTTGTTCTATAACATCGGTTTCGTCCTCTTGATCCCGATCATCTTCTCGGTGGCGTTCCAATACAAGTTTCCTCCGGTCTATATCGGCCTACCGATGTTGGCTTCACTCAGTGTGGCGCATGGTTTCTTGCCACCCCACCCCTCTCCCGTGGCGTTGGTGGCTCAATTCGGCGCGAATATGGGCTTGACACTCATCTATGGCCTGCTCATCGCCATCCCGGCCATTGTCATCGCCGGTCCTATCTTCAGCCAAACCCTCAAGCAGATACAGAGTGGACCCATCTCGCTCTTCTCGGCCGAACAGACCCCACAAGCGGGGAGGAAGAGCCCAAACACCTGGAACAGTTTCCTCAGCGCGACACTGCCTGTCTTCCTGTTGATTCTCTTCACGCTTCCCGAATACCTCGTTAGCGATCTCTCTACCGAGTGGCACGCCCGCATCGCTTTCATCGGCTCACCCACCGTGGTGATGCTGATCGCTATCTTGATCGCCACCTACACCTTGGGCATCCGACAAGGACGCACCATGAAGGAGGTGATGGGCATCTATGCGGAGGCGGTGAAGGAGATCGCCGGCATCCTGCTGATCATCGCGGGATCGGGTGTCTTCAAGCAGGTGATGGAGCAAAGTGGCGTGAGCCTGCAATTGGCGGAGCTGCTTCGGCAATTACCCATCCATCCCTTAGTGTTAGGCTGGATGATGGCCGCCATCATCCGTGGGTTAATCGGGTCGGCCACGGTAGCCGCCCTCACCGCAGCCAGTGTGTTGATTCCCTTGGTGAGCGAGACAGGCGTGAATCCCAACCTGATGGTGCTGGCCATCGGTGCCGGCTCGCTGATGTTCTCCCATGTGAACGACTCCGGCTTCTGGATGTTCAAGGAATATTTTAATATCAGCCTGAAAGACACGCTCCGCTCCTGGTCGCTCATGGAGATCATCGTCTCCGTCGTGGGTATCTGTGGCGTGATGCTCCTCAATCAATTCGTGGGTGCTTAACAACGACTATTCAGATCAATGTTTCATTTATAAATGTATCAACAATGAGAAATCTTTTCTTCTTGATCCTCTGCTTTCTCTGGGCAGGGATCGCAAACGCACAACAAAACGTAGGTTTCCGCAAAGGAAACATCCAATCCCCGGAGATCAATCCAGACCACAGCGTCACTTTCCGTCTGCAAGCCGACAAGGCCAAGCAGGTGCTCGTACTGGGCGACTGGGAGGCCAACGAGGGAAAGGGCGAGATGAAAAAGAACAAAGCGGGTGTCTGGGAATACACGACGCCAGTGCTCCCCTCCGAGATGTACACCTATCGCTTCAGCATCGACGGCGTGGTGGATCTCGACCCGGTGAACCCTTTCACCAAACGTGACGTAGGCAATATCTTCAGTGTCTTCTTCGTCGATGGTGGCTATGCCGACCAGTATCAAGTGAAGGATGTGCCCCACGGCGACATGATCACCACCTGGTACCATTCCAACCGCCTGCAAGCCGATCGCCGACTCTCCGTCTATCTGCCTCCCTTCTATGGCAAGGAGAACAAGTCCTATCCCGTCTTCTACCTGTTGCATGGCAGCGGTGGCGACGAGACCGCATGGGTAGAGCTGGGCAACGTGGCACGCATCATGGATAACCTGATCGCCGCAGGCAAGGCTGAGCCGATGATCGTTGTCATGCCGAATGGCAACTCCGGCAAGCAAGCGGCCCCGGGTGAGACCGCAGAGAACCATGCCTACAAACCCGTGATGACCAACCAACTGCCAGGATATAAGAATGGCGACTATGAGTTGGCTTTCCCGGAGATCGTACAGTTCATCGACACGAAGTATCGCACCATCCCCGACAAAGCTCACCGGGCGATCGCCGGTCTCTCCATGGGCGGATTCCACACCCTCTACACCTCGATCAACTATCCGACCTATTTCGACTACATCGGTCTCTTCTCCGCAGGGTTGAACATGACCACGGTCGATCAGACACTGCCGGCTTATCGAGATTTAGAAGGCAAATTGAAGGGATTGAAGCAAACGGGCTACAAGCTCTTCTGGTTGGCGATTGGCAACACCGACTTCCTCTATGAGGCTAACCAGACCTTCCGCAAGCAGATGGAGGCCGTGGATTTCAAGTATGTCTATCATGAATCCACTCGCGGACATATCTGGGCCAACTGGCGTCAATACCTGTTGCTCTTCGCTCCGCAGCTGTTCAAGTAAGCGTTGGAAAGCCATCATTCCATGCGCTGCCATTTCATCTCCTCACCCTGTGCGTCATATTGCTTACGCTTACCAGCGGGTGGCGCAGTGAGCTTGATACGGACAACAGCCGTGCGCGATAGACTGCGGGCTATGCTGGCCTCGAACGCATCCATGTGCTCAGGCAGGAAACGCATACAAATCGCCCGCATCGCCTCGATCTTCTCCGCCTCATCCGTCACTACCTCGGCGATCCCAAAAGCGATGGCCGATTTGAATTGCAACGTGAAGGATTGATCCAGCGGACCCACCGTAGGTGTGCAACGAGTCACCGCCGAAAGGCATACCTGCGGATGGGCCGCTATCGCCTCTAACTTATCGCCCTCCAAGGCACTGTGAAAATACCAGGTCTGTGCATCCGTACAGGCCAATGACAACGGCAAGCCATAGGCCGTCCCATCCGGACGGGTGAAGCTCACCGTGATAAAAGGAGCCTTGCGCATCACCTCCAAGGCCCACTCACTACTCATTTCTCTACTTTTCTTTCGCATAGATTACTTTTTCTATCTCTTGTTATGGGGTCTTATATAGTACCCCTCTATTCATACGGCAAAATTACTCATTTCCGATAAATTTCCGACACATGCAAAATTCAAGCGGGTAACAGGTAACAAGGCAACATGTAGGAGTGGCAGTATGACATCAAGGGCGTCTATCTGATTGCCTTCCTGAACTTCCGAAGGCCGGACATCGG
>CAMGEM010000187.1 GCA_946055095.1 uncultured Parabacteroides sp. | reverse complement strand
TGTGCCGCTCCGCATTATCCATCATTGAAAAAACACGTAACGTATGAAACCCTTTTTAGACGCAGATTTTTTACTGCACACGGACACGGCACGGGAGCTCTATCACCAACATGCCGCCGTGATGCCAATCATAGATTATCACTGCCACCTCAATCCGAAAGAGATCGCAGAGAATCACGCTTTCGCAGACTTGACAGAGGCTTGGCTGGGTGGAGACCACTATAAGTGGCGGGCGATGCGCGCCAATGGCATTGATGAGGCCTATATCACCGGCGATCAACCGTCGTTCAAGAAATTCATGAAATGGGCAGAGACGGTGCCCTACACCATGCGCAATCCGCTCTATCACTGGACGCACTTAGAGCTGAGCCGCATCTTCGGCATCAACAAGGTGCTCAATCCGCAAACGGCAGCAGAGATCTACGAAGAGGCTAACCTCTTGCTGCAAACGCCTGAGTTCCGGGCACAGGCATTGATGGAGCGTATGCACGTGGAGTTGGTCTGCACTACCGATGATCCAATAGACGACCTCGCTGCCCATCAGGTAATTAAGCAGAGCGATTGCAAGGTGAGGGTACTGCCGGCTTGGCGCCCCGACCGCATACTGGCGATCGACAAGATCAAGGCTTTCGACAGCTACCTCGCCCAATTGGAGCAGGCAGCCGATATGACCATCCTCTCCTTCAAGCAGCTGATCGAAGCGTTGCAGAAGCGACATGACTATTTCGCCGCCCACGGCTGCTCGCTTTCTGACCATGGGTTAGACACCTTCTACACCGAGGAATATACGCAACAGGGTGTGGAGGTGATCTTCCTGAAGGCACGCATGGGTAAGGCATTGACCGAACTGGAGGTACGCAAGTTCAAGTCAGCGGTGCTTTATGAATTGGCGGCAATGGACGCACGCAGCGGCTGGGTGCAGCAGTTCCACATCGGAGCCAACCGCAACAACAACCGTCGTATGTTCCATCAGTTAGGCCCTGACACAGGCTTTGACGCCATCGATGACCAACCTATCGCTACGTCGATGAACGCCTTTTTCAGCCGATTGGACAACGAGGGGCTTTTGGCGAAGACCATCGTCTATAACCTCAACCCGAAAGACAACGAGTTGATGGTGGCCAATGCCTACAATTTCAATGATGGCTCGGTGCCGGGCAAGATGCAATATGGGGCAGCCTGGTGGTTCCTCGATCAACAGGATGGCATCCGTCGGCAGTTGGATGCGCTTTCTCGCTTGGGATTGTTGAGTCGTTTCGTCGGTATGCTGACCGATTCGCGTAGCTTCCTCTCCTATCCACGCCACGAGTATTTCCGTCGTATCCTTTGCGACCTCCTGGGGCAAGAGGTGGAACGAGGCGAGCTGCCATCTTCTGAGTTGCCTTTCATCGCCCAGATGGTAGAGGACATTTGTTATCACAACGCAAAACGTTATTTTGGATGGTAAGCGGTATGGAGACAGTAGAGAGACTGGATAAGACAGACTTGCAGATCTTACGCATCCTGCAAGAGAACGCCCGGCTCACCACCAAGGAGTTGGCCTCACGGGTGAGCCTCTCCTCCACCCCCGTCTTCGAGCGGTTGAAGCGGTTAGAAAAAGAGGGGTACATTAAGAAATACATCGCCGTGCTCAACGCAACGAAGCTGAACCAGGGCTTCATTGTCTTTTGTAGCGTGAAGCTGAGCCGCCTCAACAAGGAGATCGCGGAAAATTTCACTCGAATCATCCAAGATATTCCGGAGGTAACGGAGTGCTACAACATCTCTGGCGACTACGACTATCTGCTTAAGATTCATGCGCCAAACATGAAGTATTATCAAGCATTCATCCTCAATGTGCTGGGCACGATCGACAGTCTCGGTTCGCTGCGCAGCACCTTCGTCATGGACGAGATCAAACAAACTTATGGTATTCACATCTAAAAAATAGAGAGATAAGACATGGACGAGAAACGTAACGACTACACCCAACAACAAGAACGCATCGCCCGATTCGCCAAGGCATTGGGGCATCCGGCCCGCATCGCAATCCTTCACTTTCTGGCCCGCCAAGAGGTGTGCTATTTCGGGGCAATCCATGAGGAGCTACCGATCGCAAAGGCCACGGTATCACAACACTTGAAGGAGCTAAAAGATGCCGGATTAATCCAAGGCGAGATTGAGACACCTAAAGTAAAGTATTGTATCAATCGAGAAAACTGGGAGATTGCCCGTCAACTTTTGGCTGAGTTTTTCGCAGATTGCGTCAGCAAGAAACGCAGCTGCTGCGAGGATTAACAACGCTCTTCCTACCATTATCCATTGATAATAAAATCGTTGTTCGCCGATTTACGAAATTATTTATTCGTAGTTCTACGATTATAAAACAACTATTTACACTTTTCGTCATCCCTCATTTTATTTTCGTTTTCCTGCCTTATTGGCGGGCTAATTCTGTTCGCTTTCTCTACATTTGCGCCCATAACAACGATGGAGCATTCCATCCTTAAATCACTAAGTAAAAATGAAAGCATTTATTGGAGAAGGCATTGGCACCTTTGTGCTGACCCTGTTTGGCTGTGGCTCCGTAGCCGTGGCGATTTTGTTTGGCGAATACAGTGGCATCTTCCAGGTGGGACTGATCTGGGGAGTTGCCGTCACGTTGGCGATTTACCTGACTCGCTACCTATCCTGTGCCCACTTGAATCCAGCGGTCACGTTGGCAATGGTCTTGAGTAAAAGGATGGAGGCAAACAAACTGTTGCCCTACATGGCGGCGCAGTTGCTGGGTGCTTTTGCCGCAGGTTTGGTACTCTACCTGCTTTTCGCCCCCTCCATTACCGCTTACGAATCGGCGCATCAGATCGTACGAGGCACGGCTGCCTCTGTCGATACCGCCCGCATGTTCGGTGAGTTTTATCCCAATCCGGGCGATACGGGAGCGGTCGTTTCCATGCCGCTCGCCATGTTCGCCGAGGGCTTTGGCACCTTCCTGTTGGTCATGTTTATTTTCGCCTTGACAGAGGGCTGCAACGTAGGTCGTCCCAGCGACGCATTGGCTCCGCTCTTCATCGGTTTGACGGTCTCCTCCATCATCTTCTTAGTCGCTCCGCTAACGCAGGCTGGCTTGAATCCCGCCCGTGATTTCGGCCCCCGTTTGGTGGCTTGGTTGATGGGCTGGGGAGAAGCTGCCTTTCCTCAACCGGGCAGTGGCGGCTTCTTCTGGGTCTATATCTTCTCGCCGCTGTTGGGTGGCGCATTGGCCGCTTATGCCTTGACCTATGGCATCGAGCCGCTGATCAAGCGCAAGGACACATCGTGTGACTGTCATTAAATAGCCATTAAATCGTATATCTATATGAAACAGACAAGACTGATCATGGTAGGGGGCTTCCTTGGCGCAGGAAAGACCACCCTTTTGTGGGAAAGCGCTATTCGACTCATGCAGCAAGGTCTGCGGGTCGGTTTGATTACCAACGATCAAGCACCAGAGTTGGTGGATAGTGAGTTGCTTCGTCGGCAGGCATTGCAGGTAGCCGAGGTGAGTGGCAGCTGCTTCTGTTGCAACTTCAATGGCTTCGTAGAGGCCTTTCAGCGGGTAAAGGCAGAAGGTGCGGCCGATGTGATCTTGGCAGAGCCGGTGGGTAGTTGTACCGACCTCTCCGCCACCATCATGCAGCCCTTGAAACACTATTGGAATGCCGAGTTGCGCATCGCCCCGTTGACGGTGCTGGCCGATCCGATGCGATTGAACGCCATCCTATCGGGCGAATCGGCGGGGTTGCATCCCGATGCCGCCTACATCTTCCGGAAGCAGTTGGAGGAGAGCGACCTGATCCTGCTCAACAAATGCGACCTGCTGAATGAGGAGGCTTTGGCAGAGTTGAAGGCACGCACGACAGCCGCCTTCCCGCAAGCCACCATCTTAGCGGCCAGTGCACTGCATGGCACCGGGTTGACCGAATGGTTGGAGGCGGTGATGAGTCGCACCGATGCCGGCAAGCGACTGTTGGAGATCGACTACGACACCTACGCACATGGCGAGGCCGTTTTAGGTTGGCTGAATGGTACCCTTATGCTGCATGGCACCTGTTCCGATTGGGATGCTTGGCTTCGCCGACTGATGGAGACATTAGCGACTCGCTTTGATACCAAGGGCTATGCCGTGGGTCATGTAAAGGCTATCGCAGAAAATGGCAAGGCGTATGCCGTGGGCAATCTAACTGGCACACGAGAGACGCTCACCCTCAGAGGACATGCCGGAGCGGGTGAGGACCTGAAACTGATTCTCAATGCCCGAGTGGAGACCACCCCGGAGGAGCTGAACCGACTGATCAAAGAGGTCTTGGCAGAGCTGTTGGGCGACACACTTCGCGAGGAGGTTTTGGCTTGGCGCTTCCTGCAACCGGGCCGTCCCAATCCCACCCATCGTTTTACCCAAATCGTTTCGATTCAATGAACGATGTGAGACGTCACGCAGGGCGCAAGGCCCTGCTGGCCTTTGGCCTATTCTGTAGCATTGCGATGGCGACCTTCTCGCAAGAGGAGCAAAAGGGACAAATACTCGAAGGCATTCGCGTCAGCGAATCTAATGAGTTGATCGAACAGTTGAAGAATATGCCTTTCATCGAGGTGGGTAAAGGAGTCTCCTTTCAGGCACGCAACAAAACCTTCGGAATGACGATGCGTGCCCGGATGCAGAGTCTGTTGGA
>CAMGEM010000186.1 GCA_946055095.1 uncultured Parabacteroides sp. | reverse complement strand
GTACAGTATGGCCTCTCTATCCGTGACGCACGCATCGCCGATAAGTCGCAGAGCAACGGTTTTGAGAGCGATAACAACGCCAGCGGTTCCGATGTTTCTCCCTACACCAACGCTACATTCAGCAACTTCACCTTCATCGGTCCGAAATTGCAAACAGGCGTGAACTTCGAGAACACAACCGACTTCATCAACGGTGGCTCGATGAACCCCAACAATGGTTCTGCCTTGGGTAAATTCCAATCCGCTATGCAGATCCGTCGTAGCACCCGTCTCAACGTGATCAACTCCGTAGCAGCTGGATGGCCGATCGGTTTGATCGTGGATGGTGAGAAGGGTGACACGCCTGCACAGGCAAAGGCTGGCACGATCCGTTTCCACAACAACGTATTAGCCGGTATGGACATTGTCGGATCAGATGCCAACAAGGTCTATGAGGATGTGCTTTATGATGCGGTAAACAAGGTAGAGATCGACAAGAACCAGAAGTCCTACTCCAACAGCTTCTTCTTCCAGGAGGCTTTGAAGAACAGCTACTTCGAGGATGCCGTAGCTTTGGCCTTGACCGATGCAGCCAATGCGGGATCACCTTTCATGCCGACGGATGCCAGCCCGTTGCTGAACGCTGCTTCATTTGAGGGCGAGAGCTCCGCTTGGTTTGACAAAGTGAATTTCGTAGGTGCCTTCAATGCGTCCGACAATTGGTTGAGTGGTTGGACCAACTTTGACCCACAGAATACGACTTATTAATGTTCCTTTCAGGCTGTCCTGGCTCTTCCTTCTATATCCATGTCTGAGGAGGAGCAGGATGTGCTACAAAAAGAGAAACCCCGACTCCGTGAGGAATCGGGGCTTCTTGTTTTAGGTCGGCATTTAGATATAAGGGAGTTACCTCTGTGAGAAGGCGTGCCTTCTCATGGTCTATAATTATCAATTGTGTTCTTTCTTTACCCATTAGGCGATGCCATTCAGCATGCCATAAAAATAGAGCGGCTTCAAGATATATACTTTCAGCAACCAAGCCAACCACTGCTCCTTGGAGGTGTCGATCAGCGTGAAGGGGAACGAAATGTCCGGCTTCTTCTCGTAGTCGAACTCACACAGCAATACATGGCCATAGTCTGTCACGATCGGACAAGCGGCGTAACCGTTGTATTTCTCCGTCGGCTCCTTGCCCTCCATCAACGCAATCAAGTTCTTGGCTGCGATAGGCACCTGCTTACGGATTGCCGCGGAGGTCTTACTGGTCGGGATGCCTGCTACATCACCCAGCGAGATGATATTCGGATAGGTCTTGTGTACCAACGTATCCTTATCAACCATTACCCAAGCGTCGGCCGCTAACTTACCTTCTGTCCAGCCCAAGCCAGCCTCACGCACGAAATCGGGTGCAGACATCGGCGGTACGAAGTGCAAGAACTCATAGTCCTCCACGAACGGTGTCGTGATCTTCTCCTCGCCCTTGGTCTCGATCTTCTCCATATAGACCCGCTTCGCCTGTGTATCGACACCCTTCACACGCACGTTCACCTCGTAAGGCACGTTGCGCTCCTTGTAGATCTCGATCAAGCGCGGCGTGAAGTAAGGCACATCATACAGCTCCTTAGAGGCCGTATAATAGTGGAAGTCCAGCTTCTCACGAGTTCCCTGCTTGCGGGCATAGTGCTCCGTCAGCAGACAGATCTTCTTCGGTGCGCCACCACACTTATGCTTCGTGTAGGTATCGGTATAAATACCTTTACCGCCCTTCTGCGCGAAAGCCTGGATAGCCTGCCAAGTTTTCTGCGCACCCTCGAAATCATAAATACTGTGCGCGTTGCCTTGACCCAGCGTCTTCTGCGTGATGCCTTCCACCTTCTCCCAGTTGCATTGCAAACCTGGAGTCAGCACCAGGAAGTCGTAAGGGATCTTGCCATTCTGGGCAGTCGTCACTTGGTTCCAAACCGGATCAACCGCAATCACAGAATCCTTTACCCATTTAATCCCGCTGGGCATACAATCCGCTTGATTCTTCCAGACCTCATTCGGCTGATACACGCCGGAAGCAATCAAGGTGAATCCAGGCTGGTAGAACTGCCGATCACTCGGATCAATCAAGGTAATATCGGGTTCGTTCAACCAACGCTTCAAACGGGCAGCCATACTGATACCAGCGGCACCTCCACCGATAATCACAATCTTGCCTTTTGCGTTGCTTGAAAAGGCTTGAGCCTTATTCGTACTCAAACTTGCCATAAGTCCGCTTGCCGCAAGCAAACGGAAAAAGTGCCGGCGATCAATGCCCTTTTTCTCCAACACCTCTAACTGCTTTTCCAACTCGTGTTTCATGATGTATAACTTTACTAACGTCTATTTTCTGCAAAGGAACGATTTAATTTGATTTAAACCATAAAAAAAGACTACTACATCACTTGCTCATCCTATTTTTCTTCCAAAGGCTGACTACATCATTGTTTTCACATAAATAGATAAGATGCAGTGAATCAATAGCAATAATTTATAAAAGATTGCTCACGCAGCTTTTGCGCATACATGCAAGGAATGGGCTAAATATAAATAACAGTCACTTATTCTTCTCCGAATTTGAGGAGGAAATCCACCAAATTGGTGTCAGATTCGAGCATGAGGCGCTTGCGTAGGCGATAGCGACGGATCTCTATGGCCCGGACGGAGACATTCAATAGCGAGGCGATCTCTTTAGTCGAGAGGTTCATGCGGAGCAGGCAGCAGAGGCGCAGATCGCCCATCGTGATGTCGGCATAGCGTTGCCGCAGTCGCTCCATGAAGTTGTGGTGCGCGTTGTTGAAATAGCTCTCGAACTGGAGCCAGTCGGCTTGGTCGTTCAGCCCATCCTCCATCAGCTTGCGTAGGCGGTTGTAGAGTTTGTTCGGATAACGATCGCCCAAGGTGCTCTTCTGCTCGTCCAGCTCCTTCAAGAAGGATTGGATGGCCTCGTTGCGCTTCACCAAGGCGGTGGTTTGTAGGGTCAGCTCATTGCTCTTGTTTTTCAGCTCCACCTCCAGCATCTCGCTCTTCAACTGCTGCAAACGTTGTTGCTCGGCTATACGTTCCGCCTCCCGTTGGGCCTCTTCCTTCCGTTTCAGGTTGGCCAAACGAATACGCAACCCCACTTGCATGGCTACACCCAGCAACAAGGCATAAAGCAGGTAAGCCCACAGCGTGTTATACCAAGCCGAGCGTACCTCTATCTTTAACCTGAACTCCGGGAAAGGACCTCTGGCCACATACTTGCGCACCACTAACTGATACTCACCCGGTGGTAACTGCAAGAACTTAATGACACCCTCGTTTTGCCAATCCGACCATTCATCCGAAACGCCCTCTAACCGATAACTGATCTGGTGGTTGGGGGTGAAAACGGTCGTGCCTGCATACACAGATAACTCTTGGAAGTGGTGTGGCAAGGTGATCACCTGCGTATGCGGGTCAATGGCATGGGTGCCCCGTTTGTCGATATAATGGATGCGGGAACAGTTAGGCATGGTCATGCCTCCCAAGCTACCTGCGATCAATTTACGGGTATGGACTAACAAGGCTCCCTCCATGGTAGAGACTAAGTCTAAAGAATCGTTGAGCGGGATGAAACGTCGGTCATTCGACACCAAGTTGAGGTTGTAATTGGTGAAGAGGATTCGGCATTTCAAGATGCCCTTCCCCCCTTTCAGTTGGAAAAGGCCAGCCTCGTTTTGCGTAGTGAGCCAGTAGTGGTCATCGCCGCGGGCATACAGATCCTCCGAATGCGCGAATTGCTGCAACGACGATAGATCCGTGAACAGGTCGGTGACTACCAACCCCTCTGCCGCTTGCTGGGTGGGGAAAAGTCCGGCCACCACCGCAGCATCAATCGGCTCAAACGACTCATCTGCTTCCAGCTCTCGGCTGTAAAAGCCACGGTTGGTTTGGATATAGAGCTTGCCGGCACGAAGCACGGCATCCTCCAACTTGCCAATATGTTGACGCTTATCCAGCATGGCAATGGGTGGATCCACCTCAATACGGGTAATGCCATTGTCCAAAGCAATCCAAGCCAAGGTGTTATCCTGCACACAAATCGCCCGCACGATGTTATCTTGCAATTGATTGTCGATCGTCAAGTGGTGGTAAACTTCCCCCGCTTTATTGGTGATGACCAGGCCCGAGGCAGCTGTGCCGATGAAAAACAACTCCCCGACGGCAGCTATAGCAGTAGGTCTCAACCGCTGAATCGCCTCAGGCATCACGAAGTCCACTTCCGGCTTCTCAAACGTCACGTTAGGCGGCAGGTGGTCAACCGGCGTATAATGCAACAGCCCGAAGGCATCTCGCAGCCAATAGCCCATCGACTCCTCGCCCTTTGTATAGAGCGTGTCGCGCCAATAGGTGACATGATACAGTTCTGATTTATCGGGCATTTCGTGTAGCTGCCAGTTGTTGCCGTCGAAGCTCAGTAAGCCGGAGTTATTCGCGGCATAGATAAACCCGTTGTAGGAGACGGAGAGATCCCAGTTCTGGCAACTCGCTTTATAGTCCTTGACGGAATAGTTCTGGATCAGCACAGCAGGGATCGTCGCTCCCTTCGCCGCGAAACAGACGATCAGGAGTCCTATCCATCCTATGTAGAGTTGCCGCAACATCTTTGCTCACGTGTTTGTAGGTATGCTATTCAAGTGAGGCAAAGTTAGCGTTTTTTAATTATTCTCCCCCTTTGGTTGCC
>CAMGEM010000185.1 GCA_946055095.1 uncultured Parabacteroides sp. | reverse complement strand
TTGTCAGTACCTCTTTTGGTGTATGTCAACTGGTACTGGAGTTTATATCGGCTGGTACTGGAGTGTTGAGTGACTGCTACCGCAGTGTATATTGACTTCTACTGATTACGATATGTAGAAGGAGCGGAATCATAGAAGGCAATAATGTACAGCGCATTTGGCTGATTCAGCAAAATGGTGTAGCTTTGCGGTATCTGACTGCTTGGAATGAAAGTACTGATTCTAAATACTTCGGAACGGACGGGTGGTGCGGCGGTGGCTGCCAATCGTTTGATGCATGCGCTTTGTAAACAGGGTGTAGAGGCCAAGATGTTGGTGCGAGACAAACTGAGTGATGATGAACGAGTAATCTCGGTCAATCAGTCTTGGTTCCAACGAAGATTGAACTTCTTGCGTTTTGTCTGGGAACGATTGGTGATATTCCTTTGTAATAAGCTGAATCGCAAGGATCTGTTTCGGGTCTCTATCGCCAATACAGGGGTGAACTTAGCCGCTCATCCTTTGGTGAAGGAGGCGGATGTGATTCATCTGCATTGGATCAATCAAGGATTCCTCTCGTTGAAAGGCCTGCGCCAACTGATTGCTACCGGAAAGCCTATTGTTTGGACGATGCACGACCTATGGCCAGCCACAGCGATTTGCCATTATCCGGGCGATTGCGCTAACTATCAGACAGCTTGTGCGCATTGTGCGCTCACTGTGCCCCATCCGTTATGGGACTTGGCGGCTTCCACTTTTCGAGAGAAGGGCCGCATCGCTTTTGATCCAATTACTTTCGTGGGATGCAGTCAGTGGATTGCTCAGAAAGCACAGCAAGGTCGGTGGCTGCGAACAGCCTCTTTCACCTCCATACCGAATCCAATAGATGTGTCTGTCTTTAAACCCGTGGAGCGGATGGCCGCTCGTCGTCATTTCCATCTGGCGGAAGAGAAGCGGTTTGTGTTATTCGCTGCGGCTAAATTATCGGAGGTTCGGAAGGGGGCAGCCTATTTTGTGGAGGCTTGTCAGGCGTTGTATCGTGTGTATGGCGATCGCATGGAGGTGCTGTTGATGGGCAACAGTGCGGGTGAACTGGAACAGCGTGTACCCTTCAGGGTGAATGTGTTAGGTTATCTGTCTGATGCGCAAGAGATGGCGCTGGTCTATAATTGTGCGGATTTGTTTGCGATTCCCTCCTTAGAAGATAATCTGCCCAACACCATCATGGAAGCGATGGCTTGTGGCACACCTTGCGTAGGCTTCCAAACAGGGGGCATTCCAGAGATGATCGATCATGTGCAAAACGGGTATGTCGCCCATTATCAAGATGCAAAGGATTTGGCGAAAGGCATTCAATGGGTAATCAACCATCCAGATCCGGAGGCGTTGCGGCAAGCCTGTGTGGAGAAGGTACGGACACACTATGCGGAGGCGGTCGTGGCGCAGCAGTACATCACGTTGTATGAACAATTATTGAAGCGGTAGAGCATTTATGACACATTTACAACCGAAATTTTCTATCATCACCATCACTTATAATGCGGAGCAATGGTTGGAGCGCACTATTTTGAGTGTCTTGAGCCAGTCTTATACGAATGTGGAATATATCGTGATAGATGGGGCTTCGACGGATCGGACCGTGGAGTTGATCAAGCAATATGAGGCAGGTATCAGCTATTGGGTGAGTGAGCCTGATCAAGGGCTCTACGATGCCATGAACAAAGGTTTGCGCAAGGCGACGGGTGATTATGTGTGGTTCTTGAATGCGGGTGACACACTTTATACGGCAGATACCTTGCAAAGTGTGGTGGCATCTCTGAAAAAGAGCGTATCTTTGCCTGACGTGCTGTATGGGGAGACGCAGATCGTGGACGCACAGGGCAGATCCTTGGGAATGCGTCGGCTGAAAGCACCTCGCAAACTGACGTGGAAGCGTTTTCGGATGGGTATGTTGGTTTGCCATCAATCCTTTGTGGTGAAACGGAGCTTGGCACCGGAATATGATACGACCTATCGCTGGGTGGCAGATTATGAGTGGTGCATCCGTTGCTTGAAGCAGGCGAAACGAATCAAGCATACGCATCTGATCCTGTCCAACTATTTGGAGGAGGGATTAAGCACAGCGAATCGAAAAGCCTCTTTGAAAGAGCGTTATGCGGTGATGTGCCGTTATTATGGCACTCTACCTACCCTGTTGTTGCATGTTTGGTTTGCGTTGCGTTTCTATACGGCGAAATGGATAAAAGGCAGAGTGTAACGAAACAAATAGGAATAAACAAAATATGAAAACTCTTTTGATGAAATGGGGGAAACACCTGTTTGCCATCTTGATCTTCTTGGCGATGACGGTGGTCTATTTTTCTCCTGCGGTACTTGACGGCAAGATGATTCGTCAGGGTGATATGGAAAAGGCGGCTGGTATGGGTAGCAGCCAGATGGATCAGTATGCGAAAACGGCGCAGCCGGGTGAGTTCAGCGCTTGGTCGGATGCGATGTTTGGCGGTATGCCCTACGCCGGAGGTTATGGTAATCCGGCACCCGATTTGCCTGATTATAATTTGATTGAGACCCCTTTGAAGGGGCTTGGCTATCTGAACGCAGGTATGGTGTTCACCGGATTGATTTGCTTTTATATCTTGATGTGTGTGATGGGCATGAGCACTTGGTTAGCTATCGCCGGCTCGATCGCTTTTGCGTTGGCCTCTTACAACATCATTATCATTGAGGCAGGCCACATCACCAAGGCGTATGTGATTGCCTATATGCCGATTACCTTGGCGGGTATGGCGTTGCTGTTCAAACGGAAACTGCTTTGGGGAGCGGTGCTCTTCCTGTTGGGTGTGGCGCTCTCGATCGGTAACGGACACATCCAGATTACTTACTATCTGATGTTGCTTTGTGTATTTATCTATTTGGGCTATTTAGTCAGCTGTGTCAAGGGAAAGGCCCTGAAAGAGTTGGGGATTACAACCGCTATCATGGTCGGTTGTGTAGTGTTAGCGGTGTTGCCCAATGCGCAAGGCATGTATGCCCAGTGGGATTTAGGTAAAAACTCCATTCGTGGCGCTACGGAATTGACGACCACTACGCCCTCTGGCGAGAAGATCTCCTCTGGTTTGGATAAAGATTATGCCTTCGCCTGGAGCTATGGCAAAAGTGAGTTACTCACCTTGTTGGTTCCCAATGCGTATGGAGGAGCCTCAGGAGGAGCCTTGGGTGCGGATTCGGAATTATATAAGGCGTTGAAAGCGAAGGGTGCTCAATTGGGCAAGGAGGTCAATGCGCCTACCTATTGGGGCGACAAGAGTTTTACTTCGGGACCGGTTTATATGGGAGCGTTGCTTTGCTTCCTGTTCGTATTGGGTATGTTTGTCATTTCCAATCCGATGAAATGGTGGCTCTTTGCGGGAGGTCTCTTCTTGACGTTGTTGGCGTTAGGCCGTAATTTCGACAGCTTCAACGACTTTATGTTCCATCACCTGCCGATGTACAACAAGTTCCGTACGGTGGAGATGGCCTTGGTGATTCCTGGGATGGTGTTGCCTATCATTGCCTTTTGGGGCTTGCGCGATGTATTGAGTGGGTTAGTGGAAGATGCGAAGTTGAAGAGGGGCTTGGTGGCCTCGTTGGTGATCACGGGTGGTCTTTCATTGATCCTCTGGTTGATGCCGAGCTTTTTCTTGGATTTCCGTTCGGCTTATGATGCGCAATATCAGCTGCCGGATTGGTATTATAACGCCTTGTTGATGGATCGTGAGTCGTTGGCCTCTGCGGATGCGTTGCGTTCGTTGTTCTTTGTCTTGGCGGGAGCGGTATTGCTCTTCTGGTATTATACCAGCAAGAACCGACCGATGGTGGCGAACTATGTGATGGTAGGCGTGGCTGTCTTGATGCTGGCTGACCTGTGGACAGTCGATAAACGCTATTTGAATGAGAAGAATTTCGTGCGTCAGCAACCGGCTGATGTCTATAAGGAGAGTGTGGCGGATAAGGCGATCTTCGAGGATAAGGATCCCTCTTTCCGTGTCTTGAATCTGAATAATCCCTTCCAAGAGACGACCGTCTCTTACTATCACCATTCTGTGGGAGGTTACTATGCGGCCAAGTTGCGTCGTTATCAGGAGTTGATCGACCATCGTTTGCAAGGCGAGTTGAACGGGGTGATTGAGGCCTTGCAAAAGGCGCAAACCGCCAATGACTTGATGGGTGTGTTTGCGGCTTCTCCCTCTCTGAATATGTTGAATACCCGCTATGTGATTTATAATCCGGAGCAACCGCCTTTACGGAATCCGTTTGCCTTTGGTAATGCTTGGTTTGTGGATCAGGTGGAGATTGTGGAGAATGCGGATGCGGAGATCGCTGCCTTGAATACGTTGAATCCATTGGTGAAAGCGGTGGTGGACAAGCGATTTGCGGATCAGTTGAAAGGATTCACGCCTGCGTTAGATTCCACAGCGACCATTCAGTTGGAGAGCTATCGTCCCAATCGGTTGGTGTACAAGACGGAGGCGAAGCGTGATCAGTTGGCTGTTTTCTCGGAGATCTACTATGATCCAGGGTGGAACGTCACGATTGATGGCAAGCCTGCCACTCATTTCCGTGCGGACTGGATCTTACGTTCGATGATCATTCCGGCGGGTGCGCATGAGGTGGTCTTTGAGTTTAAGCCGCAAGGTTACATCACCGCCTCTTACGTCGCTTCCTTCAGCTCCTTTGCGATCTTGTTGCTCTTGATCGCTGCCATCATTTTCTCTGTGGGGAAGGTCTTTCGGCAGCCCAAAGCGCATCAGGAATAGCTTCATG
>CAMGEM010000184.1 GCA_946055095.1 uncultured Parabacteroides sp. | reverse complement strand
CCTAACGCCAAGTCCTTGAAGAAATGTCCCGCTTTCAGACGGCCTCCCGGACGATCCGGATCCTCCCTCAGCAGCCAGATATTGCCACAATCCAAGAAGGTAGCCCCATGCAGATCGCCCATGATCGGGAAACGATACTCCAGGTTGGCCTCGAACTTGAGGTCGCCCGTCCGGTCGATATAGGCATATTTGTTCTCATCGCTACTCTGGTAATAACGCCCCGGGCCGATGCTTCGGATCGTGAAAGCACGCACGCTGTTGGCTCCACCCACATAGAACTGCTCGTTGTAGGGCGCTGTGCGGGCATTGCCATAGCTATAGATCGCTCCCGCCATGATGCGTCCGACCAACCGCTGATTCTCGCCCAACTGATAGTTGTAACGCGCCTCCACCGTTCCCTTGATAAACTGGGCGAAGGGGTTGCCAAAGAGCTTCTTCCCCTCCTTGTCGAATGGCTTCCCGGCGATCGCATAGGCCGCATTCATCAGCAAGCCAGCCTGCGTGATGGAGCCCTGCAACCAGACGTGGTGTCGCTTCGTCGTGATGGGTGAGTCATCGTACGTATAGGTATAGCTCATCGAGGGGACAAACTGATCCTGCAAACTCTTCATGAGTGCCTTGTTGCTATCGGCGATGCTATCGAACTCGGCGGTCGTATGCTGCAAGAGGTTATAGGCCAACTTGAAGGGGGTCACGCTGTGGTGGCTCGTAGCGGAGGGCTGAAACTCATAGGAGGCATCTCCTCCGAAAGAGAGCATCTTGAAGAAGCGGGCCCGGTTCAGCTGGTCGGCATAGATGCGGAAGGTGGTCGTAGCGGGGAAGTTCAGGTCTCGCTTGCCCAAGGTCGGGAAGAGCAGCCGGGGGAAGGTGAGCGTCGTGCTCAGCCCCAACTCATAGCTGTTGATCTTCGAGCCGCCCGCATCCAGCTTATTGCCGGTCTGCCACTCGTAGGAGCCCCGCAGCTTCACGCCGAAGGTCTCACCGCCGCCAAACATGTTGCGCTTGGTCACGCTGAAGACCGCTCCCGGGCCAATCTGGTCGTTGCTCTTGGCCGTGACGTTCAACTCCAACTCCCCATCCAAAGGCAGGTCATAGACCGTATGGATGCGCAGGTCGAGGGTGTCTTGCCGCCGCATCGTGTCACGGGGCGCATATTGGAACTCCGAGTAGCGGAAGATGCCCAAGCGGGCGAGGGCTGTCTGCGAACGCTCCTGCTGGGTCTGGCTATACCGATCGCCGGGACGGAAATAGAGCCGGTCGTAAAGCACCTTGGGACGTACCCGCAGCTTCCCTTCGTAGTGGATGGTCAAATCCTTGTAGCGGATAGAGTCGGTCGGCTGCTCGTTGCGATAGCCATTCAGGTAGAAATCCACATTACCCAGCTTCCAAGGGATCAACGCATTGCGAGGCATTCCCTCCTTGGGGACTATCCGTAGGGAGACCTTACCGGGCGTGATGGTGGTATCGGCCTGATAGATCATATACTCGGGGCGGAAATAGTAGTAGCCATTATCACGCAGCCTATCGGCGATGCGCTCCCGCTCCTCCTGCAACCGCACCACGTTGAAGTTATCGCCCTTGCGGATCAACCGCTCACTCGACAGACGGGGCAGCAGCGAATCCACCCGGTTACGCATACGCACATACAGGATGCTATCAATCGTATAGGGTTGGTTCATCGTGACCTGATAGGCGATCTTCGCCTTGCGGGGATCTTTCTTGTCGGGCACCAACGCATAGGAGGTAGCCCCATTGAAATAGCCATACTCGTTCAGCAGGTTGCGTGCCACCTTGACACGCACGTCGGGATTCACCGTACTGATCAACACCGGCTTGGCCGCCAACTTATTGAAGATCCAGCGGCTCACCTTCCCCTCCTTGTTCACGAAGGCATTATAGACCCACAGACCGAACGGGAAGGGCACACGCACCGAGGAGCTCCCGAGAAGGGCGTTATTGGGGGGATAGGCCAAGGCCGCCTCCACCTCCTCCACGGTCGATCGTCCCGCCTCACTCGCATCGGGCTGCTGGATCTCGATCTTGGAGATACCGGTATAGAGCACCGCTCCCTCCGGCAGGTTCTTCGTTGTCGAACAGCTCCATGAGAGCAAACCGAGCAACAGACCTATCAGATAGTTTCGCTGATTCATGATTATGGTTTCTGTTTCTTGAAATTGAACAACTCACGCAGTTTCATCATCTTCTTGCGCAGCACGATGCCACCGCCCGTCTCGATGATCTCTCCCTCCAACAGGCTCTCGTAGTTCTTGTCATGGAACAGCTTGACGTAACGAGAGCCACTGCTATCCAAGCGATACTCCACCGACACATTGTCGATGAAGGGTTGCGCCTGGCCGTTGTTGATGTTCTCGCCGGTAGAGATCCGTCCACCCAGCACGACCCGGATCCGGTCGTTGTAGAACCGCTTGGCGAAGCGGAACGAGTAGTCCGTACGGGTGCCACCCCCTTCGCTACCGTCGTCGTAGGAGTCCATGCCGAAGCTGATGTCCACCGTCTTCAAGGCACTGCCCGCGATGTTGTTGATCTCGCTCTGCAAGAAGCTGCTCAAGGCATCGCCCATATTGACATTCACCTTGCCTGTACCAGTCGTGCCGCCTAAATAGAGGCCGGTCACCAACATGCTCACCGCTAACTTGGCTCGCTCTTCCGGTCCCTTGGCGGTCAGCTCCTCCTGCATCGCCATATCCTCCGGCGCCTCCAAGGTGAACTCCAGTCCTAAGTTCTCCAAGGTCTGCGAGAGCGCCAACCCCACATCGAACTTCACCTGCCGAGGCGAGGATTGCCCAGTAGGTGTCACCGAGGCACGCAACTGCTCCGTAGCGGCCAAGTCCAGACGGGGATTCATCGGGTCGCCGATCCATTGCACATAGCTCCCCTCCTTAATGGTAAACTCTTTCAAGGGAATCACAGGGATGGCATATTTCAGCGTCCCACCCGTCAAGGTGTAGCGTCCGTTCAGGCGCATGTCGCCCTGCGGCGTATATTGGTAAGAGAGGTCGCCTCCTCCCTCCAAGCGGATGTGGCTGCTCTCGTCGCCATACAGATCGACGTTGGCCTGCACCGCCGGATCAATCCGGATGGTCATCAACATATCCATCCCGCCCATCGGCAAGGGAGGCTTACGAGGCATCCGTCGGCGCAGCGTGTCGGCGAAGGAGGTGAAAGTCACCAAGTCGGCCAGACGATCTTGCGCCTCCAAGGGAGAGTCTTTCCAGACGTAGGTCATGTTCGTCCCGCCCAGCAGTTGCAGGTCGCCTCGCATCACCAAGGCATCCACCGGTCCTTTCGCCGAGGCATTGAGGTTGGCGAACAGCTTGCCATAGACCAAGCTCTCCTCGCTCTTCTTGCTGTTGAAGAGCTGCAGGTTCTTGGCGGTCAGTTTCAGGTCTGCCATCATCCGAGCCGGGTCATTGAAATCGACATAGCCATTGATCAAGAAGGGATTCTGGTTATAGGCATAAATCGCGAACGTATCTAACAGCAGGCGATTGCGCTGGATCTGTATCTGCCGGTCATCGAAGCGGAACGAAGAGCCCGCCGCCCCGATATAGACGGAGGCGCTATCGAGCAACAGGGTGCCATCCACCCAAGGCTGCGCACTGGTTCCCGTGATGGCCAACGTACCATCCACGTCGCCGCTCATGCGTGCCATGTCATCGGGGATAAAGGCATCGGCCATATTCAGCGGGAAGTGCAGGAAGTCGATGCTCCCCTCAAACAGATCCTCCTCCGCTTGGTAGAAAGCGGTCACGGTCGAGATCTCCTCCTGGTTGCGGAAGAGGTGCATATCCACCTGATGGTTCCCCTCATCCAAAGGCAGATAGATGCCGTTGAACAGCAGATCGCCCACGGGCCTGTGCTCGTAGTGGAGACTGTCAATATTCACATCGGCCACCACCAAGAAGGAGGAGTCGGTCGGGGCATATTGGAAATCCGCATTCAGCATCCCCTGCAGCGAAGGCAGGTAGGTGAAGGCATCGGTGATCACCTGCAGATTGATCTGGTTCAGCTCCACATGGACAGCCTCCGTCCCCTCTTCCTCGGCGGGCAAGGAATGAATCCAGAGCGCCGCGTTGTTCGCTCCACGCAGTCGCAGGTTGGCCTCGATGTCTTTCAGGCTCCGCACCGTGATGTGGTTGTCTGGATCCAAGCGGAAGGTGTTGAAGGCCAAGACGGGCTGATCGGGATAGAGGCTAAAGCGCATACCGCCCTCCTCCTGCTTCTCGGCACGCACACCCAGATTCACGCCCACCTCCCCTGCTCCATCCTTATAGAGCAGGTTGGCATCCGCATAGCCCCGACGCAATCGGCCGTCTATGCCCGCGCTGAAGGGGGTCTGTTGCCGGTATTTCTTTTTGATCACCTGCGCTTGATAGCGCAGGCCTAACGTATCTTGCGTGATGCCCGCCCGGATGGTGTCAAGCATCAAGGTGTCTTGTACGAACTCCAAGAGTTCCGCCGACAGCTGGAGACCCTGCTCTGGAGAGGTGGAGGCCATCAACGAGAGCCCCTTGAAATCCATGTAATAATTGAGCAAATAGTTGTTGATCGGATTGTCTTGCCCGGCATGAACCTCCAACAGCAGCTCCGGCAAGAGGGGGCGCAACAGCTGCAAGTTCACCGTCGAGTCACGCAGCACCTGCCGATTCAACTCATCCGACACCTTCTGCAGTTTGTCCGTCATCTCGTGCACACACGCATTGCCGGTCAGCACGATGCCTAAATCGCCCGCATGGAAAGAGACCCGTGTGGTGTCGCTATCCGTCCGTGTATGCAGGGTCAAGGTTTTCGGATGAAAGGTTTTACGAGGGGTCAC
>CAMGEM010000183.1 GCA_946055095.1 uncultured Parabacteroides sp. | reverse complement strand
GGTCTGTCCCTCACCTTGCGGGATGATGCCCTTGTAGGTACTCGGGTTCAAGAAGTTCTTCATAGAGAAGTTGGTGAACTTCAAGCTCAACTTACCGATCACACCGGTCTGTCCCCAACCGGCTGAGAACTCGATCTGGTCGTTCGCCTTAGAGACCAAGTTATACTCAATATCCACCGTACCATTCTCCGGATCGGGCAGTGGGACGGGATTCATGTTCTCCGGATCGAAGTGTCCCATCTGAGCCAACTCACGCACGGAACGCACCAAGTCCTCACGGCTGAACAGCATACCCGGCTTCGTACGCAACTCACGGCGGACAATATCCTCATACAGACGGTCATTTCCTTTGATGATCACTTTATTGATGGTAGCCTGCGGACCCTCCTGAATACGGATCTCCAAAGCGATTGAGTCGCCCTGCACATCGACCTCCACCGGATCGGCATTGAAGAAGAGGTAACCGTTGTTGAAATAGATGTTAGAGACCGCATCCTCATCCGTACTGATACGCTCATCCAACTTCTTCTGGTTATAGACCTCACCCGGCTTCATGCCCAAGACAGCCATCAAGTAGTCGGTCGCATATTTCGTGTTACCCACGAAACGAATATCCTTCAAGTAGTATTTCTGTCCCTCTTCGACCTTAATATGAATATCGACCTTCTTCTCGTTGAAGTTCCAGACACTATCCGAGATCAAGACCGCATCTCGATAACCATGTTCGTTATACTTGGAGATAATGTTGTTCTTATCGTTCTCATACTCCTCCGTGGTGAACTTTTTGGTGCTGAACATCTCCAAGATACTGCTCTTCCAGTCATTAAAGAAGCTGAATTTCTCGTTGGTCTTCTTCATGGCCTTCTTCAAGTCACGTGCGGTCAAGGCCGAGTTACCCTCAAAAGTAATATGGTGGATCTTGGTCTTCTCGTTCTTGTCGATATTGATGTTGACAATCACCTCCCCCTCGTTGGCGGGATCATCCTTCTGCTCGATCTCGACATCGACATTCTTGAAGCCTTTGCCATCAAAGAATTTCTGGATCACCTGCTTGGTGCGATCCATGATATTAGGAGTCACCTGGAAACCCTTCTTCAAACCTAATTTAGCCTCCAGATCCTCCCGCTCGCTCTTCTTGATACCGCTATAATGTACCTCCGAGATACGTGGACGTTGCTTCAACTGGATCTCCAACCAGATCTGATCCCCCTCGATCTTGGAGGCCAGAATCTTCACATCCGAGAAAAGACCATGCTTCCAGAAACGCTTGATCGCTTGGGTGATCTCATCTCCGGGCACACTCACCTCGTCTCCCACAGACAGACCCGAAAAGCCAATCAACACATAATCATCATAATTCTTGATACCCGAAACCTTAATGTCGGCAATCTTATATTTCTTAGGTGTCAACGAATAAGAGATCACAGGTACCTCAGCCGGAGCCTCCACCTTCGTCGTGTCAGTCTCTTGCGCCCATGCGCCCAAGGCGACCACCCAACTTATCAAACTCAGCACTACAAATTTACGCATCGTAATCATCGCTTTGTCTATCAGATTAATTGCTCACTTGTTTTCCCAAATCTACGCTCTCGACGTTGGTAATACAAAATGGCCTCATAAAACGCTTCTTCTCTAAACTCCGGCCAAAAGACCTCCGTGAAGTAGAACTCGGCATACGAGAGTTGCCACAACAGGAAGTTGCTGATCCGTTGCTCACCACCCGTACGGATCAACAGATCCGGATCGGGAATCCCTTTTGTCGTCAAATGATTGGTCACCATCGCCTCGGAAATCTCATCCACACGCAACTGTCCCTCGCTTACCTCACGCGCGATCTGACGGACAGCCTCCGTGATCTCCCAACGTGCGGAATAGCTCAACGCCAAGACCAAGGTCGTTCCCGTATTGCCGGCCGTAGTCGCCATACACTCCTGCAAGGTGGCATAAGCATCCGGACGTAAGCGAGACAGGTCTCCGATAGCGACCAGACGCACGTTTTTCTTCATCATATTGGGCGTTTCCTGATGGATAGCCGTAACCATCAAGCTCATCAAGGCCTGCACCTCCTCCTCCGGACGATTCCAATTCTCCGTGGAGAAGGTATAAAGCGTCAGGTAACGCAACCCCAATTGAGTGACCGCATCCATGATCTTATGCACGGAGACAACCCCCTCCTGATGGCCATAGCTTCGAGGGTGGCCTTGCGCTTTCGCCCACCGCCCATTGCCATCCATAATGATAGCCACGTGCTCAGGCAACCGACTTCTATCTATCTTATCTATCAACGACATCTTCTTCCAGTTTATCAGTATTCTATATTTTTCGCATTGTTGCAGGTCCGGCATCTTTCTCCGAAATCCCAAGTGACGGAAAGCAACAAAAACGAGTACCAATCCTTATTCTTCAATGCGCTGCTCGTGATCCCATACGGATCTTTGAGCATCTCTTTTCCTTCTAACCCATCGCCCAAGGTCTTCCTCATGGAGAACTCACACCCCACGTTCAACCTCGGCTTCAGCTTGTATTTCACACCGACACCCATCGGGATGTTGGGACTGGCGAAAGAGGACTCCCCACCGGGCGCAACCGTCATCCCGATACCCAACAACAGGTAGGGAGAGAAGCGCTTGGCCCCCGCATAGTCGAACTTATCGCTATACGGGAAGAAGTTGAACTCTGCCTGCCCGCCTAACTCGATCAGGCTCCGGCTGAAATCGGTCTGCCCCTCATTCGGGAACACATTGGCTCCCCCTTGCGTGCTTCCAGAGACCTGGCCCCACATCAAGTTGGCTTTCAAGGCCCAGCGAAAGTTGATGTTATAGCGAAAGACCGCCCCCGCAGCCGGATTCAATCCCTTAAAGGGACTGTTCTTGTTGGTGTCGCCCATGTAGAAGGCACCTCCGGCCATACCACCAACCTCAAATTTGTATTCTTGCGCATGGAGCGATCCGTTCAAGAGCACTCCCAAGAGCAACAAAATTATCTCCTTACGCATCAGCCCTCCTTTACTCTTTTGGGATCAGTCGGTTGATACGTCCTCGCCACAACTGATTCATGTCATTGGCATCACGCTTCGTCTTACCACCAAAGAGATTGACGAAGTTCTGCTTATCCACCCAGACAGAAGAGAAACCTCTCCCTGCGTACGCTTCGGGCAAGATCAGGGTCGAATCCACCAATGTCCAATTCAAACCAAAATCAATCGAACTGTACATATCTTTCAAGCCTTGCTGATCGGCATCCAGGCCACCGATCAAAAGGAGCTGATCATCATAACGGGTCATCATGATTCCCTCCCGTGGAGAGAAACTCTTACTACTTGCGCCCAATTGCGCCCATGTCAAACCATCCCGTGAAGTCCAGGTGGTGTTGAGCAATTGGTTGCTGATCGAGCGACCAGCCACCACCATCAGGTATTGGTAGTGCATCGACTCATACGACATGGTCGAGAATCCACTGGCCGGGAAATGCTCAGGAACCACATCGCCCATGGTCCATTGAGCAGCCTCATCCATCACGCCATAGACAAGCGCACCCTCTTGTTCCACCACAGCCGTCAAAACAGCCGCTTGACGCAAGCCAGCCGGGATCTCACCCAACAGGATGCGGATAGCTGGCGCACCCGCCACTTCACTCCAGGTCTGTCCATCGGCTGAACGATAAAGCGTACCCGCCTCGGTAGCCACATACCATACCTTATTATAATAGGTCATTTGCGACAAGCATACGCCTTCCGTAGGAAGACCCGTGAGTGAAAGCGGTTCCCAGTGGGTCGGGTCACTCTCGGTCGCTTGATAAAGCTGATAGCCTTCATCGGTTGTCGGCTGCACATACATCAAATAAGTGGCATCCCCCTCCTGCTCCATCTTGATCGTCTTCTGTTCACGGATAGCCACAGGCAACATCGGATTAGCCGCCTCTGTCCAGATCATCGTATCGGGTTCTATCTGATGGATATTGACTTGTGCGATATACGTCTTTGTCGTGATTCCGTCATACGCATGCATCACAAACTTCACCGGAGCGGAAAAATCAATCGAGTCGGAGAGACTTTGCAAATAATAGGTAGAGTCGGGATAGGCATAAGGAGAAACCTCCACACTGTTCACATCATACGAGCTGGCGGTTGTAAGCGTGCAATACACCTTCTCTATTTTCGTGCCATAAGGCAAAGAATCTATATTAAAAATACGTCCGGTCAGCTGGTCGATCGTGAACTTCACGCTACTCAATTCAGCTACTGAATCGCTACTCAACGTAAACGACTTAATCTGGCAGTTTCTTGTAAGTTCAATTTGAATCGCATCCTCTGTTTTCAAACAGGAAGAAAGCATGCCTACCAAACAAGCCGTCCAAAAGAATATCCATTTTGTTTTCATCAAAAACATAGTTTGTCGCATATAAAGGCACAAAAGTAGAAACATTTTTCAGTCCACACCCTATCCCCTCTATTATTTATATTATTTTAGGTGATTAAACGCTTCTATGACATGCCCTTCAAGGGTCGTGATCGCTTGCCGTAAAACGGCCTGTTCCAACCGAGGGGCTGGCACACCCTCACCCAAGCATAAGGGAGCGGTCTCGACACGAGCCTCATCCCACAAACCCTCAGCGATGAAGGTCTGCAATAGCCTCGTACCACCCTCTACCAAGAGGGAATCGATCTTCCGTTCCGCCAAGACAGCCATCACCTGTGCCGCCAACGGACGTTCGAAATCGATCCGTACATAAGAGAGATGCTCCCGATCCTCAGCCGCTTTCTCCGTGAGGATCAAGGTCGGGACGGTTCCATCCAACAGATGATGCGTGGCCGGGATCTTCAAGGAACGATCCAAGGCGATCCGCAAAGGGGAAGGCCCCTCCCAATGACGAACCGTCAG
>CAMGEM010000182.1 GCA_946055095.1 uncultured Parabacteroides sp. | reverse complement strand
GTGACCCGGGTGGGACTCAAACCCACGACCTTCAGAACCGGAATCTGACGCTCTATTCAACTAAGCTACCAGGCCAAATGCGGGGCAAAAGTAAGCATAATCTGTTAGTTTCGCAACCTATTGACGATTTTATTTTTGTCCCCAATGCTACGTACGGCCCAAAAGCGATTGACACAACGGTCGCAATGAGCCAACACTCCAGTACCAGCTGCTATAAACTGCAGTACCAGTTAGCATACACTGAAAGAGGTACTGACAGCATTTTTCACTGAAATAGGGCTTGTGCGATGATCAAGTCAAAAGGTGTAGTGACTTTGATATTTTCCCGCAATCCTTCTACCTCGGCTACCTGTTCGCCCAACGCTTCCACGACAGAGGCATCATCGGTGAATTGCTCACTGAAAGGCTGTTCATAGGCACGCTTCAAGAGGGGAAGTGCGAAGACTTGTGGGGTCTGTACCGCTACATAACGGCTGCGATCGACGGGATGGCTCCCTCCTTCCTTCTCTCGTTCCCGCAAAGAGTCTATCATCGGTACGACTGGGATAGCGGCTTGATGTTGTTCCGCTGCCACAAAACAGCGGTCGATCATCTCCGGTGTAACGAAGGGGCGCACGCCATCGTGCACGGCAACCCAGGCCTGATCCATTGACTCCCCGCTACGAGCCTGCTCGGCGCATACCCAATCTAACCCTTGCTTCACGGAATGAAAACGGGTCGCTCCACCATTCACCACGGCATGAGGGGCCTTGCAACCGATCTCCCGGCATAGCATCGCCCAATAGGCTTGATGATCAACCGGCAACGCCAACACGATCCGTGCCTCCGCATCCCAACGATGAAAGGCTTCTACGGTGTGCATCAATAGGGGCTTGCCCGCCATCGGAATAAACTGTTTCGGTAGATCCCCGCCCATTCGGAGGCCTTTCCCTCCCGCTACAATAATAATATATCGGCTCATGCGTCTAACTCCTCCAATACGTTGCGTACCTCTTCATCTACTTTATACAATTTCTCTTTGCAGAGCTTGATCAGTCGGCTTGCCTCCTTGACCTTCTCTGACAGCAGATCCACATCCAGCTCGTCTCGGTCGATCTCCGCTACGATGCGACGCAGCTTCTCGATCGCCTCCTTATACGATTCTTCTTTCTTTGCCATAGCTTTTCTGTTTATTCCTTTATGATACTCTTTACTTCGCCATCCATGAAACGGGTGGTCAATTCCTCGCCTACATGTAATTCCTCTGCCCGCTTGATGATCTTGCCCTCACGCAGGGTCAGGCTATACCCTCTACGTAAGATGTAATCCGGAGAGGCCATCCGCACGAATTGTTCTTGTAGTTGCAGGAAACGCTGTTTTTCCGCTAAATGGGTGGTTGTGGCATTGCGTAGCTGCATGGCCAACCGATCGACCATCGCCCGCTTACGTTCCACAAACCCTTGCGCCATCGTTGGCAACTTCGCACCTAACTGATGCAATAGGGTCCGATTCCGCTCCATACGTTGCCCAACCAACGCGGGGAAACGGGTGGCATAGCTTTGCAATCGCTGCTTCTCTTGCAACAGCCGCACGGAGGCAGATTGCGTCATGGTCTGTTGAAGCTCCTCTACTGTCTGGGCTGCTTGGTCCATCCGAGCGATCAAAAACTCCGCCACGGCAGTCGGTGTCTTCAGCCGCGTATGCGCTACCAGATCGACTACCGTATCATCTCGTTCATGCCCGATGCCAGTCAAGATAGGCAACGGAAATTGCGCGCAGTTAGCGGCTAACAGATAAGAGTCAAAACTATTCAAATCGGAGGTTGCGCCACCGCCACGCAACAAGGCCACCACATCGAACAGCTCCTGATGCGCATAGATTCGATCCAAGGCTGCGATCACCGATTCCTCTGTGCGCTCGCCCTGCATCAAGGCGGGGAAAAGCTTCACATAGAAGGGATAGCCTGCTCGGTTGTGTGTCAGCTGGTTCATGAAATCCTCATACCCGGCCGCTGTCGGCGAGGAGATCAAAGCGATCCGGCGGGGCAAGAGTGGCAATGGCAACTCCTTGTTCAGCTCGAACACCCCCTCCTCTTGCAACTGACGAATAATCTCCAACCGTTTACGTGCCATGTCGCCCAATGTATAGGCCGGATCAATGTCCACCACCGTCAGGCTCAGCCCATACAACTCATGAAAATCCACCGTGACCCGTACCAACACCTTCAATCCGGAGACGAAACGTTGGCCTGTCTCCATCTCGAAATAGGGTTTCAACAGGCGAAAGGTCTTCGCCCAGATCGCCCCACGTACCTTGGCCAAGAGCTGTCCGCTGCGGGGATCCTTCTCGATGAACTCCAAGTAGCAATGCCCCGAGGCACCGTTCTCCCGCACATCGCTCATCTCCGCCCGCACCCAATAGGTATCGGGAAAAGCCTGCTCCAAGGTCATGCGGATGCGCTGGTTCAGCTCCACCAAAGAGAGCGCCTGCTTATCGGGTGAACGATCTATCTCTTTTTTTCGCATCTTTCTTTCCTTTCTTATAGGCTTTATAGATATCGGGTTGGCCATATCCCAACTCCGCGTTCGGCCGTTCCGCTTGGCTACCACTCTGCCGCAACAGGTCGATCAACTCCTGTGCCGAAAGTTGTGGAAGGGCTTGCCAAAGGCAGATACCCATCCCTGCCAGGATAGGGGTGGCAAAAGAGGTGCCACTGCCATAGCTGATCTCACCCGATCCTGACACAACGCAACTGCCCGATCCCAAAGCGACAAGATCTGGTTTTATCCGTCCGTCGGCCGTCATCCCTTTCGAGCTAAACCGACTGCGCTCCCCTTTGTTGGTGATCGCACCGACCGTTAAGACACCTTCTGTATCGGCTGGAAAGGTAATCTTGCCCCATGGACCATTCCCTTCGTTCCCTGCGCTGCTGAAAAGCAGTAAACCCTTCTTCGCCGCTTGGTGGGCTGCCCGGCTGATGAAGGCGGTTCGTCCATCCAAATCAGCCTGCGTATAGCTCAACGAATCGACATCGAATGTGAAATAGCCCAAGGAGGAGGTGATCACGGATACACCTACGCTGTCGGCAAATTCCAAGGCTGCCACGTAATAGTCCTCCTCAATTGGATATTCCGAGTCGCTATCCTCACTCTTGATCAACCAATAGTCAGCTTCCGGAGCGGTGCCAACCATCCATCCTGGTGCATTGGCAGCCAAACAGGAGAGCACCTTCGTACCGTGTTCATCCTCCGCAAAGACCGATTCTCCCGGAGAAACCACGTTATATGTGCCCAATAGATGTAGTGAATCGAATACGCGTAGCCGATCCGCATGGAGGAATCCAGCGTCAATCACCGCCACGCGCATACCTTGTCCTCGGAAGCCTGCCCGATGCAGCTTCAACCCGTTCAACAGCTTGATCTGTTCCAATGCATATCCATAGGGGGATTTTTTCCGTGCTTTTGTTGGGGCGAATCGCTCATCGCTCGCCTCCCGTTCCAACGGGAGGATTGGTTCTCCTTGCCAAACCAATCGCACGGAATCGACCATCGGGAGCTGTCGCAATGTTCGTTCTACGTCGGGATCCTCACTCTCCACCACGACCGTCTGCATCCATTTGCTGGTCAGTATGGGCTTCACACCTGTTTGTGCCAATTGGTCGAGTAACGCCGGGGCGATAGGCCAATCCGTTGCCTCCACCGCGATCCCCATCCGCTCTCTCCGGGCAATCGCCTCCGCTGACAGAAAGGCCTCCGGCTGATCCACCCGATACCCAGCCTCTCCCTTCGTATGCAGATAGACCCGAAAACGGTAGCGTGGAGAGGCGGTAGCCGTCGTCCACGCTATCAGTAGGAGGAATACCTTTATTATCAATAGTCTTACATACCCCATATCGCAGAATGGATGAAGCTCAAAGGGATCCCTACCGGATGAATGGAAGTACGTATTGTCTGACTCATGGCTTATAGATCTTTCGGATAGGTCGGCCAAGCGCCATGTTGCGTACAAACGAAAGCGGCCACTTTCACGGCATGCTGGTGTGCCTCCCGCAAGGATTTACCCGCTAAAATCGCAGCGACGAAAGAGCCAGAGAATGAATCGCCGGCACCTACTGTATCTGCCACCTTCACTTTCGGCGTAGGCAGCGTAGAGCTTTCCGTGCGTGCATAGATCGTACTGTATTCCGCTCCGGCGGTCAAAATCAGGTAACGCAGGTCGAACTGATCCATGAACCAGTGGCATACCTCCTCATCTGTGCCTTCCAACTGGAACATCGGACGTAACAGCACCAACTCCTCGTCATTGACCTTGAAGACGTTGGCTATGCGCAGTGACTCCTCAATCAACTCTTTGCTGTAGAAATGCTGCCGGATGTTGATGTCGAAGAAGCGCAGGCTATCCGCTGGTACATACGAAAGCAAGGTCTGCAAGGTGTTGCGAGACTCCGAAGCACGTTGTGCCAGCGTGCCGAAACAAACTGCGCTGGCCTGTTTCATCAAGTCAATCTCCGCTTGCGAAAAGGGAATATAATCCCATGCCACCCCCTCAATGATGGTATAAGAGGGAATACCCTCTTTCAACTCAACCTGCACGGTGCCAGTCGGATAGTTCACCCGACTGATGTAATCGCTATTGATGCGATTCTTGGTTAACTCTTGGATGAGCTCCTCGCCTAAGTCATCGTTGCCAATGGCACTGAGTGCGTATGCCTCCGCTCCCGATTGAGAAGCATGGTAGGCAAAATTGACAGGTGCGCCACCTGCCTTTTTCACATCGGGCAAAACATCCCAGAGGAGCTCGCCCATACCTACTACGATAGGTTTTTTTTCCATGATCTTATCTTTTTTCTGCTAATTAAATGCTATTCAGCGATTGGGGAAGCAAAAGTAGTAAGAAATCTGTTGAACGCCATCAAAGTTTCCTAAT
>CAMGEM010000181.1 GCA_946055095.1 uncultured Parabacteroides sp. | reverse complement strand
GACCTGGCCGCCCATGTCTATGACATTACCTATGGCAGCATCGAGCCGTTTGTGGATAACTTGGTGGTGATCGACGATAGTATCGTGCGAGGCACTACCTTGCGACAGAGCATCATCGGCATCTTGGATCGCCTGCATCCAAAGAAGATCGTGATCGTCAGCTCCTCGCCGCAGGTGCGCTATCCGGATTACTACGGCATTGATATGTCTCGCATGAACGAGTTCATCGCCTTCAAGGCGGCTGTCGCTCTGCTGCGTGAGCGAGGCATGGCGGAGGTGCTGTTGGAGGCCTATCGCAAGGCGAAGCTGCAACAACGGGAGGAGCCGGAGACCTTGGTGAACTATGTGAAGGAGATCTATGCGCCCTTCACCGATGAGGAGATTTCGGCGAAGATGGTGGAGCTGCTTACGCCCAAGGGCACGAAGGCCAAGGTAGAGATTGTCTATCAGACCTTGGAGGGGTTGCACGCCTCTTGTCCCGATCACCCGGGTGACTGGTATTTCAGTGGTGATTATCCCACGCCGGGTGGCACACGCATGGTCAATCAGGCCTTTATCAATTATATGGAAGATGATTATTTAGTAAAATGACACAACAGATAGATGCAATGCAGATGAATAGAAAAGCAACTTTAATCCTCGACGACGGTACACGTTTCGAGGGTCGCTCCTTCGGTTATGAGCGTCCCGTGGCGGGAGAGGTCGTCTTCAATACCGCAATGACCGGTTATCCGGAGAGTCTCACGGATCCCTCCTATGCCGGACAGCTGATGGTCTTGACCTATCCTTTGGTGGGTAACTATGGCGTGCCTCCACGCAGTTTCGCACCCAATGGAATCTCTACGTTCATGGAGAGCGAGAAGATCCATGCGGAGGCGATCATCGTCAGCGACTACAGCCCGGAGTACAGCCACTGGAACGCGCAGTGCAGCTTGGGTGACTGGCTGCAACAGGAGCATATCCCCGGTATCACCGGCATCGATACCCGTGCGCTGACCAAGAAATTGCGTGAGCATGGTGTCATGATGGGTCGCATCCTGTTGGAGGGCATCGAAGAGCAGCCGGAGGAGGCGCACTATGGCGAGGTGAACTATGTGGATAAAGTCTCTTGCAAGGAGATCATCTGCTATACGCCCGATGGGGAGAGCCGCCGTTTCCCGACCGACGCTTTCGGTGAGAAGGAGATCGCTGCCATGAACAGCGCGGGCAAGAAGCGTGTGGTGCTGTTGGATTGCGGCGTGAAGCATAACATTATCCGTTGCCTGTTGAAGCGCGATCTGTTTGTGATCCGTGTGCCTTGGAATTACGATTTCAACGTGCTTCCTTTCGATGGCCTTTTCCTGAGCAATGGCCCGGGCGATCCCGATACCTGCGAGGCGGCTGTGCTGAATATCCGTCAGGCGTTGGGAGGCGATAAGCCGATCTGTGGCATCTGCATGGGCAACCAGTTGCTGGCCAAGGCCGGTGGCGCTACGATCTATAAGTTGAAATATGGACACCGTAGCCACAACCAGCCGGTGCGCATGGTGGGCACGGAGAAGTGTTTCATCACCAGCCAGAATCATGGCTACGCCGTGGATAGCACTACGTTGGGCGAGGAGTGGGAGCCGCTCTTCGTCAATATGAACGATGACACGAACGAAGGCATTCGCCACAAAACGAAGCCCTTCTTCTCCTCGCAGTTCCACCCGGAGGCTTGCAGCGGTCCGTTAGACACGGAGTTTATGTTTGACAAGTTTGCGGCTTTACTTTGATAAACAGAAAAAAAAGAGATCATGAAAGAAAATATAAAGAAAGTCCTGGTGCTTGGATCCGGTGCCTTGAAGATCGGTGAGGCAGGCGAGTTCGACTATTCCGGTAGCCAGGCGTTGAAAGCGATCCGTGAGGAGGGTATTCAAACCATCTTGATCAACCCCAACATCGCGACAGTGCAGACCTCCGAGGGCGTGGCCGATGCGGTCTATTTCCTTCCGGTAACCCCCTTCTTCGTGGAGAAGGTGATCGAGAAGGAGCGGCCGGATGGCATCCTGTTGGCCTTTGGTGGACAGACCGCGTTGAACTGCGGTGTGGCTCTCTACCAGGGTGGTGTCTTGGAGAAATACAATGTCAAGGTATTGGGTACACCGGTGCAGGCCATTATGGACACGGAGGATCGTGAGCTCTTCGTGCATAAGCTGGATGAGATTGGCGTGAAGACGATCAAGAGCGAGGCGGTGGAGAATGCCGAGGACGCGCGCCGGGCAGCCGCTACGTTGGGCTATCCCGTGATCGTGCGTGCCGCTTATGCGCTGGGTGGCTTGGGCTCCGGCTTCTGCGACAATGAGGAGGAGCTGAACACGTTGGTGGAGAAGGCCTTTTCCTTCTCGCCGCAGGTGTTGGTGGAGAAGAGCTTGAAGGGCTGGAAAGAGGTGGAGTATGAGGTGGTTCGCGACCGTTTCGACAACTGTATCACGGTCTGCAACATGGAGAACTTCGATCCACTCGGCATCCATACGGGTGAGTCGATCGTGATCGCTCCCTCCCAGACATTGAGCAATACCGACTATCATAAGTTGCGTGAGTTGGCGATCCGTATCATTCGCCATATCGGTATCGTGGGTGAGTGTAATGTGCAATATGCCTACGACCCCGAGAGCGAGGACTATCGGGTGATTGAGGTGAATGCCCGCCTGTCTCGTTCATCGGCTTTGGCTTCCAAGGCGACCGGCTATCCCTTGGCTTTCGTGGCGGCGAAGTTGGGCTTGGGCTACGGCCTGTTCGACTTGAAGAACTCCGTGACGAAAACCACCAGTGCCTTCTTTGAGCCGGCCTTGGACTATGTGGTCTGCAAGATTCCCCGTTGGGACTTGGGTAAGTTCCATGGTGTAGCGCGTGAGTTGGGCTCCAGCATGAAGTCGGTCGGCGAGGTGATGGCGATCGGTCGCACCTTCGAGGAGGCGTTGCAGAAGGGCTTGCGTATGATCGGGCAGGGTATGCACGGTTTTGTGGAGAACAAGGAGTTGGTGATTCCCGACATCGACAAGGCGTTGCATGAGCCTACGGATCGACGCATCTTTGTGATCTCGAAAGCCTTCCGTGCGGGTTATACGGTGGATCAGATCTATGAGCTGACGAAGATCGACCGTTGGTTCCTCCAGAAGTTATACGACATCATGCAGACCTCCAAGGAGCTGCACGCCTACGATATGAAGGGGATTCAGCGTTGGCGCATCAATCCGGAGTTGATCCGGACGGCTAAGATCCAAGGTTTCTCCGACTTCCAGATCGCTCGTGCGATTGGTTTGGATGGGGATCCCGAGCGTGGCTCGATGTTGGTGCGTCAGTTCCGTAAGGAGCATGGCATCCTGCCGGTGGTGAAGCAGATCGATACCTTGGCAGCGGAATATCCGGCGCAGACCAACTACCTCTATTTGACCTACAGCGGCACTGAGCATGACGTGACCTATACGGGCGACCACCGTTCGATTGTGGTGTTAGGTTCGGGTGCCTATCGTATCGGTAGCTCCGTGGAGTTCGACTGGTGCGGTGTGCAGGCGTTGAATACGATCCGCAAGGAGGGCTATCGCTCCGTCATGATCAACTATAACCCGGAGACCGTCTCGACGGATTACGATATGTGCGATCGACTCTATTTCGATGAGTTGACCTTTGAGCGGGTAATGGATATTCTGGAGTTGGAGAATCCGCACGGCGTGATCGTCTCTACCGGTGGTCAGATCCCGAATAACTTAGCGATGCGTTTGGATGAGCAGCATGTCAACATCTTGGGTACGACGGCCAAGAGCATCGACAACGCCGAGGATCGGGAGAAGTTCTCCGCCATGTTGGATCGGATCGGTGTCGATCAGCCCCGTTGGAAGGAGCTCTCCTCGATGGAAGACATCAATGGCTTCGTAGCGGAGGTGGGCTTCCCCGTCTTGGTTCGACCCAGCTATGTGCTGAGTGGTGCCGCCATGAATGTCTGCTCGAACCAAGAGGAGCTGGAGCGCTTCCTGAAGTTGGCGGCGAATGTCAGCCAGAAGCATCCCGTGGTGGTTAGCCAGTTCATCGAACATGCCAAGGAGGTAGAGATGGATGCTGTGGCTGATCATGGCGAGATCGTGATGTATGCGATCAGTGAGCACATCGAGTTTGCGGGTGTACACTCCGGCGACGCGACGATCCAGTTCCCGGCGCAGAAGTTGTATGTCGAGACCGTGCGTCGCATCAAGCGTATCAGTAAGCAGATCGCCAAAGAGCTGAACATCTCCGGCCCGTTCAATATCCAATATTTGGCGAAGGGCAACGAGATCAAGGTGATCGAGTGTAACCTGCGTGCCAGCCGTTCCTTCCCCTTCGTGAGCAAGGTGTTGAAGATCAACTTTATCGAGTTGGCAACCCGCATCATGTTAGGCTTGAAGGTGGAGAAACCCCATAAGAACGAGTTTGATCTGGATTATGTCGGCATCAAGGCTTCGCAGTTCTCCTTCAACCGTTTGCAGAAGGCCGACCCGGTATTGGGTGTCGATATGGCCTCTACGGGTGAGGTCGGTTGCTTAGGCGATGATGTCTCAGAGGCGGTCTTGACCAGTATGTTAGCGGTGGGTCAGCGCATCCCCGAGAAGAACATCTTGCTCTCTACCGGTACGCCCAAGCAGAAGGTGGCGATGCTGGATGCGGCGAAGTTGTTAGCCGCTAAGGGCTATAACCTGTTCGCGACAGGCGGTACGCACCGTTTCCTCACGGAGAACAACATTCCCAGTACGTTGGTCTATTGGCCGAGTGAGGAGGGCGAGCCGCAGGCGTTGACCATGCTGCACCAGAAACAGATTGATTTGGTGGTGAATATCCCGCGTGATCTGTCTGCTGGTGAGCTGGATAACGGCTACAAGATTCGTCGTGCCGCGATTGACCTGAATATCCCGTTGATTACCAACGCACGGTTGGCCAGTGCCTTCATCACGGCCTTCTGCAACTTGAGTATTGACAATATTCGTATCAAGAGCTGGCAGGAGTATAAATAATTTATTGTAAGTTTGCGTCC
>CAMGEM010000180.1 GCA_946055095.1 uncultured Parabacteroides sp. | reverse complement strand
ACCGAAGCCCCGGCCTGCACATCATCGCCCATCAACTGCTGCTCCACCCGACGGGTGATCACAATGGCGTGCGGATCTGTCCAGTCGAACTCATCCATCCGCACCGCATGGCCATCCACCGCCGACACATGACGGAACACCCCGAAGAAATCCTCCCGTGGATCAATGTCATAAATCGCCATGCTTGCCGTACGGCTCGTGTCCTGCATATTGATCAAGCCACCCCCTGAATAACAGGGCGAATAGGGTTGTGAACCGCAATCATAGCTGATGCCTACCACCTGCACACCGGGATAGGCCTTCACTCGCTCCACCACTCGGCGCAGGTTGGCCTCCACCGCAGCTGAGTCCGCCTCTGCCACTTGATAGGCGGGATCGCTTTCCGGCAGGGAGGCCACCCGCAACACGTAGGTATCGTCAATCGAACGGCCCGCCGGGAGGCAGCGGTTGTAGAGTTGCACAAAGAAATAGTCCACCATATACCACGCCACACCGAGCACCAAGATCAGCTCCACGAAGATGCCGATGTTGCTCCGCCACGTGTTGATCAGCTGTTTCGCCGCATGTATCCAATATTTCATAACCTCTTCTCTCCTCTTATTTTAAGTTTAACGACTCCACGATCGGCCTCCGCGCAGCCCGCCATGCCGGGATCATCGCCGAAAGCAGATTCAACACAAAGCAGACCGCAAGGGCGATCAAGAAGACCCACGGATTGAGCAGCGAGCCCGTAGGCAACGCCATCGCCGACACCTCCGTGGTGGTCACATCCATCGGTGAGCTGAAGAAGATCCAGCCCCGCACCAACTGCACCAAGCCGAAGCTGACCAACAGGCCCAACGCCCCGCCGAGCAGCGTATAGAGCAGGTTCTCCGTCAGGATCTGGCTGAAGAGCGTCGTGCGTGGCGCACCAAACGCCCTCCTGACCCCTAACTCCGCCATGCGGCGATTCATCCGCGAGTCGGCCATACCGCTCAGGCTGACCGCCGGGATCAGCAACAACAGCAGGAAGATCAAGCCATAGCGCATCAGCTCCGGACCCACCTCAGGCGCATGGTTGGAATATTTCCGGAAACTACTCACCCAGAAGGGATCGGGCGCACCCAACGCATCGAACGAACCCTCCGGCTGCAACTCCCGGTCGAACTGGGCGATCCGCTCAGCGACCTGCTTCCTCACTGCCTCCGTCGAGGCCCCCTCCTTCACCAAGACCACCGATGCATAGGGGCCTAAACCCGATTGGTTCCACACCCGATTCCATTCCGGATCGACGGTGAAGGGCACATAGATGTCGGCATAGCAGTTGCCCATGAAGGGCGAGGCCGTCTCCACCACGCCCACCACCCGATAGGCCTTGAAATGGAGCTTCACCTCCTGCCCCATCGCCGGCTCCGCACCAAACAGCTGGCGCGCCAACCGCTCCGTGATCACCGCCACTGGCAAACCGCTCTGAAAGGCCTCCTCGCCGAAGGGCTTTCCCGCCAAGAAGCGGAAGGCATAGACCCGCCAATAGCCTGCGTTGGTCTTCTGCACCGTCACCGGCAACTGTGTCGGCCTGTCGGCGGGCTGCACGAAATCCTCATGGTCGAAGCTCTTGTAAATCGCCACAGCCTCTACCTCTTCTATCCCCTCGTAGGCTCGTTCGAGCAGAGGATAGGCCAGCGAGGAACTGCTTATGCCATTCCCCTCTTTTTGCTTATACACCCCATAGTTCCAAACTAACTCCCGCCCCCGGTTCATATCCGGATAGAGCGGGGCAAATTTCACGTAGAGCACGATGCTCAGCACCATCACTAAGGAGATCGCCAATCCCGTCCCGACAATATAGACCGTGCTGAACAGCCGCTCTTGCTTGATCAAAGCCCAAGCCTGCTTCATATATAATCCAATCATCTCTTTATTTCCATTACCTTTGTGGCACATTATTTCTTTTTAAACAAACATCACTATGGACAAAGCTCTTCCCGACTCCGAGATGCGCAAGAAGGTGAAGCCGCATCGCGTCATGATCAACCTCACCCAGGGGCAACCCCTGCCGGGCATGAAGCCCTTCTATCGCGGCTCCATCCCCTTCCGTCGCACCCTCAGCCTCGACGACATCGCCGGGCAGATCGTTGGGCAACGCACCGAATACCGCAAGGAGACACTCGTCACCACCTATCGGCTCATGAACGACGCCATCTACGAGGCTTTCGAGCAGGGCTTCAACGTCGATTTCGGCTTGGGTCGTACCGAGCTGACCGTCAAGGGGCAATTCAGCGCGCCTGCCGATCCCTTCGATCGCAAGCGACACAGCTTGCAGGTGCATCTTCGCCCCTCGCCCCGTTTCCTCCAGATCGCTGACTCGCTCCCCGCCGAGACCCGCTATACCGATGTGCACAAGCTCTTTATCAACGAGGTATCGACCGTGCAAGAGAGCTATCGCTACCAATCGGAGCCGAAGCTGCCCTTCAACCAGCTGCCCGCCGGAAGCCGCTTTTTCTACCTCCACGGCGGCAACATCCGCCTGTTGGGGGAGGATGAGCGAGTAGGCATCACCCTGCGCAACTTGGAGAGCGGCGAGGAGTGGTTCTTCCCCCTCAGCCCTCGTTATTTCCCAGTGAATGAGGCCTCCGCTGTCACCCTGCTGCTGCCGGAGGATTTCTCTTTGACGGCGGGAGAATGGGAGTTTCAACTCGCCACGCAATTCAACCCCTCGTTTCGCCATTACAAGATCCCTCGTACGGTGGTCCACTCCTTTACCGTATATGAATAGGCCGCATCCCCATGCGGTGTAGCAACCGCGTCGCCATGCGGGGAATATGCCGCGTCCGCATGCAGTGGATAAACCGCATCCCCACGCGGGGGATTGGCCGCATCGGCATACGGGGTATAGACAACAGTAGCTTGCGGTATATCCATCACTGAGCGGTTATCGGGAGCCGCATCGCTCGATCAGGCTTTGACCCTTAGTGAAGGAATATCCGTACCGATCTGGCGGCCATCGAAGAAGCGGATGATGCGTTGCGTCTGCTGCGCCTGGCTCTCGTTGTGCGTCACCATCACGATGGTGCGGCCATCCTCTTGATTCAGCTTGTGCAGCAGATCCATCACCTCGATACCCATCTTTGAGTCCAAGTTACCGGTCGGCTCGTCGGCCAGAATGATCTCCGGGTTGCCCACGATGGCACGGGCGATGGCCACACGCTGGCACTGACCGCCGGAGAGCTGCGTCGGGAAGTGGCGCATACGGTGGCTCAGCCCCACCTTCTCCAAAACCTCCTCCGCCTTCTGCTTGCGCTCAGCCGCCGTCGAAGGACGATAGAGCAGCGGCAGCATCACGTTGTCGATCACGTTGAGCGAGCTGATCAGGTGGAACGACTGAAAGACGAAGCCCAACTGCTGGTTACGGAAGGCGGCAAGCGTCTTGTCGTCCATGCCGTCGGTCGTCACGCCATTAATCATCACCTGCCCAGAGGTAGGCAGATCGAGCAATCCCATGATATTCAGCAGCGTAGATTTACCGCAACCGGATGGTCCCATAATACTCAGAAATTCCCCCTTGTTCACTTCGAGGTTCACGTTCTCCAAAGCCATTGTCTCAATCTCTTTCGTACGATAAACCTTATGTACGTTCATCAGTTTAATCATCTCCATGTTGTTGTATCTTTTTAGGTGTTCACAAATGTACAATTTTGCCCGCTTTCACGGGGTTGCCATATATAAAGCAAATACCGTGCCAAACTCATAACTAACTGAAACAGAGAAATACCCATCAAAAACAAGTGTTCGTTTTCGAACACCAGTGTACAAAAGCGTACACTTGAAGGTCGTAAGTCCTAATTTATGGTTACTTTTGCCCTCCAGAAATATATATCCTATAAAGTCATGAAACACTATAACTTTGATGAGATCATTGATCGGCGAGGCACAGGTTGCGTAAAGGTGGATCAGCTGGAAAACGTTTTTGGGCAAGCGGATCTACTGCCGCTCTGGGTGGCCGACATGGACTTTCGTACCCCCGACTTCATCGTCGAGGCGATTCGTAAGCGTTGCGAACACGAGGTGTTCGGTTATCCCTATCCGACGGATGAGTACTATGAGAGCATCATTACCTGGGTGAACTACAAGCATAACTGGAAGATCCAACGGGAGTGGCTCTGCTATGTGCCCGGCATCGTGAAGGGCATCGCCTTCGCCCTGCATTGTTTCACGGCTGAGGGCGACAAGGTGATTATCCAGCCGCCCGTGTATCATCCCTTCCGCCTCGTGCCGGAAAATATGGGCCGTGAGGTGGTCTATAACCCGCTGAAGGAGGTGGATGGCCGCTACGAGATGGACTTCGAGCAGTTGGAATCGATCATCGACGAACGTTGCAAGGTATTGATCCTAAGCAGCCCGCACAATCCGGGCGGCGTGGTATGGCCGAAAGAGACCTTGATCCGCTTGGCGGAGATCTGCCATCGCCACGGCATCCTCGTGATCGCCGATGAGATCCATTCCGAGATGGCTTTCCCGCAATTCAAGCACCATCCTTTTCCCACGGTATCGCCTGAGGCAGCGGCTTGCAGCCTTACCTTCATGGCGCCGAGCAAGACCTTCAACATCGCTGGCATCGTCACCTCCTACGCGATTGTCCCCGACGACACGCTCCGGGAACGCTTCTTCCGTTTCATGCAGGCGGGTGAGTTCGACTTCGGCACCATCTTCGCCTTCACAGCTACGACGGCGGCCTATACCTATGGTGCGGAGTGGTTGCAGCAGATGCGTACCTATGTGATGGACAACGTGCGCTATGTGGAGGATTTCTTGAAAGCCAACATCCCCGCTATCAAGGTCTATCCGCCGCAGGCCTCCTTCTTGGTATGGCTTGACTGCCGGGAGTTGGGCCTCTCTCAAAAGGAGTTGGTGGAGCTTTTCCAGCAGAAAGCGGGTTTGGCGCTCAACGATGGCACGATGTTCGGCCCTGGTGGCGAGGGACACATGCGGCTCAACGTGGGTTGTCCGCTCAGTGTGCTGCATGAGGCGCTGACCCGATTGAAACAGGCGGTGGATCAAAAATAAATACTATCTTTGC
>CAMGEM010000179.1 GCA_946055095.1 uncultured Parabacteroides sp. | reverse complement strand
CCCATCCAGATCCCCAAACCTCCGTTTGGGATCAGCTATGCCGATCGCATCGTGTTGATGGGCTCTTGCTTTGCGGAGCACATCGGGGAGCGATTGGCGAACGATAAGTTTCGAGTGGATAACAATCCGTTCGGCACGCTCTATAACCCTGCTTCCATCGCGGAGGGATTGCGTCGGCTGTTACGACCGGAGCCGCTCTCCGCTTCCGACCTGTTTGCGCATCAGGGAAGTTACCACAGTTTTGCGTATCACAGCCGTTTCTCCGCCCCGACTGCGGAGGAGGCTGTGCGGCAGATGAATGAAAGCCTGTTTCGCTCGGCGGAACAGTTGCGGAATGCCTCCCGATTGATCTTGACATGGGGCACCGCCTATGTCTATCGCTGGAGGAATGACGGGCGTATTGTCGCCAACTGCCATAAGCTGCCCGACTCCTGTTTCGTACGCGAGCGATTGAGCGTGGAGGCGATTGTGGAGGAATGGAAAACGTTGTTGCCACAGCTCTGGACCCGTTGCCCCGATCTCAAACTGATCTGCACGGTCAGCCCCATCCGCCATTGGAAAGATGGGGCGCACGGGAATCAACTGAGCAAGGCCACGCTGCTGTTGGCACTTGATGCGTTGCAGGCGGAGTACCCCGAGCGCATCAGCTATTTCCCCGCCTACGAGATCCTTTTGGACGAATTGCGAGACTACCGTTTCTATGCGGATGATATGTTGCATCCCTCCACCTTGGCCATTGACATCATCGCTGAACGGTTTGCCCAATCCTACTTCAACCCAGAGACGCAGCAGGCTCGTGAGGCTTGGGATAAACTGCGTAAGGCGATTGCTCATCGGCCGTTGCAGCCCGAGAGCGAGACTTATCGCCGGTTTCTGACACAAACTTTGTTAAAGCTGGAACAGCTTAAAGCGAAAATGCCTTTCTTTGATATTTCAAAAGAAATAGAAACATTGACTGCTAAACTACGTTGAAGCATGGAATACGCAATTCAGGAGGTCGCCCAGATCATAGGTGCCTCTACGCAAACATTGCACGACGACACGATCAGCCTCTTGCTGACGGATAGCCGTCGCCTCTCTTTTCCGGAGCAAAGCCTGTTCTTTGCTTTGGTCACGAAAACCAATAATGGTCATCGCTACATTCAAGATCTTTATCAATTACGGGTACGCAATTTCGTGGTGAGCGAGCTGCGTCCGGAGTTCGCCCGTATGCCAGAGGCCAACTTCTTGTTGGTGAAAGACACGTTGCGCGCCTTGCAGCGATTGGCCGCTTTTCACCGCAAGCGTTTCCACATCCCGGTGATCGGTATTACGGGAAGCAATGGCAAGACCATCGTGAAGGAGTTTCTCTACCAGTTGCTACACAACGAGTTCAACATCGTACGTTCGCCACGGAGCTATAATTCCCAGTTGGGTGTGCCGCTCTCTGTTTGGCAGATGAACGAGAAGCATACCTTAGGCATCTTCGAGGCGGGTATCTCTCAGCCGGATGAGATGGAGCGTTTGCAGCCGATCATCGCTCCGACGATCGGTGTGATTACCAACATCGGCGAGGCCCATCAAGAGAATTTCATCTCCACCACCCAAAAATGCTTGGAGAAGCTGATGCTTTTCAATGAGTGTGAGGCGATCATTTACGATGGAGACGATCTTTTCATCGCCAACTGCATCGAGTCGGCCTGCCTTTCGCACAAGGCGATCGCCTGGAGCCGGACGGATTCGGAGGCTCCGCTGTTCATCGAGCAGATCGAGAAACAGGCGCAACAAACCGTGATCCGTTGTACGTTGCTTGGGTTTAACCAGACCGTGGTGATCCCCTTCACCGATGATGCCTCGATCGAGAATGTCATCCACTGTTTAGCGGTGATGCTCTACCTGAAACCCACCTGTGTCAACGATGTCTCTAAATTCGCTCGTTTGGAGCCGGTCGATATGCGTCTCGACGTGAAGCAGGGTATCAACAACTGCCTGTTGATCAATGATACCTATAATTCCGACATCAATTCGCTGGATATTGCGCTCGATTTCCAGCAGAGTCGTCGCATGGGGCAGAACATGAAGACCACCTTGATCCTTTCGGATATTCTGCAATCGGGCACATTGCCTAAGTCGCTTTACAAGAAAGTGGCGGATCTGGTGCGTCGCAAGGGGGTAGATCGACTGATCGGTATCGGTCGTGACTTGAAAGAGTACGCCAGTGTGTTCAACATGGAGAAGTCTTTCTATCTGACTACCGATGAGTTTATCCATTCGCCTGAGTTCCGGACCTTCAAGCAGGAGTTGATCCTGTTGAAAGGCTCTCGTCGTTTCCATTTCGAGCGGATCTCGGAGCTGTTGGAAAAGAAGGTGCATGAGACCATTCTGGAGGTCAACTTAGATGCGATTGTGCATAACTTCAACTTCTATCGCTCCAAGCTCAAGCCGGAGACAAAGATGGTCTGCATGGTGAAGGCCTCCGGCTATGGCGTGGGTTCAGTGGAATTGGCCAAGACCTTGCAGGCGCATCGCTGCGACTATTTGGCGGTGGCGGTGGCCGATGAGGGTGCCGATCTGCGTAAGGAGGGTATCTCGATCCCCATTATCGTGATGAACCCGGAGTTCAGTAGCTTTAATGTGCTCTTTGAGAACCATCTGGAGCCGGAAGTCTATAGCTTCCGCCTTTTGGAGGCGTTGATTCGGGAGACAGAGCGTCGGGGTATCACGGCCTATCCGATTCATATCAAGATAGATACCGGTATGCACCGCTTGGGCTTCCAGCCGAGTGACGTGCCAATGCTTTGTCAACGCTTGAAGGGGCAGACGGGTGTGACCGCTCGCTCTGTCTTCTCGCACTTGGCCGGCAGTGACTCCTTCCTGTTCGATGATTTCACGAAGCATCAGTTGGAGCTGTTCACCCAGGCAGCCGCTGAGTTAGAGCAAGGCTTGGAGCACAAGGTCATTAAGCATATCCTCAATTCGGCGGGTATCGAACGTTTTGCCAATTATCAGATGGATATGGTTCGCTTGGGTATCGGTCTGTATGGGGTTAGTGCCTCTGGCCAGCGAGGGTTGCAGAATGTCAGCACCTTGAAGACGACGATCTTGCAGATTCAACAGGTGAAGGCGGGCGATTCGATAGGCTATAGCCGGAAGAGCTATGTGGAGCGAGACTCGCGCATCGCGATCATCCCGATCGGTTATGCGGATGGCTTGGATCGCCATTTCAGCAATGGTGGAGGTGAGGTGCTGATTCGTGGGAAACGTTGTCCCATCATCGGCAATATCTGCATGGATGCCTGTATGGTAGATGTGACCGATAGCGAGGCACAAGAGGGCGATAGCGTACTTATCTTCGGCGAGGAGCTGCCTGTGACCGAGTTGGCAGACAAGCTGAAAACAATCCCGTATGAGATCTTGACCTCTGTCTCTCCGCGTGTTAAGCGCGTGTATTACCAGGAGTAACGTGGTGTGTCATCCGTATGCTTTTGTCTATGTTGCACATTTTGTGTACTTTTGTGCCGAAATTCAAAAGTTAGAGTATGAGTCATAATTTATTGCAGGGCAAAAAAGGCATTATTTTCGGTGCGCTGAATGAGATGTCTATTGCTTGGAAAGTGGCAGAGAAGGCCGTAGAAGAGGGTGCAACGATTACGTTGAGTAATACGCCGATAGCCGTACGAATGGGGCAGGTGGATGCGTTGGCTGAGAAGCTGAATGCACAGGTGATTCCTGCTGACGCGACCAGTGTGACAGATTTGGAGACGGTGTTCGCTAAGTCGGTGGAGATCTTGGGAGGCAAGGTCGATTTTGTGTTGCATTCCATTGGTATGAGTCCCAATGTGCGTAAGAAACGTACGTATGATGACTTGGATTACACCATGTTGGAGAAAACGTTGGACATCTCGGCCATCTCTTTCCACAAAATGTTGCAGGTGGCAAAGAAGCAGGATGCGATCGCGGAGGGTGGTTCAGTGGTGGCTTTGAGCTATGTGGCCGCACAGCGTACGTTCTTCGGTTATAACGATATGGCGGATGCGAAGAGCCTGTTGGAATCCATCGCACGTAGTTTTGGTTATATTTATGGACGTGAGAAGGGCGTGCGTATCAATACCATCTCTCAATCTCCTACCATGACCACGGCCGGTAGTGGCGTGAAAGGCATGGAGCATTTGATGGACTTTGCCAATAAGATGAGTCCGTTGGGCAATGCGAATGCCGATGAATGTGCGGACTATTGTGTGATGATGTTCTCCGACTTTACCCGTAAGGTGACGATGCAGAACCTCTACCACGATGGTGGTTTCTCAAGTATGGGTATGAGCCTCCGGGCCATGAACCAGTATAGCAAAGGATTGGAAGAATATACCGACGAGAACGGGCATATTATTTACGGTTGATTATGTTAATCAAAATATATCCAGAGAATCCGAATCAAAAAGAGATCGACAAGGTCGTCAACGTCTTGCGAGACGGCGGCCTTGTCATCTATCCTACCGATACCGTGTATGCGATGGGTTGCGACGCGTTGAATGTGCGTGCGGTTGAGCGTATCTGCCAGATCAAGGGGATCAATCCGCAGAAGAGCAACTTGTCGATCATCTGCTACGACCTTTCCAATATCAGTGCCTATGCCAAGGTCAGCAATGCGGCCTTCAAATTGATGAAGAAACATCTGCCGGGGCCTTTCACCTTTATCCTCCCCACCAGTAGCGAGTTGCCGAAGATCTATAAGAGCCGGAAAGAGGTGGGCATTCGTGTGCCAGACAACAACATCATCCGTACGTTGGTGCAGGCGTTAGGCAACCCCATTCTCACCATGTCTATACACGATGAGGATGAGTTGATCGAGTATTCGACGGATCCGGAGTTGATCCACGAGAAGTATGATCGTCAGGTGGATGTCGTCATTGATGGAGGATACGGAGAGACCGAACCCTCCACCGTGGTCGATTGTACGACCGACGACTTCACGATCGTTCGCCAAGGAAAGGGCGAACTGTAATCCATTTATTTATTGCAGCAGGTCGATCAGTGCCTTGGCCATCGCCTGCACACCCGTTGCCCAGCTATCCGCAAATTGCGGGGCAAAGCACTC
>CAMGEM010000178.1 GCA_946055095.1 uncultured Parabacteroides sp. | reverse complement strand
GAATCCACTGGTGTTTGAGACCAGCGCGTCTACCGATTCCGCCATCTGGGCATTTGCTTGAAACTCTCCGAATCTCTTATTGAGTTGGTTTGTTTCTCAATTGCGATGCAAAGGTACGGCTTTTTTTGGAACCTGCAAATCTTACGGCGATTTTTTTCAAAAAAAATGCACTTTTGCGATTATCTAAGGAAGAAATCATCCTTCATCCGATAATTTCGCTACATTTGTCCATGTATAATCAGAATAGCAAATAGCATGAAAGATACCTATTGCGTTATCATGAGTGGTGGAATCGGTAGCCGGTTCTGGCCCTTCAGTAGGGAAAGTTTCCCCAAGCAGTTCTTGGACTTTTTCGGGAATGGACGTTCTCTGCTCCAAATGACCTATGATCGTTATGTCAAGATAATCCCGAAAGAACATATCTATGTCGCCACAAACGCTTTGTATGTGCACCTCGTCAAGGAGCAACTGCCTGAGTTGACAGATGAGCAGATCTTGGCGGAGCCGACGCGAAAAAACACGGCTCCTTGCATCGCTTATGCCTCTTATCACATTCGAGCCTGCAACCCCAACGCGAACATCGTGGTGGCGCCCTGCGACCATCTGATCATCCATGAGGAGCAGTTCCTGAAAGATGTGGAGAAGGCGTTGGCGTTCGTCAAGGATAACCGCGTATTGGTTACCTTAGGTATCCAGCCCACCCGCCCAGAGACGGGCTATGGCTATATCCAGAGCAGCGACACCGTGGTCGATGATTTCTGCAAGGTCAAGACCTTTACCGAGAAGCCGAACTTAGACTTGGCAAGGGTGTTTATGGCCAGCGGGGAGTTCTATTGGAACTCCGGTATCTTTATCTGGAACGTGAATACGATCATAAAGGCCTTCTCCAAATACCTGCCCGACATCTCCAGCCGTTTCGATTTGGGCAAGGAGCTGTTCAACACACCCAAGGAGAAAGACTTTATCAAGGAGAACTTCCCCTATTGCCCCAACATCTCCATCGACTATGGCATCATGGAGAAGGCAAGCAATGTCTATATGCTCTGCGTAGAGTTCGGCTGGGCAGACTTAGGCACGTGGGGATCGCTGTTCGACATCGCCCACAAGGATTCCTATCACAATGCGGTATTGAAGAAGAACCAAGCGTTGCTGTATGAATCGACCGGCAATGTGGTGGCATTGGATTCCGATCGCTTGGTGGTGGTACAGGGCATTCATGACTGCATCATCGCTGAATCGGGCAACGTCTTGGTCATTTGCAAGAAGCAGGATGAGCAACGACTCAAACAGTTCGTGGCCGATGCCAAGATCAAATATGGCGATAAGTTCAATTGATCTTCCAAGCTAATCTTTCCTATAAGTGCTGAGAGGGCACCTTCTTAATGACGAAGGTGCCCTTTTCTGTGTCCTGCCGGGCTTGACTCGGCATCCTGTCCAATGAGTAGGGACGCAACGTGTTGCGTTATATGGAGTGATATTTTTATCCGCTAAAAGAACAGGTAGGCCATCGCGACTGCGACAATAGCTCCCGCCAAGTCGGCCAGCAAGGCACATTGCACGGTGTAACGGGTGTTGCGCACCCCTACGCTCCCATAATAGAGGGCCACGACATAGAAAGTCGTATCACAAGAGCCCTGCACGATGGAGGATAACCGCCCCACAAAAGAGTCTGCCCCATAGGTGTTCATGGCATCCAGCATCATGCCGCGTGAGCCACTCCCGCTCAACGGCTTCATGAGCATGGTCGGTAATGCCTCGACGAAATCCGTATTCAAGCCGACAGCCGCCACGCCCATACGAACGCCCTCGATCAAGAAATCCATCGCACCTGAGGCACGGAACACACCAATACCTACCAAGATCGCCACTAAATAGGGAATGATCGTGATCGCGGTTTGGAAGCCCTCCTTCGCCCCTTCAATAAAGGTATCATAGACGTTGATCCGCTTGCGCACGCCACTCCAGAGGAAACCGCACATGATGGTAAAGAGCAACATGTTGGCAAAAAGGGTGGAATAAAGCGATACCTGCTCCTGCTCCATGGCATGAAAAAGCGTGATCAACCCACCAATCAACAGCCCCATCCCACCGAAAAAGAGCAGCAGATTTCGCTGCAAGATCGAGATGCCTTGCTTCAGGCAGACGGCCAAGATCGCCACCAACGTAGAGGTGAAGGTGGTCAACATGATGGGCAGAAAGACATCGGAAGGATTCGCCGCCCCCAATTGGGCTCGATACATCATGATCGTGATCGGGATCAAGGTCAAGCCGGAGGCATTGATGCAAAGGAACATCACCATCGAGTTGCTGGCTCGCTCCTTCTCGGGATTCAGGTCTTGCAACTGCTGCATCGCCTTCAACCCCATCGGGGTGGCGGCATTGTCCAATCCCAACAGATTCGCGGAAAGGTTCATGAAGATCGCACCTGTCACGGGATGATCTTTCGGGATCTCCGGAAAGAGTTTGCTAAAGACCGGCGCTGCCCAACGGGCGAATGCCTGGATCACGCCTCCCTTCTCGCCAATCTTCATAATTCCCAACCAAAGGGATAGAATACCCGTCAATCCGATAGAGATCTCGAAACCGGTCTTCGCAGCCTCAAAAGAGCTGTTGATGATGTTCGTGAAAACGGTGGTATCACCACCTATCAGCAATCGACCCGTCGCCACTACAAAGGCAATCAAGAAGAAAGCGATCCAAATATAATTAAGTACCATCGTGCGTCAGTCTGTTTTACCAAATAAGAATGGACAAAAATAGGCATAATTTGGTAATTGATTTGTATTTTTGCTTGACGAACAACTAACAGATCAAAAGATGAAGATTTTAGTGACCTACGATATGTTTCGGGAGGGTTTCGCTGAGTTGGAAAGCAAATACGAAGTGACCTTCCCTGAAGGACGTGATTTCACCTATGAGGAGGTGCTGGAACGCATCCCGGAGTATGACGTGCTTTGCTCCATGTTTAACTTCCCGGTAGATAAAAAGCTGATCGATCAAGCGCCGAACTTGCGCTTGGTGGCCAACTATGCCGTTGGCTATAACAACATCGACGTGGCCTATTGCTTGGAGAAGGGCATTACGGTGGCTAACACGCCCGATCCAGTCACCGCCCCAACCGCCAATTTGGCTTTGGCCCTGATGCTCGACGCCGCTCGCCGAGTGACGGAATGCGATCGGAAACTGCGTACCCTACGGAAGTCTATGAAGATTGGTGTCTTGGAGAATTTGGGTATCGGCGTTACTGGCCATGTGTTGGGTATCATCGGCATGGGACGTATTGGTAAGGCCTTGGCGAAACGAGCTAACGCCTTGGGCATGGAGGTGATCTACCACAACCGTCATCAGCTCTACATCGAGGAGGAGACCAAACTGAATGTCACCTATGTCTCGAAAGAGGAGTTATTGGCCAAAGCGGATTTCGTCTCGCTCAACGCGCCCTACACACCGGAGACCTATCACATCATCGGCGAAGCGGAGTTGCAACAGATGAAACCCTCTGCCATCTTGATCAATACCGCCCGCGGGCCTTTGGTCGATGAACATGCCTTGGTGAAGGCGCTGCAGGCAGGAACGATTCATGGGGCAGGATTGGATGTCTTTGAGTTTGGCGATTATCCCCTTCCGGAGTTGTTGGAAATGGATAATGTCGTGCTCACGCCCCATATCGGCACACAGACCACGGAGACACGGGTGATCATGGCTCGTGCTGTCGCAAACAATGTCATTGGCTTCATCGAGGGCGACCGCCCCGTATCTCGTGTGCTTCACCCATGACCGCCGCATTCATTCTTTCCGAACTCCAGTCGCTTGCCTCGCCGGAACGGGCCGCAGGGGCAAGTCGTTTCTTCAAGACAGGTGCCGGTCAGTATGGCGAAGGCGATCAGTTTTTAGGCATCGCCTCGCCACAGATCCGTGCGATAGCCAAGGCGAACAAGGCAACCCCCTTAGAGGAGTTGCAAACGTTACTCAACAGCCCATGGCATGAGGCACGCAGTTGTGCCCTGCTCATCTTGGTCTATCGGGTGCAAAGTAAACGCATCCAGGAAACGGAACGAGAGGCGATCTATCACTTCTACCTGCGCAACACCGCTCGCATCAACAACTGGGATCTCGTCGATCTCACCTGCCGGGACATCGTAGGTAACTACCTGCTCCACCGAGATCGGACACCTATCTATCAACTGGCCCAAAGCACGAACCTCTGGGAGCAACGCATCAGCATCGTATCCACATGGGCTTTTATCCACGCAGGAGACTTCACAGATACCTTCAAGCTGGCTCTCCACTTCCAAGATCATCCCCATGACCTCATCCACAAAGCGGTGGGATGGATGTTGCGGGAGGTAGGCAAACAGGATCAAGCTGCCCTGACGGAATTCTTAGAAAACCATGCGACCCATCTTCCTCGAACAGCCTTGCGTTATGCCATCGAACGTTTTCCCGAGGCGCAACGCCAGTACTTCTTACGTAAACGATAAATATGGAATCAACAAGAACAACTCCAGCACATCCTATTCGCTCGGTGTGCGTCTATTGCGCATCGAGCACCAAAATCCCAGCACCCTATTTTGAAGCCGCCGACGAATTAGGTCGTCTTTTAGGTGAAAGAGGTCTGAATGTCGTTAATGGCGCAGGCAATATCGGCCTCATGCGTGCCGTCTCTGATGCTACGTTAGCGGCAGGAGGCACTGTCACGGGTGTCATTCCCCATTTCATGGTCGAGCAGAATTGGTATCACAAAGGCTTAACCAAACTCATCGAGGTAGAGACCATGCACGAGCGGAAACAAACGATGGCGAATCTATCGGATGCCTGCATCGCTTTGCCGGGCGGGTGTGGCACCTTAGAGGAGCTATTGGAGGTCATTACCTGGAAACAGTTAGGACTTTATGTCAATCCCATCGTGATTCTCAATGTCAATCACTATTTCGATCCACTCCTCCAACTCTTTGATCAAGCCGTTCAAGAACAATTCATGCGGCCGCAACATCAACGATTATGGACAGTGGCAGAGAGTGCCGCAGAGGCCCTACAACGGGTATTTAACGAGCCGCTGTGGGATCCTACCCTGCGCAAGATCGC
>CAMGEM010000177.1 GCA_946055095.1 uncultured Parabacteroides sp. | reverse complement strand
AGCACCTCCCTCTTGATGGAGCATGGCACCACCACCTATTTGGAGGTCTTGACCGCTCAGCAGAGCCTGCTCTCCGCCCAACTGACACAGGTGGCGAATGAGGTGACGGAGATACAGAGCCTCATCCAGCTCTACCAAGCTTTGGGTGGCGGAGCAGAATAACCTATAGGCAACGCATTTTCATCCATTTAGTTCAATAGCTATCCTCCCTTCGCTTCGTGATCCTTGGAGCGAGGGGAGGATTTATTTTGGTCGAAACGGAAATACGATTCATAGAAATGTACTACTTTTACGTCCAAAATTAGGATACATAAGATGGAAAGTTCTTTGTTTTGTTATTCCGCCTGCCTGATTCTGATTGTGACTGGACTTATCTGCAGCGTGATCCGTTGGTGCCATATGTGTCATCCGTACAACCAGAAAGCGGATTATTTTTATCCTTCACGTAAGTGCGTAACGGCTTATTTTCTATCCACCCTATTCCTGTTCCCCTATCTGCTTCATAGGGATAGCCCGGATACCTGGCTGTTTGTGCGATGCTTTTTCATCCTCTATATCCCTTCATTCGGGGGAGTCTCGCTCCGGAACTATTTTTCCTGCAAAGTGAAGTACTGGTGGATGAATCTTCTGCTGGTCAACTTTCTGCCGGGGTTGACGTTGCTGACGTTGTTTATCTTCGCCTGCATCGGTGGAGACTATCTGACGCCATGGCACGACTGGGTGGTTTTGCTCATGGTTGTTTTCTCGCTCTTTGTGGTGGTCCATCTGATGTATGTCACGCAGTGGTTGGCACAGCGCATCTCCGACTATCAACATGGCGAGTATTCCAACGAGGAGAACTTTCCCGTTCGGTTTGCCCAGCGCATCGTTTTCATACCGCTTATCTTGTGGCTCTTCTCGATGGGCGTGTTCCTCACAGACAATCCCGAAGTGAATGCGCTGTTTAACCTGGTCCTGTCTATCTTCGGTATCCGATTGCTGTTGTTCATCCTGCCCTCACACCGTGCGGAATGCCACTCGATAGAGAGCTCTTTAGAGGATACCGTGGATCAGTCACAGCAAGAGGGCAAGGAGGTGATGGAGGTTTATAGCGATGAAGTCATCATCCGCCCCCGTGAGCTGTCGGAGACCTTAATGGAGCAACTGGAAGAGAAGATACGCCATGCCATTGTCGGCGAGAAATTGTATTTAGACCCCAATTTCAATAAGAAAGATCTCGTGCGTCGGTTGGGTACGAACCGCACCTACCTATCCATCGTTTTCCGTGAGCGTCTCTCTTCGTTCTACGATTTTGTCAACACCCTGCGTATCGAACATGCCATTCGCTACCGGGAGGCGCATCCGGAGGCCAGTCAATTGGAAGTGGCCGTAAACAGTGGGTTCGGAACGGTCAGAACCTACAACCGGGTCAAGAAAATGTACGCCGAAGGCAAGCTGTAATTGCCCGTTCTGCCGGATTTTGTCGAATTGTCCCCGATTCTTGCCTTTTTGTCTCTAACTCTTGTTTGATTGTCGCATAGGTCTCCCCATTCGACGCTACCTTTGCAATCAATAAACTATTAATCAAACACATGAATAAGATGAGACTTTTCAGCAAAATCCTTTTGGCATGCCTATGTGTGCCTTTCATTTCCTGTTCAGACGATGAAATAGGAGATATTATTGACGGTAATGATGAGCAGCAGCCGCTCACCCAAGTGAACGTCCCGCAGCGCAACCCCTACTTGGCACAGGAGCATTATAGCATCACCCATTTCAATTCCGCACAAACGGATGCTTTCCCTTATAAAGTAGCTGACGGCACCTTTTATGCCGACCCCTATGCGTGCGAAGGCGGATGGAGCGGCCCAGTCAACCTTATGACCTTATCGGCCGCAGCGGATGGCTATATGTGGGGCATGAGCAGCGACCGTGTATCCTACTATCGAATCGCTGACGGTGCCTTCACGAAATTAGGAGAGGCAGGTTTGCCCACCGGCACGATGAAGACCGAAGAACAGCTGCGTACGCTCTCGGCAAAGTACAACTCGACAGAGGATCTCTACAATGCCATCATTCCTTTCTTGGGAAAGAACCCGATGTATGCCATCGCCAGCGGCAACTACGTGCTCTGCGACAAGGACAACTATGCCTACACCAACATCGGGACCAACATCGCCCGTTATCGGCTGGTCGATCCTGCCCAACCGGAGAAGGGCATCATGCTCGATAAACAACTCGACATCCGTGATCAGGTGGCCGGGGCATGGACTTTGGTCGGCGTGGTGATGACCTACGATGGTTATTTGGTAGTAGGCTACAACCAAGGGCTCGTGATCGTGGATCGAGGACTGACGAGAATCGTCGATAGCTGCCCCTTGCCGGAAGGACAGGTCTTGACCAATTCCATTGCCATTGATGAGCAAAACGGTATCTATGTAGCCAGTAACAGTCAGCAAGAGAACGGCAGCGGAGTGATGCAAAAGATCGTATGGAAGAACGGACATCTCAGCACCGATGAGGCAGATGGGGCATGGAAAGCGAACTACGACGGCGGCCCCAATGCGCCATCCATCAAGATGGGCACTGGCACAGGTTCCACGCCTACCCTTATGGGATTCGGAGATGACGAAGATAAATTGGTGGTCATCACGGATGGTGCAAAACGCATGAAGCTTATAGCTTTTTGGCGTGACGAGATCCCAGCGGATGCCAAAGAGGTGGTAGCAGGAAATCCACGCATCGCCGATGCCTTCGAGGTGAGCTGCGGTCTGCCGAAAGAGACGGAATGGATTCAATCGGAGCAATCGGTCGTTTGTGCGGGCTATGGCGCTTTCGTAGTCAACAATATCCTCAGTGGCACAAAGACGACAGGCGACAAGGTGGTAGATGTACTCGCCATCGGTCCGCTGATCGATTCTCCAGAGGGCGTAGAGCGCCTGCGTTGGAACACCGCCTCCAATAGCTGGGAGTCTGTCTGGTCGAGAGGAGACGTGAGCTCCCCCAGCATGATTCCGGCGGTCAGCACCGCATCGGAGATGGTCTTCGTCAACGGCTACAGCCAAGCGGATGGCTGGGAAGTAACTGGACTGGATTGGAATACGGGGACCACACGCCACCGGGTGATCTTCGGAGACACCAGTCGAGGCAACGGCACCTATGCCATCATCCAGTATTTCGAGAACGGGGACCTGCTGTTCAATTCAGTGAGCGGCCCCTATCGTGTATCATTAACGAAATAAAACAGATCCTATGAAACAGATTCTTTTCATATTCGCCTTGCTTTTAGGCATGGTCAGTTGTTCAGACGACAACGACCCTATTGCTCCGATTGTCAATCCCTCCCCGAAAGAACAGTGGGGACAGACATTGGTGGGTAGCGACGGTACCATCTTCGCCTATCCAGACCTCTATGTCAACTACTGGGAATATACCTGGAGCATCGATGAGCATCCCGACATCGCGCTGCGCATCCACGGAGCCTTCCCGAAAGCACGCTTTTTCAGCTTTAGCCTCTACGACGATGAGAAGGGAGAGGCGATCGGAGGCTTTGCCGACAATGAGATCGTGCCCGACGCGGGCAGCGTCAACCCCTTTGTCGTCACCTCGTCTGACCAAGGCAGCTTCACGGTGTACGTCGTTCCCTCATCCACGGATGAGAGCCAGATCGCACGATTAGGCGCGGCTAACGTATGCAAGATAAAAGAGGGAGTGAAGCGGGGCACCCTTATCATCCGGGAGTACCTCGGTGTAGATGAATATGGTGGCGTGGAGCTACCCGCTATCGAAGCGGTCAATATCCATACGATGGAAGAGGTAGCTGCCCCCATACGCATGAACTCTAACGTCATCTCGTTCGGCACTTCCTACAGCCATCTCTGGTCGGATGAGCTGGATGAGATGCCTTTCTTCCTCGCCACCAAAGGAGCCTACTATCCCAACAACTCCACCGACTATCTATTCGCACGTACCATCTTGAAGGATGATCAAGTGCTCACGTTCAGCTTCATACCGGTCACTATTCCTAAAACAGTAGAGGAATACAAGACAGCTCATGCTCGCTACTGGTCAATCTGCCTCGGTTCGGCTCGTGACACCCACTCCTATTATTCAGTGTATGACGAGCAAGCAGCTGTGCCCGACGGCGATTCCTGCACATTCGTTGTCTGCATGAAGCAGAATGCCGAGTTAGCTTCCATACGTGAGAAGGTGGAAGCGGAGGTCGCACAAGGCAAGCACTGGCAACTCATTGTCTGGGATAGGGAACGAAAGTCAGTGGAGGGCAACGAGATTGGCGACTGTATCGTCACCATGTATCGCAACATCCTGCCCGACAAGACGTGGGAATATTCCATATCGAACATGATAGCCACTCCTTACGGTGACCCGGTGAACACCGCCAAAGAGAATCCTGACAAGATGATTGCCCGGAAGGCTTTAGGCGCATACGGCCCTCATGGCCAGAAATACCTCACCGCTGAGTTCTTAGCACTGCCCTAATATATAAGTCATCCTCCCTTCGCTTCGTGATCCTTGGAGCGAGGGGAGGATTCTTTCTATCACCCAGTCACACCCACCGCACATAATCGGGTTTGCGAGGGGATTGCGGTTTCAAGGCATCGGGAGCGGCATACCCTAAAATGCAATGGCCAATGCCCTCATACTCCTCCGTGATGCCTAAGTCACGAAGCAGCTGTTGCCCCTCCTCGGTTTCGAACATCTCCTTGGCCCGATGAATCCAGCAAGCCCCCAAACCTAAGCTATGAGCCGCCAACAACATATTCTCCAACACGATAGAACCGTCATACACCCGTGTCGGACAAGCTTTCTTCGCCAAGACCACCAACACCACCGGAGCGCCATAGAAAGGATCGCCATGACCAGAGCTGGTTTGCAACTGTTTGCCCAAAATGATGTCGAGATTCATCCGGCTTAACTTATCCCGCATCTCCTTGTCGGTGACAGCCAAGATAATGGCCGACTGACGATTCATACCACTGGGGGCGTACATGCCTGCCTCCACCACCGCCTCAACCAATTCACGAGGAACCGACTGATCCGTGTATTTCTTCACACTCCGACGAGTGCGTATAACCGCTAATGTTTGATTCTGCATAGTTTCCATTTTATTTC
>CAMGEM010000176.1 GCA_946055095.1 uncultured Parabacteroides sp. | reverse complement strand
ATACATGCTTGATAGGGGTATAACCACCAATCGCATAGGGTTGCGTCTTGGGATCCGCCTGATAGAAATCGAAATAGAGGTAGTTGCCCGGTGTCATGATCACGTCATGCCCCATACGAGCCGACTTGATACCCCCATTCTCCCCTCTCCACGACATCACCGTCGCCTCTGGGGCCAAACCTCCTTCCAAGATCTCATCCCAGCCGATCAGCTTACGCCCCTTGCTCTTCAAGAAATCTTCCGCTTGATGAATCATGTAACTCTGCAATTCATCCACCGATTGCATACCCATCTTGCGCATCAACGCTTGGCATTTCGGGCAGCTCTTCCACGCCTGCTTGCCTGCCTCATCACCACCAATATGTACATATTCATAGGGGAACAGCTCGATCACTTCAGTCAAGACATCCTCCATGAAGGTAAATGTCTTCGGATTGCCAATGCAGAAATCCCCACTGGTATAGGGTTTTCCCGTACAGCAGAGCTCCGGATAAGCAGCAAACACCTCTTCCGAATGACCAGGGAACTCAATCTCTGGCACGACATCAATATGTCGCTCAGCCGCAAAAGCCACGATCTCCCGAATATCCTCCTTCGTGTAATACCCTCCGTAAGCACCTTCCGTACCCTCCGGCACATACTTCCGATCCTTGCCATCCCACCATTTCAACCAATCAGTCTCCGTGCGATAGGCCGTCTCTGCCGTCAGTTTCGGATACTTGTCTATCTGCAAGCGCCATCCACCCGCGTCTGTTAGATGAAAATGTAACTTATTCAGTTTATAATAGGCCATCACATCTAACAGTTTAAAGATCTCCTCCTTGGGGAAGAAATGGCGAGAGACATCGAGGTGCAAACCACGGTAGCTGAAACGAGGCGCATCGGTAATCGAGACGTAAGGATATCCCTCCGGTGTATAAAGCTGCTTGAGCGTCTGCTTGCCATAGAAGATACCCGCATCAGTAGCCGCTTTCACTACGATACCCTCTTTGTTCACCTCTAAGGAATACCCTTCCGGATTGCCCTCTCCATTGATAACATAACGAATCGACCCCGAATCAAACACCAAGTTACTGTCCGCCTTGAAATAACCATTTCTCAACTCCATCTGCGCAGGCTTAGGAATAAGGTTTAGCTGACGCTCTTCACGTGGAGCGCAAGAAAACAACGACGAGACAGCGAACAACAGTCCGACCGCTTTCAAATAAGATCGTTTTGGCTGTGCCATAAGTACTATAATTATTAGATTTAACGAATTTCGGGTAAAGATACCATTAAATTGAAGAAGTACAAGGAGAAGAGACAAAAAAAGGAGGAATCTCTATAGAAATTCCTCCTTTATAGCTGAAAAAGCCGCACTGTAGATGTGATAAAACTCCGGATGACAGGATTTGAGTGCTTTGCCACCTTTGTAATCCGCCGTGCGAAGCATACCCCGAAGGGCGCGGCCCGCCATTAGTGACAAGAGCGATGTCTCGGAATTAAAAATAAACTGATGAGTTTCCCAATCGAAGCAGTGCGGCTAAACTCTTTGTCTATTTTTTCTTCGTCACAAAAGTAAGTCATTCCCTCGATATAGCCAAACAAAAGCATAAAAAAAGAGCCTCCTTTTTACAAGAAGACTCTTTTTCGCTCTATAATAGCCTATTAAGTTACTTCACCTTAGCTACGATAGCCTTGAATGCCTCCGGGTGGTTAACGGCTAAGTCAGCCAACACCTTACGGTTGATCTCGATACCTGCGTTGTGCAAAGCACCCATCAGGCGAGAGTAAGACATACCCTCCAAGCGAGCGGCAGCGTTGATACGCTGGATCCACAAAGCGCGGAAGTTACGTTTCTTGTTACGACGATCACGGAAAGCATAAGTCAAACCCTTCTCCCAGGTATTCTTCGCTACGGTCCACACGTTCTTGCGTGCACCATAATAACCACGGGTAAGTTTCAAAATCCGTTTTCTTTTTGCTCTTGAAGCAACATGATTTACTGATCTCGGCATAATTTTAATCTGTTTTGAATGATAGCGCCATCCTTTTTCTCAGGATGATCTTGATAGCTAATGCATTCGGTTAATAAAAATCGTTATAAAAACTCGCTAATTTAGAAAGATTACTTCAAGCAAAGCAGCTTCTTTACGTTGGTTACGTCAACACCTGCTACCAAGCCAGTGTGCGTCAAGTTTCTCTTTGCTTTCTTCGTCTTCTTCGTCAGAATGTGACTCTTAAAAGCGTGTTTTCTTTTGATCTTTCCTGTTCCGGTAAGGGCGAACCTCTTTTTGGCACCGGAATTAGTCTTCATCTTAGGCATTTTCCTTAATCTTTTAAATTATATTAAACTTCACCGCTTGTTAAGACGGCTTTTTTTCATCTTTCTGCTCAGGTTTGCTCGTAGCCTCTGGTTTCTTTGCCTGCTTAGAAGCGGAAGATGAACCTGCACCCTTCTTCGGCGTAAGCATGATAATCATGCGCTTACCCTCCAACACCGGCAGTTGCTCTACCTTTCCATAATCCTCCAAGTCATTGGCGAAGCGAAGCAACAAGACCTCACCCTGCTCTTTGAACAAGATCGAACGACCTTTGAAGAATACATAGGCTTTCACCTTCGATCCCTCCTCCAAGAAGCCCTTCGCATGTTTCAGCTTGAAATTATAGTCATGATCATCGGTTTGCGGTCCGAAACGGATCTCCTTCACGACCACCTTCACCGATTTCGCCTTCTGCTCTTTCTGACGTTTCTTCTGCTGATACAGGAACTTCTGGTAATCGATTACTCTACAAACGGGGGGCGCAGCATTGGGTGAGATCTCAACCAAGTCCATACCCTGATCCTCAGCAATCTTCAGTGCCTGAGCAATGGGATATACACCAGTCTCGACATTGTCACCTACTAAACGAACCTCACGAACGCGAATGCGCTCGTTGATTCTATACTGTTCTTTTAAACTGTCATTCTTCATTCAAAAAGATCTATTCTCCTCGTTCGTAATTAATTTAATCGTTGTTTGTACGCCAACGGTTCATCATCTCTTCGATTTCTCCGTTCAAAAGCGCCGCAAAGGTAGCAATTTTCATTGAACCTTTATCACCTTCGCCCTGTTTTCTTACAGAAACTTCACGATTTTCTGCCTCTTTCTCACCGACGATGAGCATATAAGGGATTCTCTTCAGCTCATTGTCGCGAATCTTACGGCCAATCTTCTCGTTTCGGTCATCCACGATCGCCCGGATCTCTTGTGCGGCCAGTTCTTTCTGGATCTCGTAAGCGTACTCGTTATACTTCTCACTGATCGGCATCACAGCCACTTGATCCGGCATCAACCACAACGGGAACTTACCCGCCGTGTGCTCAATCAAGACAGCCACAAAACGCTCCATAGAGCCAAACGGCGCACGGTGAATCATCACCGGACGGTGCTTCTGGTTATCCGCACCGGTATATTCCAGCTGGAAGCGCTCCGGCAAGTTATAATCCACCTGAATCGTACCCAACTGCCAACGACGACCGATCGCATCCTTCACCATGAAGTCCAGCTTCGGACCATAGAAAGCAGCCTCACCATACTCGATCTTCGCCGGCAAGCCCTTCTCTTGACATGCCTCCACGATCGCCTGCTCAGCCTTCTCCCAGTTCTCGTCGCTACCGATATACTTCTCGCGGTTCGTCTTGTCGCGCAAAGAGATCTGCGCTTCAAAGTTCTCAAAGTTCATCGTCTTAAACACGATAGAGATAATGTCCATCACGTTCAAGAACTCCTGCTTCACCTGATCCGGACGGCAGAAAAGGTGCGCGTCATCCTGCGTAAAGCTGCGCACACGAGTCAATCCGTGCAACTCACCGCTCTGCTCGTAACGGCAAACCGTACCGAACTCAGCCAAACGCAAAGGCAGATCCTTATACGAACGGGGAGAGTTCTTGAAAATCATACAGTGGTGAGGGCAGTTCATCGGTTTCAAGAAGTACTCCTCGCCCTCCTCCGGCGTATGGATCGGCTGGAAGGAATCCTTGCCATACTTCGCATAGTGACCAGAGGTGATATACAGCATCTTGTTGCCAATCGGCGGACACATCACCTCCTGATAGCCGTATTGAGCCTGGATGCGACGCAAGAAATCCTGCAAGCGCAAGCGCAAAGCCGTACCCTTCGGCAACCACATCGGCAAACCCTTGCCCACCATGTCCGTGAACATAAAGAGATCCATCTCCTTACCAATCTTACGGTGGTCACGTTTCTTCGCCTCCTCCAACATCACCAAATACTCATCCAGCATCTTCTTCTTTGGGAAGGTGATACCATAAAGACGTACCAGCTGCTTGCGCTTCTCATCGCCACGCCAATAAGCTCCTGCCACGCTCAAGATCTTCACCGCCTTCAAGTAAGAGGTGTTAGGCAAGTGCGGGCCACGGCACAAATCGGTGAACGCACCCTGCGTATAGGTTGTGATCGTACCATCAGCCAGCTCGCTGATCAACTCAGTCTTATATTCTTCACCGCGGTCGCCAAACATCTTCAAAGCGTCCGCCTTCGTGATGCTTTGACGCTTGATCTCCTCCTTCTTGGCTACCAGCTCCTGCATCTTCGCCTCGATAGCGGGAAAGTCGCTCTCCTTGATCACGGCCTCACCCGGATCTACATCATAGTAAAAACCATTCTCGATAGCCGGACCGATACCGAACTTAATGCCCGGATACAGCTCCTGCAACGCCTCAGCCATCAAGTGCGCGCTCGAATGCCAGAAAGCATGCTTGCCTTCCTCATCGTCCCACTTCAACAGCTTTACCGACGCATCTTCCTCGATCGGACGGGTCAAATCCCATGTCTCGCCATTCACGCTTGCGGCCAGAACCTCCTGCGCCAAACGAGAACTGATGCTCTCCGCTATCTGCATAGCGGTCGTACCCTTCGGATACTCTCTCACGGAATTGTCCGGAAATGTAATCTTAATCATGATCTATATATAATATATGTATGCTTCTTTTCTCTGTTAAAATCAGTCTGCAAAATTAGTATTTTTCTTTATTCGCCTCCCACCCTTTTCTTGCCGAATGTCAAGAAAAAGCGATTTCGCCGCAAAAATATGCTGTAAAACATATTTCGTACCAATAATCGCCTTACATTTGCAGCGTAAAAATAATTGCAAAGCGAACTATGGTAAAAGGATTGTTTAAGCGTTACATT
>CAMGEM010000175.1 GCA_946055095.1 uncultured Parabacteroides sp. | reverse complement strand
TGCGTAAGACCACTGACTTCTTAGAGAAGGCTACTTGGACATTGGCAGGGGTTGTTATTGTGCTGAGTATTGTCATCACAGCCTTTATTCCCCGCTCAGAGAATACGAACCAGTCTGAGATCAAGCAGCAGGTGAATGATGCGGTTTCGATTGACCCCAATACGATCGCTCCTGATTTTGGTACGGCACAACAGCCGGCTGCTCCCGCAGAGGAGGCTCCCGCTGTCCCGGCTGAGGAGAAAAAGAATTAAGCGTTTTCTCATAGAGAAAGATAACAGGGTGAAGGCTGTGCCTGAACAAGGCATGGCCTTTATTTGTTTGATCAATAGGTATAATGTAACATAGGATATGATGGAATTCCTACATTTTGATGGCCTTTTGATTGGTATGGCCACTTTTTTAATCATCGGATTGTTTCATCCCGTGGTAGTGAAAGCTGAATACTATTGGGGTACACGTTGTTGGTGGCTCTTCTTGTTGTTGGGCATTGGCGGTGTGGCGGCTTCGCTCTTCGTGGATAGTTTGTTGCTATCCGCACTCTGTGGCGTGTTCGCTTTTTCCTCTTTCTGGACCATCAAGGAGCTATTTGAGCAAGAGGAACGGGTGCATAAGGGATGGTTCCCGCGCAATCCGAAACGGCGGTATCCCTGGGATCAAATGGCATGTGGATTACTCTGTCTATGGGGACTTTCGGGTTGTATCCGTGCGGAGGCTCCCAATGCGGAGGCTGACATCTTGACCTGTGTCGTCCCGGGTGAGGTGTTGAAGGCGGAGCCAGAGATCACCAATGAGTCCGTGACCTTGACAGTGAGGGCAGATGCGAATATCACGAAGTTGGCACCTCAGTTTACCTTAACGGAGGGTGCGACGATCAGTCCGGAAAGCGGGACGACACGTGATTTCTCTACGCCACAGACCTATGTCGTGACCTCGGAAGACAGACAATGGAGCAAGACCTATCAAGTGCGTTGCATCGTGTCTGGTATCAGCACCGAATACCATTTCGAGCAGATCGCGATGGAGCCAACGAACGGTCGCTACCAAATCTTTTATGACATCCTGTCCAATGGGGATTCGATTAGCTGGGCAAGTGGAAATGCCGGTTTTGCCTTGACCAATATTAACTTAGGGGTTTATGATTATCCCACCATGCAGGATGAGAATGGCTATAAGGGGAAATGCGCGAAGTTAGTGACACGTAGCACGGGTGATTTTGGCAGTATGTTGAATATGCCTATGGCAGCTGGAAACCTGTTTATCGGTACGTTTGATGTGCTGAGTGCGATCCCTGATGGTCGTCGGGCCTCTAAGATGGGACGACCTTTCGAGTCGGTCCCGACCTATCTCAGCGGTTACTATAAATACAAGGCCGGTGACAAATTTATGGCCGGAGGTGAGGAGGTCAAGGGGAAACGCGACCAATGCAACGTCTATGCGATCTTTTTTGAGACCGATGATGAAGTGAAGTATTTGGATGGCTTTAACTTCATGACCAGTCCGAACCTGGTTTCGATCGCGCAGATCAGTGATCAGAAAGAGACCGATGAGTGGACGCATTTCTATATTCCTTTCGTGATGCAACCGGGGAAAGTGATTGATAAGGAGAAGCTGGCGCAAGGAGGCTATCAGCTCTCGATCGTTTTCTCTTCCAGCATAGAGGGAGATGTGTTTAATGGGGCGGAAGGCAGCACCCTGTGGATTGATGAGGTGGAGATTATTCATGCTGACAATAATGACTAAGAGCGAAAACTAATGAGACAATTTCTTCGTATATATATAGGTATTGTGTTTGGTTTGTTGGCTGTGATGGCGTATGGGCAACAAGAGCGTAATCAGGCCGTAGTGTGGTCGGCGAAACATGGATGGGAATATGTGGTGAAGGCCGGTTTCAATGTGGGCGGAACATCGCCTTTGCCATTACCTCGGGAGATTCGGTCGATTGACAGTTATAATCCATTACTCTGTATCTCCTTAGAGGGTGACATAAAGAAATGGATCGGCGTGGATCGACGTTGGGGTTTGATGGTGGGTTTGCGTTTGGAGAACAAAGGGATGGAAACCAAAGCTACCGTGAAGAATTATGGCATGGAGATCATTGGCAACGGTGGAGAGAAGCTACGAGGTCATTGGACAGGAGGTGTGCAGACCAAGGTGGAGAATGCCTATTTTACGATGCCATTGACCGCCTTATATCGGCTGAATCAACGGGTTAGTTTCTCTGCGGGACCCTATTTCTCGGTGGCGACCAACCGGGGATTCGCTGGTTATGTGTATGAGGGTTATTTGCGGGAGATCAATCCAACTGGGACGAAGGTGGAGTTCACGGGTGATAACCAAGCCTCTTACGATTTCTCGAAAGATGTGCGTAAGTTTCAGTGGGGATTGCAGGCAGGGACGGAATGGCGTGCTTTCCAGCATTTAATTGTTTTTGCTGATCTGACGTGGGGCTTGAACGATATTTTTAGGTCCGATTTCGACACAATCACTTTTGGCATGTATCCGATTTACCTAAATGTAGGTTTTGGTTACGCATTTTGAAAAAAAAGATGTCAATTTGATAAACATATTAGATTTATGTTTATCTTTGGCGCATAATTCTCAGACCATTATTAGTATTAACAATAAAAAAAGGAGTTTTACCATGAAGGATAGCACGAAGAAAGGCGTAAGCCGCCGTGAATTCTTAGGCCTTTCCGCTTTAGGATTGGCAAGTTTAACAATTCTTCCCAGTTGGAAAATGGATGGTGTCCGCATCGCACCGAGCGATCGCGTTGTCTTAGGCTTTATCGGCTTAGGTCAGCAGGCGTTGTCTGATTTCAAGGGTTTTGCCGCATGTCCGGGTGTGCAGGTAGCTGCATGTTGTGATGTGGACACGATGAAGACAGAGCGTTTCCGTCGTCGTGTCGCTGAGTGGCAGAAACAAAAGGGAATGAATGAGCGTTGTGATAAATATGAGTTCTATGAGGATCTGTTGTCTCGTAAGGATATCGACGCTATTGAGGTAGCTACTCCTGACCACTGGCATGCTTTGGCTACGATCCATGCTTGCCAATCCGGTAAGGATGTATATTGCCAGAAGCCGTTGGCTTACACCATCACTGAGGGTTTGGCTATGGTGAAGGCTGTGCGTGCGAATGGCCGTGTGCTTCAGGTAGGTAGCCAGCAGCGTTCAAGCGCTGAGTTCCAGGCAGCCATCAAGATGTGTCAAGAGGGTGCTATTGGCCACGTAGAGAAGATCTACGCACGTGTAGGTGAGCCGCCTACGCCACTGAGCTTGCCGGAGATGCCTGTTCCCGCAAACTTGAACTTCAACCAGTGGATGGGTCCGTTGAATGATCCGAAGATCCACTATCATCCCGATCTCTGTCCTCCTATCTCTTTGGATCCGGAAGAGAATGAGAAGTTGTGGGGTGCATGGCGTTGGTACCAGGAGACTGGTAACGGTTACACCGCAGACTGGGGTGCGCACATGTTCGATATCGCACAGGCTGCCATCGGTATGGATGGTTCAGGTCCGGTTGAGTTCACACCGAAGGGATACAATGGCACGAAGTATTCAACTATGCGCTATGCGAATGGCATCATCATGACGGAGCAGCCCTACTTGGAGGATAATCCAGATGCACAGGGTATCAAGTTCGTAGGTGATAAGGGTTGGATCGAGGTAGCTCGTGGTTACATCAACTGCTCTGATCAGTCTAAGATCCCCGCTGATTTGAAGAATCTGATTGACAAGCGCCCGAGAATGATGACTCCGGAGGAGCGCAAGAAGATGTATGAGGAGTATATGAAGAAGTTGAAAGAGAGCCAGAAGAATGGTAAGGCTCCGCAGAACTTCGAGACAAGCGCTCCGCACATGCAGAACTTCGTGGATTGCGTTCGCTCTCGTCAGAACCCGATCGCTCCGGTAGAGGTTGGTTGCAGCACGAACACACTCTGCTGCTTGCAGAACATCGCTCGCGAGTTAGGTCGTCCGGTGAAGTGGAATCCGGCTACATTGAGCTTCGACGGTGACAAGGAGGCTGAGAACCACCGTCTGTACTGGTATCAATATCGCAACCCGTACAAGTTGCCGTATTGCTGCAAGGGATAAAATGAGGCTGCTTCGCAGCTAACTAATATAGTTATGGATTATGAATCATGGATAACCTCCGGGTTTAGGTGTATTCATAATCCATAATTTGTAATTAATCACCTATTATTTATCATTCAGAATTATGATTAGAAGAGATTTCTTGAAAAATATCTCGTTGATGACTGCTGGTGGTTTGCTGGCAGGCAAGGCGAGCGCAGCGGTAGCCGCTACCGGGGCAGAGGCACCTATGCCTCACGCATCAAAGAGCTTTGGTTTGCAGATCTACTCCTTGCAACAGGAGTTGTATAACGATCTACCCGCTCGCTTGAAAGAGGTGAAGGCCATGGGCTATGAGCGTTTAGAGTTGGCAGGCTATGGCAAGGGAAAGATTGGCAAGGTCGATATGATGGAGTTCAAGAAGATGGCAGAGGATGCCGGCTTGAAGATCGTCAGCTCACACGTGAATCCGAGCGTGGAGGGTGTTCCTTTCTTGCGTGACTACACGAAAGAGCTTACACCGAAGATCATGGAGTACTGGAAGGCCACTGCCGCAGACCATGCGAAGTTGGGTTGCAAATATTTGATCCAGCCCATGATGCCGAACATTCCGGATCATGATGCCGCTAAGTTGGTTTGTGACATCTTCAACCAAGCCGCTGACGTGATCAAGGCCGAGGGTATCGCTACGGGTTTTGGCTATCACAACCATAACATGGAGTTCAACCGTGTCGCTACGGAGGAGCAGAAGGCGAAGATGAAAGGCAATCCGTTCGCTGCTTTCATGAAGGTAGGCGACCAGATCTACGACCTCATGTTGCGTGACACCGATCCTTCAAAGGTCTATTTCGAGATGGACGTTTATTGGACAGTGATGGGACAGAACGATCCGGTGGAGTATATGCAGAAACACAAAGATCGCATCAAGGTGCTTCATATCAAGGATCGTGCCGTTTTCGGTCAAAGTGGTATGATGAACTTCGAGATGATCTTCAAGCAGATGTACGCCAACGGTATTCAAGACTACTTCGTAGAGTTAGAGAAGATGCCTGACGGACGTACGCAATTTGCTGGCGTTAAGGATTGCGCAGCTTATTTGGCAAACGCTTCCTTCGTGAAATAA
>CAMGEM010000174.1 GCA_946055095.1 uncultured Parabacteroides sp. | reverse complement strand
TTATTTCTTCCTCCAGAAAGATTCCATCTCCTCCAAGGTCTTGCCCTTGGTCTCCGGCACTAAACGCCAGATGAAGAGCGCAGCGAGGATACCCATCACCCCATAGATCCAATAAGCGATACCGTGATTGAAGGTATCGGTCAGATACTGATTCTTATCGAGCATCGGGAAGGTCCAAGATACCAAGAAATTGGCAATCCACTGTGCCGCAACCGCAATACTCATCACCGTAGAGCGGATGGAGTTCGGGAAGATCTCCGCCAAGAGCACCCAGCAAACAGGTCCCCACGACATCGCGAAACCGGCCGTATAGACCAACATACAGATCAAAGAGCCAATGCCCACGGAATGGGTATAGAAGGTCGTGCCCAACACCAACATAGAGGCTGCCATGATCAAGGCTCCGATAATCATCAACGGACGACGGCCAAAGCGATCGACCGTGAAGATGGCCAAACAGGTGAAGGAGAGGTTCACCGCACCCACCACGATCTGCTGTAAGAGGGCTGCGTCCGTAGCGGCTCCCATCGTCTTGAAGATTTCCGGCGCATAATAGAGCACTACGTTAATGCCTACAAACTGCTGGAAGGCGGAGAGCAACACGCCTACCCCAATGATCAACAGGCCAAACGAGCGAACCGGGAAGAGCAGAGCTACGCAGAAGCTGAGTAGCAGAGCGATCTCCAACGCACTGCTCCAACCGAGGAGCGAGAAGAGCCCGTATCCCGCGAAGAAGAGCAAGGCCCAGGTGATCATGAAACGGAAATAGGGACGCATCGAAGGCTCCTGATGCTGGAAACTCTGTTGAATATCCTGTAACTCCCGCGCGGCGGTCGCCTTATCCATCAAACGCTCCAACACCTGCGAAGCGCCCTGCAAGCGGCCACGCATCACCAAGTAACGAGGGGTCTCCGGCACGAACAGCAAGAAGAGTAAGAACAGCACAGCGGGGATGATCTCCGAGGCGAACATCCAACGCCAACCGATCTGATGCAACCAAGCCGCATCGCCCTGCAAGGCAATGGAATAGTTGACGAAATAGACCACCAACATACCGAAGATGATCGCGAACTGGTTCCATGCCACCAAGTTACCTCGACGGTCAGCGGGAGCCACTTCGGCGATGTACATCGGCGAAACCATGGAGGCCAATCCCACACCAATACCACCGATGATGCGATAAGCTACGAAAGCATACATAAAGGTATGGTCTCCACTGCCGGGAAGTCCGCTGAACAATTCCGGCCATGCGGAACCGATCGCTGAGAGCAAGAAAAGAATCGCCGCCAAGATCAGCGTTGGCTTACGTCCGTAACGCTGACTGATCCAACCGGCGAACGAGGCACCCAAGATACAGCCGATCAAGGCGCTACTCACCACGAAACCCTCCAAAGCGTTGGCTTGATCGAGCGGTAATCCCTGCGGCTCAATAAAAAAATGGCGCAGTGACTCCACTGTGCCTGAAATAACCGCCGTGTCGTACCCGAAAAGCAAGCCGCCCAAGGTAGCCACTAAGGTCAATCCAATGATGTAATAGTTTTTCATGAATACGTTGATTAGCAAAAGCGGCTTTCGCCGCTTTGCTTTTAAATGTACTGGTTGATAATCATCTCATACAACTCCTGCTTGCCGCTGATCTGCTTCGGCTCGCCGTCACGCAGGGCGATCGTACGCAAATCCTCCAAGGTCAGCTTGCCCTCCTCGAAAGCCTTGCCCTCGCCACTGTCGAAGGAAGCGTAACGCTCGGCACGCATCTTACGGTAGTCAGAGTGCTCCAAGATGTCGGCAGCGATCATCAAGGCACGTGCGAAGGTATCCATACCGCCGATGTGCGCGATGAAGATGTCCTCCAGATCCGTAGAGTTGCGACGAGTCTTCGCATCGAAGTTCGTACCGCCCGTAGTCAGGCCACCGCCCTCCAACATCACTAACCAAGCCTGCGTCAGCTCGTAGAGGTCAACGGGGAACTGGTCGGTATCCCAACCGTTCTGGTAGTCGCCACGGTTCGCGTCGATGCTGCAAAGCATACCGGCATCGGCAGCTGCCTGCAACTCATGCTCGAAGGTATGACCAGCCAACGTAGCGTGGTTCACCTCAATATTCAGCGCGAAGTCCTTATCCAAGCCATAGTGACGCAAGAAGCCAATCACTGTCTCCGCATCCACATCGTATTGATGCTTCGTCGGCTCCATCGGCTTCGGCTCGATCAAGAAGGTACCCTTGAAGCCATTCTTGCGGCCATAGTCACGTGCCATCGTCAACATCATCGCCAGGTGATCCTTCTCACGCTTCATGTTGGTGTTCAACAGGCTCATATAGCCCTCACGGCCACCCCAGAAGACGTAGTTCTCTCCACCCAACGCGATACAAGCGTCGATGGCGTTCTTGATCTGCGTAGCGGCGCAAGCCACAGCGGGGAAATAGGGATTCGTAGCGGCACCATTCATGTAACGCTTGTTGCCAAACACGTTAGCGGTTGACCAAAGCAACTTCTTGCCCGTAGCCGCCTGATGCTCCTTGGCATGCTCCACCATCGTATGCAGACGCTGCTCGAACTCAGCCAATGTCGGAGCCTCCTCTACCATATCCACATCGTGGAAGCAATAGTAAGGGATGTTACACTTCGTCATGAACTCGAAAGCGGCATCCATCTTGTATTTCGCCCGAGAGATCGCATCGTTCGCGTCGTTCCAGGGGAAGTGCTTCGTGCCACCACCAAACTGATCGCTACCCTCTGCACACAAGGTATGCCAATAAGCCATGGAGAAGCGCAAATGCTCTTTTAAGGTCTTGCCTAAAACCACCTTGTTCTCGTCATAGAAATGGAATGCCAACGGATTCTTTGACTCACGTCCCTCGAATTGGATCTGGCCAATACCGGGGAAAAACTCTTTCTCACCTTTAAAGTAACCCATAAATAAATCGTGTTTAAATCGTTTATAAATAATCTATTATTAATTTCATCTCATTGTTTTCTCCAAGCACTCTTTCCAGTTGTCGAACGCTCCGCAGTAAGCATTGGCCTTCAAACCATCTGGCTCGATCACGTCAATCTTCTTCAACGAAGCAAAGGCCTCCTCCGCATTCTTATAGATGCCTGCGCCAATGCCTGCGCCCTTAGCGGCTCCAACGGAACCATCCGTATCATACAGCTCGATGACCGTACCGGTCACACCCGCCAAGGCCTCCCGGAAAATCGGGCTCAAGAAGAGATTGGCATTTCCCGCACGGATCACCCGGATGTCGATGCCCATCTCGTTCATGATGTCCATGCCATACTTGAAGGCAAAGACAATACCCTCTTGGGCGGCACGCGCCAAATGCGCCTTTCCATGGATATTGAAGTTCAACCCATGCACAGAGCAACCGATCTGTCGGTTCTCCAACATACGCTCCGCACCGTTGCCGAAAGGCAGGATGGAAAGTCCGTCGCAGCCGATCGGTGCCGTAGCCGCCAACTCATTCAACGCAGGGTAGTTGATCCCCTCTGGAGCCACGTTCCGGCGGATCCAAGAGTTCATGATGCCTACGCCATTGATGCAGAGCAACACGCCCAGACGGGTCTGCTCTGCCGTATGGTTCACATGAGCAAACGTGTTCACCCGAGAGAGTGTATCGTAGCTCACATGCCCGTTCACGCCATACACTACACCAGAGGTTCCACCCGTAGCCGCGATCTCACCCGGATTCAGCACATTCAGAGAGAGCGCATTGTTGGGTTGATCACCCGCACGATAGGTCACGGGGGTACCCTTCTTCAAGCCTAACTCCGCGGCGATCGCACTGCTCACCTCGCCCTGCACACCAAACGTCGGACGGATGGGAGCGATCAACTCCTTATCGAAACCATAGTAACGCATCAAATCCTCGGAAAGCGCATTCTCCTTGAAATCCCAGAAGATACCCTCCGAGAGGCCGGAGATGGTTGTCGCGATCTCGCCCGTCAATTTCATGGCGATATAGTCACCCGGCAGCATGATCTTGTCGATGCGCTTATACAGCTCCGGCTCATACTCCTTGATCCAAGCCAACTTCGAGGCGGTGAAGTTACCCGGCGAGTTCAACAGATGCGAAAGACACTGCTTCTCGCCGATGTTGCGGAAAGCTCTGTCGCCACAGGTCACCGCACGGCTATCACACCAGATGATGGAGGGACGCAACACCTCCTTGTGCGCATCCACACACACCAAGCCGTGCATCTGGTAAGAGATACCGATTGCACGAATGGTGTCGGCCTTCACGCCCGCTTTCTCCAAGGCACCTTGCAGGGCCAGCTTCGTATAACGCCACCAATCCTCCGGCTCCTGCTCTGCCCAACCGGGACGAAGCGCCTTGATTGGGGCCTCCTCTTTCGGAAAGCGATCCGAACCCATTGTCAAACCTGTCTCCTCATCCACGATCGAGACCTTCACGGAAGAACTTCCTATATCACAACCCAATAAACACATAGTTTCTTCTTTTTATATATGATTACTTATTTAATTTCGAACGATGCCTGTTGTATTTCACCTTATCAAACCGATAATAACGCGCCGCACGGTGAGAGACGCCATCTTGTATGTCGTCCGTCAAGGTGATATAGTCTAACGAGGTCATTTTCTTATGGAAATTGCGCACGTCCATCTTGCGGTTGAAAATCACCTCATACACATGGCGTAACTGGAGAGCCGTGAACTTCGTAGGCAAATAACCAAAGATAATAGCGGGCTCCTTTTCCACCAACTGGCGGATCTCGCTTACGGCTGCTTCCACAATCTCAGTATGGTCGAAAGGCAACGGAGGAAGCTGGTCGATCGGACACCATCGCACAGTGGCATCCTCCTCACTTCGATGCGTCCGCTTGCAAAGTGCCAAGTAAGCCACCGTGATCAAACGTCCGATGCGCACCTGCGAGGTAGCCTCCAACCACTCCACATCCGAACGGTTGGCCGTGCGTGAGGGGGATCCAAAGCAACGGAACTGTTGCAATAGCACCTGCTTCAGACCGGTCGATTCGCTCAGCACACGCTGGGCGGCATCGTCCAAATCCTCTTGCTCATAGATCAAACTTCCGGGGAGTTTATAGCCAATCCGTTCACCTTGCACATCACGCCGTTCGGTCAGCAAGACCGTCAATTGATCCTCGTCGATACCTAAAAGTACACAATCGACAGAGACGTAGGGATTGAGCATTTGCCTATTTTCTGCTGTTTTCTCCATGATATCAGTAATAACTGGGGCAAATATAGTGATTTTCTC